>NZ_JBBMXE010000002.1:0-335254 GCF_037996745.1 Xenorhabdus siamensis
AGAATACGCTGGGCATCTTCTTTTGTTTTCACGGGTTCTGAGGTCAGAATGTGCCAGCTCAAGCCATCATGATTTCCCGTTTCTTGACAACCGACATAGTACAGTGGGACGCCGTCACCGGTTTTATTCGCCGGGATTTTTACGGTCACCGCCGCATAACGCACTTCGCAGTGTGCATCACGCGCTTTTCGCCCGCCTTTTTGCCTCACTTGAACCGTTCTCGTATCCGCATACACCAAGGCGCCACTGTAATGATAAAGCTTGTCGCTGCTTTCTTCTATGCAACGGCTTTGCATAGAGCGAACGACAAAGCGCTGATGATTTGAGACCTTATAGGTCAGGTACTCGATAATGTCTGCTTCCCGGTCACAGACCGAGATAACTTTTCGCATGTCAGCACCGAGGCGGGCTTCCATTGCGCGTGAAGCCCGTTCCCATTTATAGCTTTCTTTGTCTTTATAAGCTCTGCTCGCATGATATTGATTTTGCCCGTAAGCCTGAAGGTCTCGGGTCCAACGTGGTTTGTCGTTACTGTCATAAAACAGACGAGGTTAAAGGGCATGGAAAAGGGCGTACTGGGCACCCCCGCTATCACTGTTATGCTTGCCGTAAAACCTTCCAACTGAACTATACCTACCAAGCCTGCCACCCCGGCATGAAAGAACGAATTATTGATATGTCCATGAATAACGCTGGTGTCAGGGACACGGCTCGGGTTCTGAAAGTCGGTATTAACACGGTCATTCGCACATTAAAAAACTCACGCCAAGACAAGTAACTACGCTGCCGCTTTCGGGCAGTGAAATTCATATTGTCTGTGAAATAGACGAGCAGTGGTCATTTGTCGGTAATAAAAGAAATCAGCGCTGGCTCTGGTATGCGTGGGAGCCGAATAGGAAACGGGTAGTGGCACATGTGTTTGGGGATCGCAGCAGGAAGACGTTGAAAAAGCTGCTGGCACTCCTATCTCCTTTTACTATCCGGTTTTACTGTACAGATGATTATGCCGTTTACGATTACCTGCCTAAGAAAAAACACCTCACGGGAAAGAAATTTACCCAACGTATCGAGAGAACGAATCTTACGCTTCGTATCCGGATAAAGAGGTTGAATAGAAAGACAATAGGTTATTCCAAATCCGAAGAAATGCACGACAAAGTGATAGGTACGTTCATTGAGCGTGAATACTACATCTCATCACCGATCTAACCATTGGGAACATGAATAGGCTATCAATGTTGCAGAGAAGGAGGTGTTATCTCTGCACTGTCTAAATACCTCACTGAAATTAACGAAGGAAATCAAGTGGTTGGTTTTGATGACATTTTAACTAAAGAGTCATTGGACGCCATATTTAAAAAAGGATTGATAAAAAGCGTTGAGTTTTCAGTCGCTAAACCAGTAGGAAAAGAATATCAATTAAATCCAGAAGATGCTTGGACTCAGGATTCTTTTGATATGTTGCAGGATGTGGGAGGTACGAAGTTTACTGGAACAATATCCATTCAATCCAGGCAGTTAGGACTTTTAGATAAAACCAGAAATTATATTCGGAAGTTACTGGATTCAGAGCATACGAAAAGATTAAAAGTTAAAATTTCTGGAATAGAGAAACCGATAGACCTATTTGCAGAACGTATTTATGACAAAATCGATGTAGCGGTTGGAGAAGGTGGTGAAATTTATTCAACTGATATATATCAAGGAATTAGAAGCGTAAAGGATCAGAAGCAGCATCACTTTGACGCTAACTTTAAAGAGTGATAACTAACGAAGAGGGAGGACATTATGAGATATTATATAAAAATATGTATAGTTGCTGCATGCTCCCTCACCATCACTACATGGTATAAAGGTTGGTTCATAGGTCTGGATGATACCGCTATTCGCTCTGCTGCGACCGTTGCAGCTCAAGTATCGGCAACATTGCTGGGATTTCTGATTACAGGATTATCCATTCTTGCATCCGTATCAGGTAATACCTTATTGAGGAAGATGCAAATATCAGGGCACTATCGTGTTCTTTTAAAGAAAGTTTTTACGGTATCAATGTGGTATGCATTCTCTCTTGCTATTGGTTGCTGGACGGTAATATCACCGCAACAATTTTTATATATTAGCGCTTATATTTGCTTGTGGGTGTTTTTATCATCGGTGTTTATGTTGGGTGATATAGGATGGAGATTTTGGTTGGTTCTAACGAATATTTAACTCATACTCCTATTTATCCTGCGTAATCACTATATTTTAAATAATCATTCAAGACCTCGTTAACGCGAGGTTTTTCATTTCTGCCACCGCAATCACTCCCATAACCTCAGTATCTTTATTGCGGTTGGCAACCTATTAACTACAACTCACAGGGGTAACCATCGTTCACCCCACGGACGCCGATTATCTCAATGGGGTGGATTATGAAGATGAAAGAACATCCTGATTTATGGGTACACAAGGCATCTTGGCGACTCTCGCTGGGACAAAGGCATTTTTGGTGTCATTTCCTCTGATGTTAAGTGGGGGATACCTCTTGCCATTATCTGTATTGGAGCCAGCTTTATTTATGATGCAATAAAAGGGAAGGATAAAAAATAATCCTGCCAATCTCAATCAAGGTCACTTAGGCGGCCTAATGAGCAACTGTCTTTCGCTTTAAACCGTGTGGAAAGATTCATCCCACGGTTTATTTGTTTTTATCATTGCATTGATAATGACCAGTAACTTACGCATACAAGCAACGATAGCGACTTTATTTGGCTTGCCTGCTTCGGTTAATCTCTTGTAGAAAGCGCAGAGAACGGGGTTAAATCTAATGGCTGTTAACGTAGCCATATAAAGCATTCGACGCACCATTGCTCTTCCTCCAAAAATTGTTCGTTTTCCCCGGAAGAACCCAGAATCCCGATTAAACGGTGCAACGCCAACTGACGGCAGAGCAGTGTCACCGACCCTGAGTGTGGCCAATCTGGATAGTACTATCAGCGCCCTGTGTCTGGCTTATCAGAACATGGTGCAGGCGCGTGTCACTATTCGTATGACCTTTGCGCATTATCTGGATGCGAGAAACTTTCCAGAAGGCAACCCGCAAGCCGATCCGACACAGGAAAAAATCGATGTTTTCTATATCGACAGTAAGACCCATGAAGATAACGAAAGCATTCATTTTGCCTTATCGTCACCGGCTGACTTACAGGGTATACAAATCCCCACCCGTCAAATCCACAGTCTGTGTACATGGTGTATGCGCGGGTTATATCGAAATCACCTTGCAACTATACGGGAACGCGGTATTTTGATGAGGAGGGTAACCCGACTGATGACCCGGCAAAAGATGCGTGCGGGGGTTTGATGAGTGACTGCAAGGCCCGATACGGTGAAGCGGCTCAATTGCCTTTTGGCGGATTTCCGGGTTCGGCGTTGCTGAGAAGGTGAGGATTGGTACAGTAAGGCTTGATTAACCAAAAAGGATGTACCTAAATTTATTTACAAGTAAACTTAATGCCACTTTATGGCTGAAAGGTAAATTCTCATGAAAAAGGTATTTTTCTTATTAGGCTTATTTTTTATAAATACGGCGATGGCAAATGTTATATCAACAGATGAATATAATAAATGTAAGATTATGACGGAATCTAATGAAAAATTAGACTGTTATGAATCTTTACATTCAGGAAAGAAAACTGTAAATAAAGACAAGAGTGAATGGAATATTTCACAGGAAAAATCTGAGATAGATGATTCGCAAACCATCATCTTAAGAGTAGAGGCTGAGCGTTCAATATATACAGATCTTCTTGGAAGATATACTCCAGTTTTAGGGATTGTATGTCAAAATAATAAAACTGAATTATATATAAACTGGAATGCTTATCTTGGTATTGATAGCACTAAAGTAATAACAAGAGTTGATAAAGAAAAGAAAAATAATAAATGGTGGAATATATCCACAAATAACAAAGCCTCTTTTTACCCTACGGATGGAAAAATTGCATTCATCAAATCTTTGCTTGGAAAAAACAAGTTATTTGTGCAAGTCACTCCTTATGGTGAAAACACGATTAATACTGCATTCAATATAACTGGATTATCAGATGAAATAGCTCCATTAAGAAAAACATGTGGATGGTAAGAGAAATAGCACTTACCAATGAACCCGCCGCAGCGGGTTTTCTGTTTATTGTGTGGAGAGTTTTACATGCGCCCCCACATCACTCAATCTATCCTGAATCACGCCAAAACCGAATATCCCAATGAATGCTGTGGACTGGTGATTCAGAATGGCCGAAAGCAGCAGTACATTCCCTGTCGCAATACCGCCCCGTCACCCACTGAGCAATTCAGTATTCACCCCGAAGATTACGCCAATGCCGAAGAGGCAGGAACGATTATTGCGATTGTCCACAGTCACCCCGATGCCACGACACAGCCCAGTCAATTAGACATTGCTCAGTGTGACCTGTCACAAATTCCGTGGGTCATTGTTTCATGGCCGGAAGGGGATATGCGTACCATCATGCCAAACGAGGGGGTAAAGCCTTTACTTGGCCGCCCGTTTGTGCATGGTATCTGGGATTGTTATGCCATTGTACGTGACTGGTATCGGCTGGAACGTAATATTGAACTGCCTGATTTTGCCCGCACGGATGGCTGGTGGAACCGGGGCGAAAATCTGTATATGAAACACTATGCTTCGGCGGGGTTTACAGAATGCAGCGGTGAATTGCAGGGGGATGTGATCATGATGCAAGTGCAGGCCAGTGAGCCTAACCATGCCGGCATTTACCTCGGTGACGGCCTCATGTTACACCATCTGTACGGACAACTCAGTCACCGCGTGTCTTATAGCGGGTACTGGCAGGAACGTACGGTGAAAATAGTCAGATATCAGGAGTAATTTCATGAATACATTGCGAGTGATACGGTTATACGGCGTGCTCGGTGCCTTGTTCGGACGGGAGCACCGGCTGGCTGTCTCATCACCGCAGGAAGCGATCCGGGCGCTGTCGGTATTAATTGACGGCTTTGAGCAGTTTTTGCTGACGGCCAAAGCGCGTGGGCTGACCTTTGCCGTGTTCAGCGGAAAACGCAATATCAGCCGGGAGGAACTGGCCTTTTCCGGGGAAGAGGCTATTCGCATTGCTCCGGTGATTATCGGCAGTAAAAAGGCCGGGATTTTTCAGACCATTCTCGGTGCGGTGATGGTCGCCGCGGGGGCGTTTATGTGGGCCACTGCGTGGGGAGTGCCCTTAGTGATGTCCGGTGTGTCGATGATGCTGGGGGGCGTGGTGCAGATGCTTTCACCGATGCCGGGCGGACTGGCGCGACGGGAAGATCCCGATAACAAACCCTCTTATGCCTTTGGTGGTCCGGTGAACTCCATTGCACAGGGCAATCCCGTTCCCGTGGGATATGGCCGGCGCCGCATCGGTGGGGCCATTATCTCAGCAGGTATCTATGCCGAAGATCAGCAATAACGCCATTTATTTTTATTGAGTCTTGCCGCGCCTGCGGCTTTTTTTGTAGGTGAATTATGGGTAATCATCTGATTCAGGGCAGTAAAGGCGGCAGTCGCAGTCCACGCACGCCGGTTGAATCCCCGGATTCTTTACAATCCACGTCCTATGCAAAAATTATCCTGGCTCTGGGTGAAGGGGAATTTGCGGGCGGGCTGGATGGCACCAATATCTTTCTGGATAACACACCGATTATTGGCCCGAATGGTCAGGCCAACTTCGAAGGCGTGAAGTGGGAATTTCGCCCCGGTACACCGTATCAGGATTATATTCCCGGTATGCCCGCCGTAGAAAATGACCTGACCGTGGGGACAGAGTTAGTCGAGTCATGGGTCAGATCGGTCACCAATACGCAGTTATCGGCCGTCCGTATCCGTTTATCGTGGCCTCAGTTGCAAACACAGCAAGATAACGGGGATACAGTCGGGTATCGCATCAGTTATGTGATTGAAGTGGCAACGGATGGCGGGGCATACCGGGAGATCCTGAACACAGCGGTAGCGGGCAAGACAACCACCAAATATGAACGATCTCACCGTGTGGATTTACCCCAGGCGCATTCCGGCTGGCAGGTACGGGTACGCCGTCTGACCCCAAAACAGAACAGTAACCGGATTGCTGACGCGATGATGGTGGAGGCCATCACAGAAATTATTGATGCCAAATTGAGTTACCCCGAAACCGCCCTGTTATTCGTCCAGTTCGACGCCAAACAGTTTCGCAATATCCCGCAGATTTCCTGTGAACCGAAAATGCGGGTGATCCGGGTGCCGGACAACTACGACCCGGACGGCCGCACTTATTCCGGGGTGTGGCAAGGTGAGTTCAAATGGGCCTGGACAGATAACCCTGCCTGGGTGCTGTATGATTTGATGATCAATGACCGGTTCAGTATCGGCACCCGGGTTAAAGCGGAAAATTTGCGTCTGGCAAAATGGGACCTGTACCGTATCGCCCAGTATTGCGACCATCCCGTACCGGATGGCAAAGGCGGCACCGAACCCCGGTTTACCTGTAACGTCTATATTCAGTCTCAGGAAGATGCCTGGACTGTTTTGCGGGATATTGCCGGTATTTTCCGGGGATGACATTCTGGGCCAACAATAATATGAATGTACTGGCGGATATGCCCCGGGATATGGATTACCTCTATACCCGTGCCAATGTGAAGGACGGTAAATTTACTTACGCCAGTGCCAGTGAGAAAACCCACTATTCTACAGCGATGGTGAGCTGGTCCGATCCGCAGAACGGGTATCAGGACGCCGTCGAACCCGTTTTCGAAAACCGGTTGATACGCCGCTTCGGGGTCAGACAGGCGGATGTGACGGCCATTGGTTGTACCCGTCAGAGTGAAGCTATCCGGCGCGGTAAGTGGGTGTTACACACTAACGAATATGACCGGATGGTGACCTTTACCGTGGGACTGGATGGCAAAATCCCCTTACCGGGTTACATCATTGGCTTGGCGGATGAGATGCTGTCCGGGCGTGTCCTCGGTGGGCGTATTAGTGCCGCTGAGGGGCGCAATATCACGTTAGACCGGGTTTCATCGGCTAAAGTGGGCGAGCGGCTTATTCTCAATCTGCCCTCCGGTAAGGCGGAAGGGCGTACCATTCAGGCGGTTAATGGCGAAGTGGTGACGGTCAGTACCGATTACTCCGAAATGCCGGCCACTGAATGCGTCTGGGCCATTGATGCGGCCGATTTGGCGGTTCAGTTATTCCGGGTCACGGGTATTAAAGAAGGAGAGGATGGTGTTTCCTTTGAAATCACCGCCGTAGAGCATAACCCGGACAAGTACGATCACATCGATACCGGCACCCGCATAGACGAACGCCCCATTTCGGTCATTCCGCCCGGCGTGCAGCCACCGCCGAAAAATGTCGCGATTAACAGTTATTCTGTCGTCAATCAGGGTATTGCTGTCACCACACTGCGTGTCACCTGGGAGGCTGCGGAGAGTGCGATTGCCTATGAAGCGGAATGGCGACGGGATAACGGCAACTGGATATCCGCACCGCGCACGTCGACACAAGGTTTTGAAGTGCCGAACATCTACGCAGGCCGTTATCAGGCGCGGGTCAGGGCGATTAATGCGGCGGAAATTTCCAGTATTTGGGCGAATGCACCCGAAACGCATCTGAAGGGGAAAGAGGGAAACCCGCCTGTACCCCTGGCATTCAGAGCGACCCCGATTGTCTTTGGTATCCAGTTAAACTGGGGTTTTGCGCTGCAAACTGACGATACGCTGAAAACAGAGATTCAATACAGTCCGACCAACGATGGCGAAGGGGTGATGTTACTGGCGGATATTCCCTACCCGCAAAAAACACACACGATGCAGGGGCTGGCGGCGGGGGTGGCTTTCTACTTTCGGGCCCGGCTGGTGGATAAATCCGGCAATCAATCCCCGTGGACAAACTTTATTCGGGGGGCGTCCTCTACCGACACAAACTGGATAACCCAGGCGATGGGTGACCAGTTCCTTACTGCCGAAGCCGGTAAACGCTTGCAGGAGCAACTGAATTATCAGGCCGAAGCAGAACTGATTAACAGTACGGCGATTTATCAGAATGCCCGTAACTTAATCGTGAAGGATGGAGAGAACAAGGCCGAAATCAGGCGGCTTGACCGGGTATTCGCTGATGAGAAGGCAGCATGGGCCGAATCCTTTAAAGAGGTGAAGGCGGACCTTGTGGTGGTTAAAGATGAAGTGAGAACCGAGGTCAAGGCCAGCATTCAGGAAAGCCAGAAAGCCATTGCGAAAATGGACAAAGCCCTGACGGAAAGTGAGCAACGCACTCAGGCACAGTTTAAAGATCAGTCCGCCATTATTCGTGAGAAAGCGACGGCAGTTTTCGATATCGACGGCAATGGATATGCCATTAAGGATATCGGGGCCGGGGTGAATTATAACGGTCATTTTTATAAAGCGGGGATGGTGATTGGGGCAGAGGTGAAGAACGGCAAGGTGGAAACTCACTTCGGGGTCAGTGCCAACCAGTTTATGGTAATGAATCCTGCTGATGACAAGCTGGAATCGGTCTTTATGATTAAAGACGGGCAGGTATTTCTCAGAGAAGCGTTAATCGATAAAGCGATGATCCAGAAGCTGGTTGTGGGGGATGAAATTAGATCCGTGAATTTCGACCCCCATAATAAAACCGGGTTCAGACTGGATATGAAAACAGGCGAAGAGGTGCGTTACGGGCGCGGGAGTTCCGGTTATTGGGTCGAAACCAATAATCTCAAGCAGCTCTTTGATAATAATGGAATATTACGTATCAGAATGGGGATTTGGTGATGGGGATGGGATTGGAGATTTACGATGAAAAAGGCCGGGTGATTATCAGCACGAATAATATTATCCCGCGTTTTTTAGGGACTCACGTTATCCCGCTTCAAAAATCAGGGCACTTGTTTTTGCCGGGATTGAGTGAAGGGGGTAATGTGACGGCCCGTTTCTTTTTACGCATGAGAAGCAGGGGTCATACCCTTACTTCTGCTATCAGTAATGAGTTCACAAAGTTCAGTGTATCTGGCAGCACGTTCAGTTATTACGTGGATTATGACATCTGGCGATGGGAGCACATGGGTAGAGGTGGCGGACAAACCGGGGTATGGGCTGAAATGCAAAACCGGGTGACCATTTGGGCGATTTAATATGATGGGATTAGAGTTTTATACCGACAACGGTCTGGTGCAATTATCCTATAAAACCCCGTCACTGGGTTTTTTAAGAAAAGCGCAGAAGAATGAAAGTAATGCCGGCTGGGATGAAAAATACTATAACTGCGCGCTGGTTTATGGGGCCGGAGGTAAATATTTTTTTGCCCCGGTATCGGAACTGGCAATTTCGGGCAACAGCGGGCTGGAGGTGTATAGCGAGAAAGGCGAACTGATGTTTTCTTCCTCCATGAAATTACTGTCATTTGTAAAATATTTTTATGTCGATGTCCCCAATAATAAAAACAGGCCTTTTGTTCATGTGGGTGAACCGGGACGGCATTATGGCTTCATGCCCATAAAATGGCAGTCCAGAGAATATTATAAAAATATTGTTTATATTCGCGGTGAAAACAATCCGCCGTTTTATGATGAAGAATGGGAATATAACGTTTGGCTGGAAACCTTCAAGGGAAAATACAGTGATGGACGTATTGAAATTGCCTACTCCTATGAATTTGTGGGTGAACGAAGTACAGGTGTAGATCCCAACGCAGGGAGCGGCCCACCGCCGCTGTTGGAAGGCTTTATTGTCGATTTAACCATGATAGAAGGTTAACCCTCTCTTTTTTCAGGAATCAAACCATGATTTATGCACAAGGCACAATTTCTATTGTGTCCGGCTCGGCTATTGTCCGCGGTACGGGCACGCAGTTTAAAGACAATATCAACGGCATTGCCCCGGGGCAGGTGATCATCATCCAGTCCGGCAACAGTAACTTGTTGCATATGATACAGGCGGTGAACTCCGATACGGAACTGGTGCTGGCGGATAAAGCCACGGTGACGCTGGATAACACTACCTACCAGATTCAGACGACCGTCCCTGATTCCATTTCCGATGGCGTCCGACATATGGTGGCGATTAACAGCAACATCATCAATTTCCTCCAGAACATGGATAAGTGGTCGAGTGAGAACGGGGTGGTTGATATCACACTGCCGAACGGACGCATTGTGTCCCTGCAATCCATTCAGGCGATGGCCGGTAAAAAGGAAATAGAAAAGCTGGCGCGAGCAGTCGAGGGCCGCCTCGACAAAGCGCAGAACGGGGCGGATATCCCGGATAAGGGCTGTCTCTTCTACACAAATCCCTCGATTGAATCGAGGGATTTTTTTGAACCTTTTTCTACCTGGCTGATCTCAATAAGAAATACTACGTTGAGGTCACGTATGATGTTTTCAACAGATGCTGAGCAATGGGCAAAAGACACTTTTCAATATGCTGATTTAGGGGATAGCCGCCGCACTAAGCGGTCATGTTCCCAATGGTTAGATCGGTGATGAGATGTAGTATTCACGCTCAATGAACGTACCTATCACTTTGTCGTGCATTTCTTCGGATTTGGAATAACCTATTGTCTTTCTATTCAACCTCTTTATCCGGATACGAAGCGTAAGATTCGTTCTCTCGATACGTTGGGTAAATTTCTTTCCCGTGAGGTGTTTTTTCTTAGGCAGGTAATCGTAAACGGCATAATCATCTGTACAGTAAAACCGGATAGTAAAAGGAGATAGGAGTGCCAGCAGCTTTTTCAACGTCTTCCTGCTGCGATCCCCAAACACATGTGCCACTACCCGTTTCCTATTCGGCTCCCACGCATACCAGAGCCAGCGCTGATTTCTTTTATTACCGACAAATGACCACTGCTCGTCTATTTCACAGACAATATGAATTTCACTGCCCGAAAGCGGCAGCGTAGTTACTTGTCTTGGCGTGAGTTTTTTAATGTGCGAATGACCGTGTTAATACCGACTTTCAGAACCCGAGCCGTGTCCCTGACACCAGCGTGGGAGCATGACCAAATATCCCGTTATAGATTTCATATCTACGCCGATCTTGAGCCCTCTAATTTGATAAGCAGTGTCGCCTGCTGGCATCACTTGCAAAGGTTCACCACGTTCTACAAGCTCTGATAGCACCTGCCATAAAATATCTGAGCTTCCATCACATCTGGACTTATAAAAGCGAACTGTATATGTCTTGCTCTTTTGACTCATGCTTTTCTCTTGCTTTAGTCTGTTGCACAAATCTTAAGTAAATCACACACAGAATATCAATCAATGGAAAAAGTAAAATCACATTTAACTTAGTGAGTTATGTCAAAAAATCACAAAATTATGCTTGATGCCAAAATGGTACTAAGCTTGAGAAAAAGTTGAGTTGAAAATTATTATTTGCACCCAATAACTGTATATAAAAACAGTACCATTCATTGCATTCACTGAAAAGAAGATTTTACCTATCAATTCTGCAATTGCTTAATAATCTAAATTGAATACCCTGTAATCATAACCACCCGCATAGCGGGTGGTTTTATGTTTAAGCAGCTGACGCTACTTAAACTGGCTAAGGCCATAATAAAAAAGCTAATACTTGCAAGATTTTTTTACATCACTTTTTATGAAAGCTCTAAGAGATGCGATCCCACCTATATTGGCTGGCGATAAAGGTGTTCTCATCAGCGCCTCGACCGAAGTATTAGGAATTAATTGTCAAACTTTAATATATCAATTGCAAGAATATAATAATTGAATATCATCGTACAAATAAAAAGAAAATAATTATTCCTCTAACTTTCTATTTCTCTTTAATCTTTTATTTTTAAGTTGATCTCCTGCCGTTTTTTGCTGATCTTTGCTATACATTTCTTACAACATACCATTTCCTGCTATTTGATATTAATTAAATCACAGCCAACCAAAAATTATCATACCATTAAAAACCAATAATATTTATTATTTCAAAAAGTTTATTATTAGTGGAAAATAAAATTTAATCTATTGACATACCCTTTGCTATTTTACTGTTTGAGATATCTTTCTTACTAAGGAAAGAAACATGAAAAATAAACAAATAACGATTGATAAGGCAAAGGAATTTTTCTGCGATGGGATGACCATTATGGTGGGTGGATTTATGGGTGTGGGCACCCCTCCACGTTTAATGACAACGCTATTAGAAACCGGTGTAAAAAATCTAACCCTTATTACCAATGATACAGCCTTTGTTGATACCGGTCTGGGACCATTGATTGTTAATGGACAGGTAAAGAAATTAATTGCATCCCATATCGGTGCCAATCCAGAAGCTGGCCGCCGCATGATATCCGGTGAAATGGAAGTACAACTGGTGCCACAAGGTACGTTGGCAGAGCAGATCCGTTGCGCTGGTGCTGGTTTGGGTGGTTTTCTGACACCAACCGGCGTGGGCACCGTGGTGGAAGAAGGCAAAGAGAAAAAAGTCATCAATGGCCGGACATACCTTCTCGAATTGCCGCTGTATGCCGATCTGGCACTGATTCAGGCACACAAAGCAGACACTTTCGGCAACCTGACTTATCACCTCAGCGCACGTAACTTTAACCCACTTATTGCACTGGCCGCAGATATCACGCTCGCTGAACCGGATGAAATCGTACCGATTGGCTCACTCGATCCTGACTGCATTATCACACCGGGTGCTATCATCGATCATCTCATTGTTCAATAAGGATAAAATCCATGAACGCTAAAGAACTTATCGCCCGCCGCGTAGCCCTTGAATTGAATGATGGAGATATCGTTAACCTTGGTATCGGCCTGCCAACTCAGGTTGTGAACTACCTGCCTGAAAGGGTACATATCACCCTACAGTCTGAAAACGGCTTTCTCGGTCTGGGGCCTGTCACACAGCCGGATAAAGATCTGGTGAACGCTGGGGGGCAACCTTGTGGTGTACTACCGGGCGCATCTATGTTTGATAGTGCGTTCTCCTTTGCTCTGATCCGAGGTGGTCACGTTGATGCTAGTGTGCTAGGCGGATTACAGGTAGACCAGAATGCTAATCTGGCTAACTGGATGATCCCAGGCAAGATGGTGTCGGGCATGGGTGGTGCGATGGATTTGGTGACTGGCGCCCGCAGAGTGATCATTGCAATGGAACATTGTGCAAAAGATGGCTCAGCCAAAATTCTACGTCAATGCACTATGCCGCTGACAGCAGTGAATGCAGTGGATACGCTGGTTACTGAACTTGCGGTATTCCGTTTCGAAAACGGTCAGATGGTGCTATTTGAACACGCACCGGGTGTAAACATTGACACCATCAAAGCGAAAACCGAGGCCAAATTTATCATTTCTCCACACGTGAAAATGATGTCTCTTAATATAACTGAGGATAGCGTATGATCGGCCGCATTTCTCGTGTAATGACACGGTTTGTGAGCCGCTATCTGCCAGATCCGCTGATCTTTGCAATGCTGCTCACCATGCTCACTTTTATGATCGCGCTGTCGCTGACATCTAGCACATCAATGGATCTGGTCAAAATGTGGGGAGACGGCTTCTGGAACCTACTCGCTTTCGGGATGCAGATGGCGATGATTATCGTCACTGGTCACGCGCTGGCGAGTTCTGGCCCCGTTAAACGTATTCTGAGGCTAACAGCTTCACTGGCCAAAACCCCCACACAAGGTGTAATGCTAGTAACCTTCTTCGGTTCCGTGGCTTGTGTCATTAACTGGGGATTCGGGTTGGTTGTAGGAGCTATGTTTGCCCGTGAGGTCGCCCGTAAGGTTCCCGGTTCTGACTATCCGCTTATGATCGCCTGCGCCTACATCGGCTTCCTGACGTGGGGCGGCGGTTTTTCCGGCTCAATGCCGCTGTTGGCAGCAACGCCTGGCAATCCGGTTGAGCATATATCAGGTCTGATCCCAGTCAGCCAGACTATCTTTACCAGTTACAACATTTTTATCACTCTCAGCCTTATCGCCGTCATGCCGTTTGTCACCCGTATGATGATGCCGAAAAAGAGGAAATTATAATGATCGACCCGGCTTTGCTGGAAGAAGAGCCGGATTTCCAGAAAAAACTGCTGAAAGACGCCCCTCTATCTGAACGCATGGAGGAAAGCCGTATTATCGCGTGGATCATCGGAATACTAGGCTTCACCTACCTCGGTATATACTTCGCCAAAAACGGGTTCAACATCACCATTAACACTGTCAACATGATTTTCCTGCTGACCGGTTTATTACTGCATAAAACTCCAATGGCATATATGCGTGCAGTAGGGGCTGCTGCGAAAAGTACAGCGGGTATTCTGGTGCAATTCCCCTTCTATGCAGGCATTCAACTGATGATGAAAGGTTCAGGGCTAGGCGGGCTTATCACTGAATTCTTTATCAACGTCGCTAACAAAGACATTTTCCCGCTTATGACCTTCTTCAGTTCCGCACTGATTAACCTTGCAGTGCCATCTGGTGGTGGTCACTGGGTTATTCAGGGGCCGTTTGTCATGTCTGCCGCTGAAATGTTGGGCGCAGATTTAGGTAAATCAGTTATGGCTATTGCTTATGGTGAACAGTGGATGAATATGGCACAACCGTTTTGGGCATTACCGGCGCTGGCTATCGCAGGGCTTGGGGTACGCGACATTATGGGCTACTGCATCACGGCGCTCTTCTTCTCCGGTCTGATATTTGTTATCGGCCTCCTTCTATTTTAATGATGATAAGAATTAAGGAATTTTTATGGAACCTGGGTTATTTTTTATTACATCGAAAGAACCATAATCTGGTACTGTTCCCTTTATTAGGACTTCCATCTTTAGTTTATTCAAATATCCCCAAGAAATATTATCAACAAAACTATTTATCTTATGCACTTTAATTCCTAAAGTAATATCAGCAACCAACATATAATCTGAAAAATCAATTTTTGGATCATTAACTTCGGACATAAATTCCCCACTTATGATTATTAAAATTCAAAACAATTTCATCCTACCGCTAAACCAACAGAAAATTCGACTTTATTGACATAAAAAAAAAGGCCACGCATCTGCGCGACCTAAGAAGTTTAAATTTAATTCAGTTTTTTTGCCTGATAGAAATTATCTGTTATCCAGAACAAGGCCAGGCTCTGCGGCAATGTAACCCTGCAACATGCCTTCTTTATATATTCCCAAAATACACTCATAATACATGACACGCATAGTGCCCATAGGAGGCATCATATTGACTTTGGTCATCAAATAGCAACTTCTCACTTTCTGCATATCCACATCCATTGGATTTCTTACGTCAACAACTGGCATGTATTTTGTGCTGGCAACCATTTTGTGTGGCTCCAGCATTTGGACCATGTCACCTTGCATGACTTTCATCATCGGGTCCATGTTCATCATGGAGTCCATCTTCATCATCGGATCCATCTTCATCATGGAGTCCATTTTCATCATCGGATCCATCTTCATCATAGCAACAGAATAGTCAGGATTATTATTTAATGTTATTAAATTCATGCGAATTACATCTCCCACATCGCATTTAACCATTAAATTACCTGAGCAATCAACAGAAGTCATTGTTTCATCTTCATGGATGTAAGTAACATATTTTTTAAAAACATCCGCAGACCACATTGAAACTGGACTATTAATATCTTTGCTAAGTTTACCAAAGTCATTCATAATATCTTCGGTTCTTACACCCATTAATACATCAATCATTTTAGACATTATAGTACCCTCATTTGTTTATGGTATTAGTATGTTTTGCTACGCGACCAACATAGCACTGGGTCTGCGTTTTATTCATAAGCTTCTTACAGAACATATCATAACAAAATAATATAAAAGCCAAGTCTCAAAATGTATCCTTATAAAGGATCTTTTTATCATAATAAAGAAATGTTAAATTGTATTTTATATAGATTAATCACTAATAATGTGTAGGTTAACTGCTAAACATAATAATTTACTTGCCATGTTATAATGATGATTATTTATCAAAACATTTCAAAATAATCATGATTATAAATTTTTAATTAATTTGTCATCATTAACTCGTTGACATTCCGAATTTAAAAACAACAGATGAAAATAAATTCATCATGAAAATAATAACATAACATTATTGATAGTTTTGTTGTAAAATAAAACAGAATAATTTTTATCTTACCCGTCTCTTTTTAATATGTGACCGTCGAAGTTACATAGATATACAATTCTATTCGATGTATAATTACTTATTATTATTCCACCAGCTAAATTAAGCTAAATCTGGAGAAAACATGTTTGGTAAAGGTATCGTGATCAAAGATTATGTCAGTGCTTATCCAAATCCAATTCGCTTACAAGCTGGCGATGTTGTTGTAATTAGTCACAGTGATATAGAGTATCCCTACTGGGTTTGGGCGACAGATACATCAGAAATAAGTGGTTGGGTTCCACAACAAATCCTCTGTTTCATTCAGACTAATCAAGCGATCTGCACAGAAAACTATATCGCTCACGAATTAACTGTACAAATCGGCGAATGTCTATATTTGGAAAAGTTATTAAACGGTTGGTTTCTGGCACATAAAAGATGTGGTGAAACAGGCTGGATACCACAAGGTTGCGTGGAATTTTAAAAGAATATTACTTCCCTATTCCAGTGGGAATTTCAACTTACAGTCATTTTTCTAACCGTAAATTAACAAGTAAAATACGTAATTAGTAGAAAGATGAGGGTCTTTCCAGTTAATTTTTTTCCTGCGTCTGTTTCAGTCTCCGCCATAATGTTGTACGGCTAATTCCCAAATATTCTGCTGCTGCCCGACGGTTACCTGAAAAGCGTGCCACGACGTCATGTACTGAAATATCACGTTCTGACAGTAATGTTTCCTTAAAGGGAAAAGCGGTTATCTGCGTTTGCAGGTTATTGTTTGTTGTACCAATATCAGCCTGACGTTCAGGTGAAAGTGACAGTATTAATGCGGGAGTCAATACCTGATCAGGATTAGCACTTATGTAGAGAACGATTCTCTCCATCAGGTTACGTAATTCCCTCACATTTCCCGGCCAATGATAAGATTGCAGTATCTCATCGCAATGAGAAAGTTCGCGTACTCTTGAAGCAGAAACAGGTAAATTGAGTGTCGCAAATGCCCGCCGCAAATATTCCAACGCCAGCATACTGATATCATTTCCCCGCTCCCGTAATGCTGGAAGATTAATCCGCAATACGTTTAAGCGATAAAATAG
Organism: Xenorhabdus siamensis; assembly: GCF_037996745.1. Lineage (NCBI taxonomy): Bacteria > Pseudomonadati > Pseudomonadota > Gammaproteobacteria > Enterobacterales > Morganellaceae > Xenorhabdus > Xenorhabdus siamensis. Next base: position 17,251 of record NZ_JBBMXE010000002.1, read on the forward strand.
ATCGACACGAAAGCGCCCTTCGCGCACCCATTGATCCAAATCACAGTGCGTTGCACAAATGATGCGGACATCAACCGAAATTGGACGATATCCCCCAACTCTGACGACAGATTTCTCTTCCAATACCCTTAATAAGCGCGTTTGTAATGGCAATGGCATTTCACCAATTTCGTCCAGAAATAAGGTTCCTCTGTGCGCAATCTCAAATAATCCTGCACGCCCACCCCGTCGGGAGCCGGTAAATGCACCTTCTTCGTAGCCAAACAATTCAGCCTCTAATAACGACTCAGCAATTGCCCCACAGTTGACGGCAACAAATGGCCGAGGATGCTTTTCCTTTAATTGACCATAACGCAAGGTATATTCATGATGAATAGCCTGTGCAACCAACTCCTTACCTGTACCACTTTCTCCCTGAATCAATACGGTAGCCGTTGAACGAGCGTATAGCATAATTGTGCTGCGCACACGCTCTATTGCGGGGGAATTTCCCCGAATGTCATTGATAGTATGTCTGATCCGCAGCTTATCTTTAGTAGGATAAGGTGAAATCACGGCTTGATTAAGTTTGGCCATTTTAGCCATATCTAAAGCATCATGAAATGCCTGCCGGATAGAAGCAGCAGAATAGACAAACACGCCCACCAGCTCAGCTTCATAAGCCAGATCGGTGATCAATCCAGCACCTACAATCACTTTAATTCCATTCGCTTTCAAGGCATTAACTTGTGCTCTGGCATCTTCTTCTGTCGCATAACTACGTTGTTCAATACGCAGATTAAAACGTTGCTGAAATTCCTCCAACGCAGGCAAGGTACTCTGATAAGTGATCACCCCAATGCGCGAGCTAATTTGTCGGGCGCGAGCCAGTGCCTGCATAAAATCAAACCCACTGGCTTTGGCTATGATCACCGGCACTGATAAGCGACTTTTTAGGTATGAGCCATTAGAGCCTGCACAAATCACAGCATCACAATGTTCGTTTTCCAGACGCTTGCGAATATGTTGCACCGCTTGTTCAAAACCAAGATGGATTGGGGTGATATCAGCCTGATGATTAAACTCTGGTGTGATATCTCGAAAAAGATCAAAAAGGCGGGAGATGGAAACTGTCCAGATAACCGGTTTACTATTATCACGTTCTTCGGTTTGTATCGGTATCATATCTTTCTCCTTCTGCGTTTTCCGCCCGTCCTTTACGATGTTTCATTTCTCCAGAATGGAACAAAATTGAAACATCATCAGGTTCATTTTAAAACAAGTATATACTATACCTCATAGAAACTCAGAAACCCCAACATAGAAAAACCAATTAATCTATTGATTATTAATGAAAAATAAAAATACACTCATGATCCGTCTCAATTATCCTCCTTATTTTTACTTTTTGGCACAATACTTGCTTAATTAACAATTCAATACAAATTGATTTCATTTTTATAATAATGGAGTTATACATGGGATTTTATTCTGCTGGTTTAACTTTTCGTCAGGCAATAAAAGAAGAATCTCCGTTACAGGTGGTAGGAACCATCAATGCGAATCATGCATTGCTGGCAAAACGAGCAGGCTATAAAGCTATCTACCTTTCCGGTGGCGGCGTATCAGCCGGTTCATTAGGTCTGCCGGATCTTGGCATCTCAACACTGGATGATGTGCTGACCGATACCCTGCGCATCACCGATGTATGTGATTTACCTCTACTGGTAGATGCAGATATCGGATTTGGTTCATCAGCATTCAGTGTTGCCCGTACAGTTCGGTCTATTATTAAAGCAGGAGCTGCCGGACTACATATTGAAGATCAAGTCGGTGCAAAACGTTGTGGTCATCGGCCAAACAAAGAGATTGTCTCAAAAGAGGAGATGGTAGACCGCATCAAAGCCGCCGTTGACGCCCGTAGCGATGAACATTTTGTCATTATGGCTCGTACCGATGCATTGGCAGTAGAAGGGTTGAGTGCTGCTCTCGATAGAGCCGAAGCCTATATTGAAGCAGGAGCAGATATGCTGTTTCCGGAAGCAATGACTGAGCTACAAATGTATAAAACATTTGCTGCAATAACTCAGGTTCCAGTACTGGCAAATATCACTGAATTCGGGGCCACTCCGCTCTTTACTCTCGAAGAGTTAAGCAGCGTGGATGTCTCTATCGCCCTCTATCCCCTGTCAGCTTTTCGCGCCATGAATAAGGCCGCAGAACAGGTCTATACCACACTCCGTCGCGATGGCACGCAAAAAAATGTGCTCGGTATGATGCAAACCCGTAATGAACTGTATGAAAGCATCAACTACTACGATTTTGAACAGAAACTGGATGCCCTGTTTTTCCAGAAAAATAACAGAGGTGATACACATGAATGAACAAAATACAAAGATTGAAGCTACATCATTTAAACCGAAAAAATCTGTTGCCTTATCGGGTATTACTGCGGGTAATACCGCACTTTGTACTGTTGGAAAAAATGGTAAGGAGTTACATTACCGGGGTTATGATATTTTCGATTTAGCAGCCCATTGCGAATTTGAAGAAGTTGCCTATCTGTTAATCCACGAAAAACTCCCTTCCCGTGCGGAGTTGGCAGCCTACAAAACCAAACTGAAAGCATTACGCGGTTTGCCAAGCAGTGTTAAGGCTGCGCTGGAAGCCCTGCCCGCAGTCGCCCATCCAATGGATGTCATGCGTACGGGTGTCTCCGTTCTTGGTTGTACTCTACCAGAAAAAGAAGATCATAATCTCCCAGGTGCCCGTGATATTGCTGATCGTTTACTTGCCTCCCTCAGCTCCATATTGCTTTATTGGTATCACTATAGTTATAACGGACGCCGTATTGATGTTGAAACTGATGATGATTCTATCGGCGGCCATTTCCTTCATCTTTTGCATGGCAAAAACCCCCCCGCATCCTGGGAAAAGGCGATGCACACTTCTCTGATCTTGTACGCAGAACATGAATTCAATGCTTCTACTTTTACCAGCCGCGTGATTGCCGGTACAGCCTCAGATATGTACTCCGCCATTATTGGAGGAATCGGTGCCCTGCGAGGGCCAAAACATGGCGGTGCCAATGAGGTTTCATTCGAAATTCAACAGCGTTATGACACACCAGATGAAGCAGAAGTCGATATTCTCAAGCGATTAGAAAAAAAGGAAGTGATCATTGGCTTTGGACATCCAGTTTATACCGTTTCTGACCCACGCCATAAAGTGATTAAAGATATAGCCCTGACCCTTTCCAAAGAAACAGGCACACTTCAAATGTTTAATATTGCGGATAGAATTGAATCTGTGATGTGGGATAAGAAAAAAATGTTCCCAAACCTTGATTGGTTTGCAGCCGTATCATATCACATGATGAGCGTTCCCACCGCTATGTTTACTCCACTGTTTGTCATTGCCCGTACTTCCGGTTGGGCTGCACACATTATTGAGCAGCGTGTTGATAACAAAATTATTCGCCCTTCTGCCAATTATACCGGCCCGGAAAATTTGTTCTTTGTTCCAATTGAACAGCGCTGATACCGACTGATAAGTGCCTTTTAAATAGTACTAATTCATCCCTTACATACAATTTTTCAAAAAGGATTGATTATGTCTACCTCTATTCCTGCTTCTACACTGACTCCCGTTGTTAATGATCGTCCCGAATATGATCAGGTGATTGTAGATATCGTGGATTATGTCATGGATTACATCGTCGTTTCCCCTATTGCCTATGTCACAGCCCAACACACATTTTTAGATGCATTAGGTTGTGGATTAGAGGCATTGGAATATCCCGCCTGTACCAAATTATTGGGGCCGATTGTGCCGGGTACAGTTGTCCCCAATGGTGCACGAGTGCCGGGTACTCAGTTCGAGCTTGATCCGGTACAGGCTGCGTTCAATATAGGTACTCTTATCCGCTGGCTGGATTTCAACGATACCTGGCTGGCTGCTGAATGGGGACATCCGTCTGACAATATCGGCGGAATACTCGCTGTCGCTGACTGGCTGTCAAGAAATGCTGTAGCCCGTGGGGAACAACCACTCACTATGTGGGATGTATTTACCGCCATGATTAAGGCATACGAGATCCAGGGTTGCCTGGCACTGGAAAATGCTTTCAATAAAGTCGGACTGGACCATGTCGTTCTGGTCAAAATTGCTTCAACCGCTGTGATTGCCCAAATGTTAGGACTGGATCGTGAACAGATATTAAGTGCCGTTTCACTCGCTTGGGTAGACGGTCAATCCTTAAGAACCTATCGTCATGCTCCCAATACAGGTTCCCGCAAATCCTGGGCGGCAGGAGACGCGACTTCCCGTGCTGTGCGTCTGGCCCTGATGGCGCAAAAAGGTGAAATGGGTTATCCCTCTGTATTAACCGCTAAAACCTGGGGATTTTATGATGTCTTGTTCAACAGCGAGCCATTTCAATTTCAACGCCCCTATGGCAGCTATGTGATGGAAAACATACTGTTCAAGGTTTCTTTCCCCGCTGAGTTTCATGCACAAACTGCGGTTGAAGCCGCCATACAGTTACATAATCAGTTGAAAAAACTTGGTAAAAAAGTCGAAGATATCGCCAAAATCACTATTCGTACCCATCAGGCTTGTATCCGCATTATCGATAAACAAGGCCCGTTACATAATCCAGCCGACAGAGATCACTGCATTCAGTATATGGTTGCGATTCCATTGCTGTTTGGTCGTCTTACCGCTACGGATTATGAAGATGATGTCGCTAAAGATCCGCGTATTGATGTCTTACGGGAAAAAATAGTCTGTGTTGAAGATCCTGATTTCACGAAAGATTACCATGACCCGGAAAAACGCTCTATTGCCAATGCCCTGACTATCTCCTTCAACGATGGCAGCCAATTTGATGAAGTCATAATAGAGTTCCCAATCGGGCACAAACGACGCCGTACCGATGGTATTCCCACTCTGCTGGAAAAATTCAAAACCAATCTGGCCCGGCGCTTCTCAGCAGAACAGCAACAAAAAATACTGTCAGCATCCCTTGAACTGAACAATATCAAAGACATCCCGGTAAACGAATATCTTGACTTGTACGTTGTTTAATCTGCCTACTCAGCGGTTCTCATTTCAGGAACCGCTATCCTATCATTATGTTAGGAAAATACTGCGTTAGGAGAAATTATGTCATTCCAAGATTTTTACCAACGTTCGATTGATGAACCCAACGCCTTCTGGGCAGAACAAGCCAAACGAATTCATTGGCAGCACCCTTTTGCACAAGCTCTGGATCACAGTAATCCTCCTTTTGCTCGCTGGTTTTGCGGTGGAAAGACCAATTTATGTTACAACGCATTAGATCGCTGGCTGGAAAGACAACCTGATGCTAAGGCACTGATTGCGATTTCAACAGAAACGAATACTGAACAAGTCTTCACTTACCAGGAGTTACATCAGGAAGTTAACCGGGCTGCGGCTATTATGCTTTCTCTCGGTGTCAAAAAAGGTGATTGTGTTGTGATATATATGCCGATGGTGGCGGAAGCCTTATTTATCTTACTTGCCTGCGCCCGTATCGGTGCTATCCACTCTGTGGTTTTTGGTGGTTTTGCTGCCCATAGTCTCGCTACCCGATTAGATAATGCTGAGCCAGTATTAGTCGTTTCTGCTGATGCTGGCTCCCGTGGAGGAAAAATCATTCCCTACAAGCCATTGCTGGATGAAGCCATTGAATTAGCGGTACACACACCACGTCATGTATTGATGGTCAACCGTGGACTGGCTGAGATAAATTGGGTCAGAAACCGGGATGTGGATTTTGCCACCTTGCGACAATCCTATCTGGATGCAAAGGTTCCAGTAACATGGCTGGAATCCAATGAAGTTTCTTGTGTTCTCTATACATCAGGGACAACAGGAACACCCAAAGGTGTACAACGTGATGTTGGCGGTTATGCAGTAGCGCTGGCGACATCAATGGAGATTATTTTTGGCGGTAAAGCTGGCGGTGTATTCTTTTGTACATCAGACATCGGTTGGATCGTAGGACATTCCTATATTGTGTATGCTCCGCTGATCGCGGGTATGGCAACTATTATGTATGAAGGTTTGCCCATCCGGCCAGATGCCAGTATTTGGTGGCAAATTGTGGAAAAATACCGGGTCAACAGGATGTTTTCCGCACCAACGGCCATTCGTGTTCTGAAGAAATATCCTACAAACAGTCTCTCTCAATACGATATTTCTTCTCTTGAAACACTCTATCTGGCAGGTGAACCACTTGATGAGCATACTGCACGTTGGGTGACTGAAACCATTAACGTACCTGTGATTGACAATTACTGGCAAACAGAAACGGGCTGGCCAATCATGACAATAGCACGAGCACTGGATGACAGACCAAGTCGTTTTGGCAGTACAGGATTCCCAATGTATGGTTTTAACGTCAAGTTGATTAATGAACTGACCGGACAGGAGTGTGATAACAACGAAAAAGGCATGTTGGTCATCAAAGGCCCTTTGCCTCCCGGATGTATCCAAACTATTTATGGTGATAATAACCGTTTTGTGAATACTTACTGGAAGCATTTTGATCAGCAAGTTTACTCCACTTTTGATTGGGGGATCCGTGATCGTGATGGTTACTACTTTATTCTGGGGCGTTCAGATGACGTGATTAATGTTTCGGGACATCGTCTGGGAACCCGGGAAATCGAAGAGTGTATCGCCAGCCATGAAGATGTTGCTGAAGTCGCGGTTATCGGTATCAAAGATGATGTAAAAGGGCAGGCCGCAGTTTCCTTTGTCGTCCTCAAAGAAGGACGTGAAATTCAGAGTGCCGACCATTTTGCCACTTTGGAAAAATCACTAATGAGTCTGGTCGATAAGAAAATTGGCAGTGTTGGACGCCCAGCACGCATCTATTTTGTCACGCAATTGCCAAAAACACGTTCAGGGAAAATGTTACGCCGCACCATGCAGGCCATTTGTGAAGGTCGTGAACCCAGTGATATTGCTTTAATTGAAAATCCTGCTTCACTGGACGTAATACGAGATGCGGTTTCTCATTAAAAATGGATTAATAAAAGTGAAGTTCATTCCAATAACCGACTTATTTTGTGGCAGGAATGTGATATTTACCTCTTTTCTGTCACAAATAATAAGGCTGCTATCTTTTATTTAAAACACCAAAAAAGATAAAATTTTGCCATAATAAATATATATACTCTATCTTCAAAATCGCTTCCTTTGTTGGTTACTTTCATTTATCTCTCTCATAAAATCGATATTCATTGAATATATCATATATATTATGATATATTTTATAAAATTTAAAACTAAATATGTAGAATAGCATGAGTAAAATCATTATCAATGGCATTTCAGATAAAAATTTCATAGAAAAATATGCTTACGATTTTCAATATATAATAAATAGAAAAACAGATCTCGACAGCCTCTCAGAAAGATACTATCGTAAAGGAAAATCTTGTTGGGTCATGCAAACTTTAATTAACCTTAATTATTATTATGGAGATTGTCTAGACATTAGATTAACCAATAAAGCCGAAGATAATGCTATTAATATATTACACTATGATAACTTTAGCTCTAAGACTAAACCATGGAGAGGAAATACTATAGTTTGCCAGGCTGATCGTCCATCAGTTCACGGTGCTGATTATGTGATTGTGCAAAATCCCCTACAGGCTAAGAATGGAAAAATTTTCATCCCTCATTGGCCTCAGCCAGGATTAAAACCAAGAGCAAAAAATAATAGCGAAATAAAAACCATTGGTTTTTTTGGGCATGAAGATGCATTACCCGATTTTTTTTCAGACAAAACATTAGAAAATGAGCTAAATTCAAGGGAAATTAATTTTATAAAATCGAACAAAGGTTGGACTGATTACAGCAATATAGATATTGCTATAAGTTTTAGACGCGATTATACAAATATCATAAGAAAACCAGCCAGTAAGCTCATCAATGCATGGAATGCAGGTTGCCCTGTCATTTGCGATGATGAACCCTCAATGAGAGCAATAAGGCTAAGTGAATTAGATTATTTGATAGCAAAAACTCCTGCAGAATTTATAGATGCAGTGGATAAATTGAGAAATCAGTCAAATTTATATTTATCGATGATATCAAATGGAAAAAAAAGATTTGAAGAATATAACCGAGAATCTACTGCCCAAAAATGGTTTCGTTTAATACAAGAAGTTTATAACAATAATCAAAATTCCAAAAAAACTTCTCAGTTCATTAAGTTTTATTTTCACAAATTAATATCACGTTGAAGCAAATCAATCAAAATAGGCTATTTGAAATTTTAACAATAAAAATGAATAAAAAAGAGGGTTACAGTATAACCATAGTTGATGTTACCTCTATTCTTCTCATTTTAGCTTTCGTTTAATCGATGTTTAGCAGAATAGTATTACTATGCTTTTGTACTACATTTTCCCAGCTACTTTTACCCATTCCTGCTCCGTGCCAATGCGGAGCTTTTTTTTATTCTTTTGATTTGCGTCACGTTTTGAACCAGCGTACGTATATTACGTACGCTGGTCAAAAATTTTGCCACTGCCAAAATAACCAACTGTATAATTAATATGCTATCACAGGCTCTTTTACTGCTGCTTCTATCCACTCTATCATCGCCGGATGATTAAGCATGTGATCAATCCATACCTGACTGGTAGCCGAAAATGTTAACCCGTAAGTCCGGGCACGAAAAACCACCGGAGCAAAAAAGGCATCTACTGCTGTAAACGAATCTCCCGCCAGCCATTTACCACCAAACTTGCTTAACCCTTCAGTCCAGAGTGTATCAAGACGATCAAGATCATTTTGTAATTCAGGAGCTATTTTTTCTAATTTGAGCGTATTTGTGCAATTCATTGCGCACATCTGGCGCAATGTCGTAAAACCAGAGTGCATTTCTGCCGCAGCACTCCTTGCCCATGCCCTGGCAATACGATCTTTTGGCCATACTCGCACATGATCCTCTGCAATATATTCAGCAATAGCCAATGAATCCCAAACCGTGATATCACCATCCACTAAACAAGGAACAAGACCAGAAGGCGAGAATGTTTTGAATTTATCATAACTACTTTTGCCATCCTCAAAGTAACTCAACTGCTCATTGAAAGGAATGTTCAGAGCCTTGAGTAAAATCCACGGACGTAGTGACCAGGAAGAATAGTTTTTATTCGCTATCCATAATGTATACATTTTTTTTCTCTCTGTTAGCCCCTTCATATTTCAATTTACTGCTTTGTTGGCTGAAATTAGAAATATATTGGGTTTGGTGATGAAATATTGCACATGTAACATTACAATTTCTAACCATATGAGTAAATAAATACATAAATTAACGTTGTTTATTTTCACATTCGAAATAGTTACGCATGTAACATTATCACTAATTCTTTAATTATTTAACTGCATCCCTAAAGGGAGAAATGATTTTTCAATCCATGTTTAATTAATTTAGTTTATTTTTTTATATATCGAATAGGAATATAGATATTCCATTTGTTTTTTATTCTATCAAAAGTACACCCGCTAATTTTATTATTGATAATTTTTGATATTCTTAAACAAATTATTTGGTGAAGATTCACAAAAATAATACTAAACTTCCATCTATTATGATGTTCATTTTCTTTCATTTCTGTTTACTATCTATGCTAAAAGATTGTATTTTGTAAGTGATCAAAAATAAGGAAACGATATGTTATTAAAAAACACGTCCAAGCAATTTGGTCATATCTCTGTTTTGATCCACTGGTTAATTGCGCTTGCTGTTTATGGAATGTTTGCACTAGGGTTATGGATGGTCACATTAAGTTATTACGATACCTGGTATCATCGAGCTCCCACTCTTCATAAAAGCATCGGTTTTTTAATTTTTATTATTATGGCCATTCGCGTTATCTGGCGATTTATTTCTCCTCCGCCAAAACCCCTGAGTAGTTACAGCCAACTTACGCGGATCAGTTCAAAATTGGTTCAGTTCACTCTTTATATCGCCTTGTTTGGCATTTTATTCAGCGGATATTTTATCTCCACAGCGGATGGTCAACCTATCAGTGTTTTTGGATGGTTTGATATCCCCGCCACACTGGCAAAACAAGGAATACAAGCAGATACAGCCGGTATTATCCATCTCTATCTTGCCTGGCTAGTCGTTGTGCTTTCGCTATTACATGGACTTGCAGCTCTGAAGCATCACTTTATTGACCGCGATAGTACGCTAAAAAGAATGTTTGGACTCCCACCCGACTCAAAATAAATTATGGAGAATCATTATGTTGAAAAAGACGCTAATTGGCCTGACAGCAGGTGCTTTATTTATAAGTGCAGGCTCAGCAATCGCTGCTAACTATAAAATTGATACTGCCGGCCAACACGCCTTTATCGAATTTCGTATCCAGCACTTAGGTATGAGCTGGCTTTATGGTAGCTTTAAAAAATTTGATGGTGATTTTACTTTCGATGCAAACAATCCAACAGATGATAAGGTCAATGTCGTTATTAAAACAGATAGCGTAGAGACAAACCATGCTGAACGCGATAAGCACTTACGCAGTGCCGATTTTTTAAATACCACAAAACATCCGGAAGCCAAATTTACTTCAACCAAGGTGGAGAAAGAGGGAGAGCACTACAAAATTATCGGTAATCTGACATTGAATGGTGTGACTAAACCAGTAACGCTGCAAGCACGACTAATGGGCGAAGGTAAAGATCCGTGGGGAGGCTATCGCGCAGGATTTGAAGCTAACGGGAAACTTAAATTGAAAGATTTTAATATTAAAACTGATTTAGGGCCCAAATCTCAGGAAGTTGAACTGAATATTTCGTTGGAAGGTATTCGAGAAAAAACCTGATACTTTTCAAAATCATTTCTCCTATCCTTTTTGCTTTTCAAGTTGCAGCCAACAAATCTGCAACTTGAAATTAAACTATGATCTCTGTCACTACTTAAACCGACTGTGCAAGCAATTCATTAACATGGAATGTAATAGATTCCAGAGCGTTATGAGCAGCATAATCAGCCTTAAGTTTCTGCGCCTGCTGATACCATTCAGGAGAAGAAAGTATCCGTGTGACTGCCTGATAGATCTGTTGTTCACTCGGTGTATCTGTATTCAAGCTGATACCACAGCGTGCCCAAATAACACGGGCAACCGCTTCCAGCTTACCATCTCCTGTACCAGCCACAACCATAGGTACACCATGACGCATCGCTGCATTGAGAGAACCATATCCACCATTAGTAATAAAAATTGCTGAACGGGGAAGCCAGTATTCAAAGTTAAGATAACCCCAATTCCGCTTAAGCTATTACTGAAATATCTTCTTCTGAGTAGAAAATTTTCAGTGATGGCTTTTTCTCTTTAAGGCAGTAAGCAATCAATCCCGTTAAAATGGTTAACAAAAAACCGGTTATACTTCGGTGACGAGAATGTTCTAATTGAGAGCCGTTTTTTAATTGTCCATTAATCGTTTCAATGATAAAACGCTTTTTAAGCATAACCTTATCCCACTCAGCCAGTGCAAGCGCTTTCATGTTGCGGCGCTTTTTCGTGATAAAGGTGATATCCGTTTTAGCTAAATCATCCGCCAATTCCTGACTCAGATATCCTTTGTCGCCGTAAAGAGAACCCGTGAGATCTTTTGATAATTCGCGTACAGGCTCCCTATCATCCACATTACCCGGGGTCACTTTAAGCGCTAAAATTTCGCCCAGATGGTTAATAATCAGGTGTAATTTGAACCCATAGAACCATCCCATTGAGGTTTTTCCGCGTTGCGCTATGCCCTGAAAGACCTTATGACGAGGAATACGGATGTTATGACAAACGCGCAAACTCGTGGAGTCGATAAAAGCAATGCCTGTCGGTTTTCCTTTTAATTGAGTCAGATAACTGGATAAGGGGACCAAAACGGACGGGGCAACGCTGATAAAACGGGTATAACTGAGCAAGGAGGGGAAGTCGCGGTGATGGTATTGCCAGATATGCTCCAAATAAAAGTTTTTAAAATCACGGTAATGCGACCGCTGAAAGAGGATTAAAATTGTCATGATTTCACTGGGATACATGCGGCCTTGTCTGCGGCGCAGGCGGTATCCGTTATCGAGACAAAACTGCGCCCACTGGGGGATGAAAAGACGACAAAAGTCGTCGACATCGCAGAAAATTTCAACTAACTTGTCCATGGCCTGTTCCTCCCCGGAGTCGTTTTAGGCTTTCACCAAAACTTTGCTCCTGGAACAGGCCTCTCGTCAATTTCTTATCCAGAATTCAGGTTAAGATATTCTACCACTCTGACATTATCCGGTATTGATTCTCCCAACATTTCAGCCGGCCTTCCTGCAGTGATAGCCAAAACGCGTACGGGTAAGTTCGCTAGGGCACGAAAAGTTGGTATTATTAACTGATTAAAATCAACATTCGCCAATGTACCTTGGGTAACCAGTATAAGTGGCAAACTCTCATCAGGCCATTCCAACTCTTTTTTATCATCCTGTACATCAACTTTCAGCGCACCAATAAAATCCAGTGTTTCCGGCAGATCATCACGCGGAAATTCAAACGACTGAGTTGCCAATTGCAGGAAACGATCAGATTGTTTCAGAATGACATCGTTATAATCCTGTGTCAGTAAAGGAGCATTCACTGTGGCCAAAGCTGTGTTAAAAGCTTCCTGGACTTGCGCAATCAGCTCGTGAGTTTCCTTATCCACCAACTGTTCACGTTTTAAATCAGCAGGAAGCAATTCGGGCGGTATACGTGCCCCCCAGAATATGGCATCCCGAGATGACAATAACAGCGGACTTACCCCAATCACCATGACAGGAATGCGTTCATAAGCAGGCTGTTGTAATAAGGGCAATACAGCATAGAACGTATTGTCAACAATCAGCAAATCAGCATCTGCAACCAGTTGTTGCAATTGAGGATATAGTACAGGGATCGGCCCCGCAAAAAATTGCTTAAGAGCAAACGACGTCTGGGCATTTCCCGGCGGATGCTGTCCACGTTCAGGAAATTTTTTTTCCAAATAACGGTAATCAACATCCGCTCTCGGATCAAAGGCAACAAAACTCGCCCCTAGCGCTTCCGACTGCTGCCGAAAAAGAGAACCACTGAATATTGTTACATTATGTCCCTGTTCTATTAAATGTCTGGCAATGGAACAAATGGGAAAAACATGCCCCGGAGTTGCAATTGCTGCCAAAACAATACGTGCCATAAATCAAATCTCCTTCAATGAAACTGCCTTACTATCTGAAGGCGGCGTGGCAATAGTCTTAAAGCTGGTGTTATTACATATTGGTGTTCCATGTATATGTACCCTTTGGAGATGGCGGGATGAGCGAGTAACAAAAGATTCCCTGCCATGTAGTAAAGTAAAGTTATCACTAATAGCAATATCACCCGTTTGCCATTGATGAGCAAGGAAATAGCGCGGCTCATAAAGCCTAATCTTCAGATCTTTTTCCAAAACCTTCTGTTGCTCTGGTGAAAAACCAGCAAATTTCACTGTGTGATGATCAGAATATTTTTCACCGCCAACCGCCATCGGTTCGTTATAACGCATTACCCATTTCTCACCATCAGGATGAAGACAAACCAGTGGAGAAACTACCTCACCACCATAATGTGTTACGCGGTTTGTACGGTAAGTGACAAGAGTATTTTTCCAGCTATGGCGTTCATCTTCACTGGCATCGAGGACCAACTGTTCAGTATTAACAAATGTAGTTCGACCACCCTGAGTTGTTTCTGGTGCTGAAACGCAGTGGAATATCTGAAATTCCGGAATAGTTTCTCTATACATCCCATCCCAATGCAGAGGGATTTCAGTACTGTCCAATACATGGTCAGAAGGGTCTTGATGTTCCATCACATCCAGTACAGCGCCAAAAGGCCACATCATGATTTCTCCCCAACGGCGAGAGTATTCAGTCAACTTTTCTGGATCTGTAAAACCGGAAGAAAAACCGCGTAATATAACCAGTAAATGAGTACGAGCTAACTCACGTAAAGTATCAACAGGCAGTGTGGTTACATCCTGCTCAGGCCAATTTGGCGTAATCATTACACCAAAAGGGGTAATCGGCTCAATGTGACAATCGAGTTTATCTGTATACATAATGCTTTTTCTCAAAGTGCAGTATAACGATGGAGGATAAAGGTCTTCCTAAGCTGTTTGCTTATTCTATAATGTAGTCGCTAGAGGTACATCCTGTTGATTTATTTCATGAAAACCCTCGATCAAGTAATGGCTGGGAACACCACGAATTTCGACCAATTTGCCTTGCATTTTTTTCACTTCATCACTTTTCATCAACACAAACTGACCATTGATATTGGCTGCAACACCATGCCATGGAGTCAACCAGTCATCTCGGGTAGGCATCATATGAATGCCGATTTTAATATTGTCCATAGGTTGAGGATGGATAGAAAGACGGATGGCATCAGGGAATTGTTCTGACAGCAGATTCCCCCAAGCCCAACTACGTTGGATCACGCCAACAGAACGGTGGCGGGCATCTTTCTGCAAAGCATTTTTAGAACCGATATATTCAGGTAATAAGCTATCTTCATAAAGGAAACGAGTGATCGCCCGATATAATTGAACACCCTCTTCACTTTCTTTCAATGTGGCTTTAATCTCCTCGGTAGAATAAGCATAGTTACTGACCAGCAATTCACGTAGTTGATCGTAATCGCTGGTATATTGAGTTAATGACTCAACATTACCGAGATTAAATACCGAGAGGTTAGTTAATCCCAATTCATGTAACAGTTTCTCAATTTCCAATTGATAAAGAGTAACAGTTTTATCATTGACCCGTATCAGATCACTAAATACATGCCCATCAGAACAAATAACAATATGCGCCCCTGGAGGGTAATAAAGCTGAATACGTTGACATAAAGAATTTAAAAAAATCAGCGATAACTTTTCTGCCATATCAGGCATAACGCCCAACACTTTACGGGGATTTGGTGATTTTGTCGGAAACGCGGGCAAGATACATTTAATTGTTTTGCCTTGTTCAACAAAGGCACAAATACGTGGTAACTGAACCTCGGCAACGTACTTTTCCTCATTTTCAATTGTATGTTCAGATGTTGGGAAACGACGTCGATATTGCAATAATTCCTGCAAGATTTTTCCTGACACATTTTCTATATCAAAGTATTTCATAATTCATTCCTAGCTTATTACATTTACCTTAATACAAATAATTCCCACCTACAGAATATCTGCATTAGATTTAGATACTGACTAATAATATTATTTAATATAACCCAATAAAAATTTCAAAAAAGCTGAAAAGTTATAAGGTTATAATTTTTTTAATATAAGAATCACAAAACTCAGGAATATTAAATTCACTCAACTAAACAATAAGTTACGCCGAAAAAATCAGATAAGTAATAAAAAGGTGACAAACTTAAGCTTGCCGAAAACATTATTACAAGCAACCTCCTCTATAAAAATAAATAAAATGATATCTGATTAATATTAATCACACATGACAACTGATTAACATTAATCATACATGACAATCATATAATACATAAATAATAATATTCCTTGTATATAATGTATTTTATTACATGTACATATGCAAAATAATATAGATAGTTAATATCTGTAAGTAAAGAAAAAAAACTTTAAAAAAAATAATTCAAAGAGAAAACCTCACCTAATTAAACTAATTAGAAATTTTAATTTCTCAATTTAGTCTTTTTTATATAGAAAATTTTTTTATATGATATATTATTTATTACTATTAACAATTTTAATCAAGTAGAAATAAAATGACATATAATGTTCCTGATAATAAGCCAGAAAAAAGCAATACCTCTAAGTCACTTTTTCACGATAAACTACTTCAATCACGCTCCATTATCATCTCAGGTGAGATCAATCAACTGCTGGTTGAAAAAGTCGTGACTCAACTTCTTGTATTACAAGAAATCAATAATCATCCGATAAAAATTTTCATTAACAGCCAGGGGGGACACGTTGAATCCGGAGATACTCTGCATGATATATTCAAATTTATTAGGCCAGAAGTATTCATGATTGGCACAGGCTGGGTTGCCAGCGCCGGTATTACTCTCTTCCTTGCCGCCAAAAAAGAGAATCGTTATTCCCTTCCTAATACTCGTTTTATGATCCACCAGCCTTTGGGAGGCGTTCAGGGAAGAGCTTCCGACATCGAAATTGAAACAAAAGAAATATTAAAAATCCGTGGCCGGATAAATCAGCTTATCAGTGAAGCTACCGGACATCCTATTGATAAAGTGGCAAAAGACACTGACCGTAATTTCTGGATGGGGCCGGAAGAAGCTCGTGATTATGGTATCGTAGGGCAAATTATCAGCCATTGGAACGAATTAAAAGATGAAGGGTATAGTCAATGATGGCTGTTTTATGACTTTGATAGGTTTATGCCCTTCTCTATGAACGCATCACCGTTTACAAGGCTTCCGGGAATGCGTTCCCTTGCTGCCACAACGCAACCTAATTATTCTGGGTTTTCTCCAACGTCCATACAAAATCTTGTTCTGTGACAGGCACAAATCCAAATTTTTTATATAACCAACCCGCATTAGAAGTTACTAATGCCACATGATTTACCTGAGTAATAGCAGGGTGCTGCAAAATACACGCTATTAGCCAACGTCCTAATCCTTTCTTTTGATACTCATCAATAATAAATACATCTGAAATATAAGAAAAAATAGAAAAATCAGTTACTAATCTGGCAAACCCAATTTCTTTATCGTGATGAAATAATACAAAACATAAACTATTTTCTACTGCAGTTTTAAATTTTTCAAATTCAATTCCACGAGCCCAAAATAATTGCGTAAGATTACTGTGAACAAATTTCACATCAATTTTATTTTTATCCGTTGTGATCCAATATTCGTCACGTCTCCACTCTATCGCTGCTTTCATCTTCTTTTCCTTTTCAGAAAAATTAGCTGTGCAAAGAAATTATCACAAAAATGCTTAAAAGAAAGCCACACAATTGTGTGGCATTTCAAAATATAAAAATCTCCATGATTTACTCATTTTTTTGTAATAGCCCGCGATATATTAAACCACCAATAATCCCTCCAATTAATGGAACCAACCAGAATAACCATAACTGCTCTATAGCCCAGGTTCCCTGAAAAATCGCAACTGCTGTACTTCTTGCAGGGTTAACTGACGTATTTGTCACAGGTATGCTGATTAAATGGATCAAAGTTAATGCCAAACCAATTGCCAATGGCGCGAATTTCGTTGGTGCATTTTTATCTGTTACTCCAAAAATTACGATCAAGAAAAATGCCGTTAACACCAATTCAATAATAATTGCAGATTGTAATGAAAATCCCCCAGGAGAGTGCTTTCCATAACCGTTGGATGCAAATCCACTCTCTGTTGCATTAAAACCATTTTGACCACTGGCAATCAGATAAAGTACCGCAGCGGCTGCAATTCCTCCGATTACCTGAACAATAATATAAGGAATAACATCTTTAGCTGAAATACGCCCACCAGCAAATAATCCCAATGTCACAGCCGGATTAAAGTGTCCACCGGAAATATGGCCGACAGCATATGCCATTGTCAAAACAGTTAAACCAAAAGCCAGAGATACCCCCACAAAACCTATTCCTAGCTGTGGAAATGCCGTGGCTAAAATAGCGCTTCCACACCCTCCAAATACTAACCAAAAAGCTCCAAAGAACTCTGCTGATAATTTTTTAAACATCCTATAAATCCTCAATAATATTTTCATGAATGCAAAAAAATCCAAACAAAGTTTAGTTAGTATTTTTAAGTATGTGCAAGGAACTGTCAGAAGAAAATAAATGACAGAAAAACACGACGAATGATGATTTGATAATTATCCAGATAGAAGATATCTGAACCTAATGGAAAGTAGGCAATAAGTCATTTACCATGATGAATAAATTAATCTGAGGTACACAACAATCATATTAAATACATAACAACCTGAGTTTAATAATAACAAACTCAGGTCGCTGATCTATTTAATTAATAATTTATTTCTGTACCGCGTTATTGATCTTATCTGACGCATGCCAAATGCGGTATTTCACTTTCATGGTATCTGGTGTATATACTACAATTGGTAATTTACTGTTATAACGTACAGCTGCATCTTTTCCTAAATTCACCTGAACGAATTTCATAGTTTTCTTGTCATCAGGGCATGCCATCTTGGTTGAGAAAGGCCCCATGACTTTATCCAGAACGTAATAATTATATCCCCAGCCTTCCAAGTTTTTCGTTTCAAACTTGCCGCCGAATGAGTGATGATTGCAATCCACCAGCATATCCTTACCAATTATCAACTCTACCATATAATTATTTTCGTTCTTTTCAGGTGATAATGTAATCACACTGCGAACCATACCCTTTGAAGCTTTAGGATAAGGAGCTACATTTTCAAGTTTATCAGCCTGAGCATAAACAGAAACAGTCATAGCAGCTAAAGCAAGTAGATACTTTTTCATTTTTCACCTCTTGATATGTTTAACAATGCAAAAGGATCATAACAACGAAAATCCCTAAAGAAATTATGCTTTTTTGGCAAGACACTGATTTTTACCACTATTCCTTTAGATGAAAGCTACTCTTTTCGGACACAAAATAAATTTACATTAATAATCATAAAGATACATAGTTTCTACAAAATATTTTTTATGTGATATTTCTCAAATCTGATATTACAATGAGCTGCTACACTCATAGTGTGGTAGCAAACTTCGTATAGGAGGTCTCATGTTTCCAGAAGATCACAATTTAGTATCTAACCTAAAAGAATCTCACCCCCGTTTCCAATCCTTGTTTGAAAAACATAACCGCCTTGACCACGAGATATCGCAACTTGAAGGCCCGAACGGAGCCGGCTATAACGAAAAAGTTGTGCGATTAAAAAAAGAAAAATTACATATAAAGGACGAGATGCAAAGAATTTTGCAAGCAGAATCTCAGAAGTAACCCTGCCATAGACCGACGCCTGCTACGCTGAAAAGCGGGCGTCTCATGAAAGCACTAATTTATTTGTCATTTCCCTATAATAAAGTTCTCAATTCAAGAACTCATCATTGTCAAGCAGCTACAAAAAAAGCCACCATAAAGGTGGCAAAAACTGGAGCAAGGTTTCTTCATTATTTATTGGCTTACAGCCGCTTGTGCAACAGCTTTCTGGCGAGGTTGTCTTTTCGTTTTTACCCTTGGATGTGGCGTAACACTTTCAACTTCCCCCGGCTTAGAGATAAAGCGCACAAACGTTTCATGGCTGACGAACGTTGCCCCACAATTGATATTCTGGCATTGGTTATAGCGCTCCTTTGTTTGGCTGGAATGCTCGAAGCTGCTACGAGTATGTGCTGACTGACCACACAGAGGACACTTAATCATAATTGTTCACCTTTCTTGAAAGCATTGTTTTTAATGAAATAACACCATCTCGTCTGGTGAACAATATATCAAAGTTCTCATATTGAGATCAAGTGTTTATTTTGGTATCCTCTGGTTTGATTTCTATTTCATCAAGCTTAATCTCAAGATCTAAAGATGTTGTAAAACCACTGTCATTGAGATTATGAGTCACTTTAACTATCGTCCAATTAGTTTCGTCTATCTGTGGTTTAAACCCTCTAATCAGAACTGGTGTTTCAGGATAGATGTCAGCACGTCCTCTAGCCAAAGTGATAGAAAACTGCGCTGTACCTCGTTGAATTTTTTCCCAGGCTGCTTTGGCAGCACGTTCTGCCTCTGCTTTGTTGTGATAGATCCGCGAAAGTGTCAGTATATTTTCCGCTGTTCCCTGCAAATACTCTTGTTTTTGTTGTTGGGTCGCCGTTGTTTGATGAGATTCATGCACAGATTCTCGTTGTTCTTCATAGAAATGACGTTCACCTCTACGCCTATTTTTGTCATGCCGATTTCCTCCTGTATAACGAGTCCTATCATAAGGAGATTTCTTCCCTTCTTTCGGTTTAGGATTTTTTTTCGACAAGTTAGTAACACCCGAATTTTTATTTTTTTCTTTTTTTAGTTTTTCTCTATCCTCATGTTTAGATGAATCATTATGTTTATAAGGCTTATTACTTATCTGAGAATGATTTTTAGTTGATGACTTAGTTTTGCTACTTTCATAGTGGACAGAGACATCAACTTTTGTTTTTGTCGACTCCTGTCGTTGATAGGTGACTGTCTGTTTAGATGCTGTACCTGTGTCCCACCATTGAGCAATCACACCAGTATAAGCTTCACGATCAGACAGAGAGAATCGATGGCTATCCCCTGATTCACGTGTAATCACAACAGGAGTAATAGGCGTACCACTTGCAGTCTTATTTTTTCCCTGACAAATAAACAGCAATTCGCCATTTTTAACTGAAACAATCGCGCCTTCCTGCTTAGCTACCCGCGTTAAAAAGCTCACGTCAGATTCGTTAGTTTGATCAATATGCACAGAGATCCCTTTCAATTCCTCACTGATTTTAAATTTCAGTTGGTTTCTCGTAGCAATCGTACTCACAATGTTCTCTAACGTGAGTTTATGATAAGAAGCTTCACGCTTAACGTTCAGGTCACCACGAAAGTCCGCGCTACGAGCGCGGATAGTCAATCGGTCAGGTGCACCTGAATGTTCAATTTCATCAACGACATATTTTCCCTTTGGCGTTAAAGTGTGACCATGCCACCCCAGTTCCAATGTCAAAATATCGCCTCGGGAAGGAAAAATAAGTTCGTGATCTGCATCATCCAATTCAATATCGAGCTGATCTGATTCCAATCCACGGTTATCTGTCAGTGTTAATGACATTAAACGTGACTGAATTTTTCCTGTGATATCTTTGCTATTAGTTTCCAACCGAAAAGCTGGCGCCCCCGTTTTCCCAATAATCAAATCAAATTTGGGAATCCAATCCGTGTTTGGTGTCAATTGACTGAAATCTATCATGAGAATACTTCCTTAACTTTATCCATTGGCCTGATCTTTAAGCTCAGAAAACTTACTCTGCGACCTAGATAGTTTATCCTTGATGTCAGATAGCTGATCCTGCAAATCACCCAACATCTCAAACAGATTGTTGTCTACCCGCCGTAAAGTCAGCGTAAAGCTAATCTTGCGGGGCGCCCCGTCTAACATAAATTCGGTTTTGGTCTCATCAATACTTTCAATGACAAACATGCCGTAAATCGAGCCACTGCCATCAATAAAAGACCACGCTTTGCCACTATCTGCCATCAATTTCAATGCAGTCAGTGAAAGCGAACCGCCAGTCAGTTCAGGATAAAGTTCTCCCGATAATGTAATCGTATCGTTATCTGAACCCACAAATTGCCATGCAGGCCGTGCTCCCACACGGCTATTAAAGGCATGTCTCCAGCTTTGTTTATGCTGAAAACTTTGGTATGGCGTGGTTTTCAACATAAAAACAAATAAACCAAGTGCAGCCATCATAAGAAATCTTCTCCTCTGTCAGAAAGTGAGCTACGCATACGGGCCTGGTGCATACGTTCTCGTTGTTCCAGTTCCTGTCTGACCATACGGGCGATATCCTGAGCGGACTGTCCCTGAGAGCCATAGACATAAATGTTATATTGCGGTGTTGCGCCACTGTATTGCTGTGGCTGGCTCCGCTCTCGTTTTGCCTGAACTTCCTCATAAGCATGAGCAGGTAAACTTTGTGCGTGCAACGGGGCACCCTGCGCCGCAGCAGGCAATGACATTGAGCTGACGGCAAGCCCCAAAGCAGCCAGTTTTGCCGTATTTTTTCTACTGGTAACATTGGCAGGGCCGTTGATAATTTCAGGGCCAAATTCACCCACGAGGCCTAGCTTCCCGGCTGGAATAAATCCTCCTGAATCGTGCTTAGTAATTTGTGCCGCTTGTTGTGTTGTGTCATTCTTAGTAATTTGTGCCGCTTGTTGTATTGTGTCGCTCTTAGTAATTTCCTGCGATGTTTTTACGGCAATTTCCTTTTCATCATCGCCAGACCACCACGATTTAAAAAAATCTGTAATTGAGGAAAACTTACTTTTCAGGTTTCCCCACTTCTCCTGAATACCAACTAGCAAATTATCGATCATTTCTGACCCAGCCGTTTTTAATTTTTCAGGAATAGCCTGAACATCAGCAACAATTTCATTCCATTTATCTGAAATTGATTTTTTAACGCTCTCCCAGATTTCAGATGTACTCTGTTTAACAGATTCCCAAGCCCCACTTATTATCGTTTTAACAAACTCCCAGGCTTCTGAGGCACTTTGTTTAATGGTGTCCCAGTTTTGGTAAATAATGCCAATTAACCCACCACTCATGAAATAATTCTTAATACCTTCCCACGCCATACTGACAAGGTTTTTAATTCCTTCCCAAGCAATACCGAAGATATTTTTTACGCCCTCCCATAAAGCAGTGAATTTTGGCCCTAATGATTCCCAATTCTGCCAAATATAAATAGCAGCCATTGCGATAACACCAATAACAGCAAAAATTGGGTTTGCCATCATAGCCCGGCCAATAAACAGTATTGCCTTACCTAACACGCTGAAAGCACCACTTAAAAAAGACAGGCCTTTTACACCAACACTTGCCAGAATATTTATGCCATTACCCAAAACACCAAAAACTTTTTGACCAATATTCCCTAATGCACCTATGTCTCTTCTTTGTTTTCCAAAAGTATCCTTATTACCTTTGTTAGATAACAAATCAGCACCATTATTCAGTGAGCCAAAAACCTTATCCCCGGTTTTACCAAAAAAATCCATGGCGGCTCTTAGTGCTTCCAAAGCCTCGGTTCCGAATTGTGCGAATGCTTTCAAGCCATCTCTTAAATTCTCCATAGCCTGAATACCGACTTGCGCAAATCTATTCAGATTGGCTCTTAATTCTTCCAGTCCCTGAACTCCAATCTGGGTAAATATATCCAGACTGGATTTCAATTTATCCAGTGCCTGAACGCCTAGCTGTGCAAAGAAATTGAGGCTGGCTTTTAATTCTTCCAGAGCCTGCATACCCAATTTAGCGAATATATCCAGAGGAGATGTTAATTTATTCAGCGCCTGAACCCCTAACTGCACAAACGCATCCAGTGTGGACTTTAATTTATCCAGCGCCTGAGTGCCCAGTTGTGCAAATATATCCAGTGGGGCCGTTAATTTATTCAGTGCCTGAACCCCCAACTGCACAAACGCATCCAGTGTGGACTTTAATTTATCCAGCGCCTGAGTGCCCAGTTGTGCAAATATATCCAGTGGGGCCGTTAATTTATTCAGTGCCTGAACCCCCAACTGCACAAATGCATCCAGTGTGGACTTTAACTTATCCAACGCCTGAACACCTAATTGTGCAAAAAAATTCAGACTAGCCTTTAATTCCTCAAAAGCTTTGAGTCCCAACTGAACAAACGTATCCAAACTGGATTTTATTTTATCCAGCGCTTGAACGCCTAATTGTGCAAAGAAATTGAGGCTGGCTTTTAACTCTTCAAAAGCTTTGATTCCTAACTGGACAAACATATCCAAAGGATATGTTAATTTATTCAGAGCCTGAATCCCTAACTGTACAAAAGCATTCAAGCTGGTCTTTAATGTTTCCAGTGCATGGCTACCTAATTCTGCAAACCTATTCAGGCTGGATCTCAGCGTCGCCAAAGCCTTAATGCCCAACTGCGCAAAAGTATTCAAGCTGGTCTTTAATGTTTCCAGTGCCTGACGGCCTAATTCTGCAAATTTATTCAGACTAACTCTCAGATCAACAAAAATCTTAATGCCCAACTGCGCAAAAATATTCAGACTGGCTTTTAGTTCGATAAAAGCACTAACTCCCAACTGCGCAAAAAAGTTCAGACTTGCTCTTAATTCGACAAATGCCTGCATCCCCAATTGCACAAAAAAGCGCAAGCTCGTTCTTAGTGCCACAAAAGCCCGAATACCCAATTGCACAAAGACATTCAGACTGGCCCTTAATTCGACAAATGCCTGCATCCCCAATTGCACGAAAAAGCGCAAACTCGTTCTTAGCGCCACAAAAGCCCGAATACCCAATTGTACAAAAAAGTTCAGACTGGCCCTTAATTCGACAAATGCCTGAATCCCCAGCAAGGCAAATATATTTAATCTGACTCTTAACGTGTCAAATGCTTTTATGCCGACATTACCCAATATTTGTATATGACTAATTAATGTTTGGAATGTAACTTTTACAAAACCAGCAGTTAAATTTAAAACCCCATTAATTTTATTCAGCATGCCAAATAAAATAGTTATCTGAGGATTAATATTAATGACCAATTTATCTAACAATTTAAAATTGTTAGTCATATTCCCGGTCACACCAAGATTAAATTCATTTTTTTTACTGGATGAATTTTCCTGTTGGACACTCTGGGTTATTTGGACCATATTAGCTGATTGGCTGGCAGCACTTACCTGTATCACTTTTGGGGAATTCTGCCGCACAGAAAAAGATTGTTTAATTGTTTGATTATAAGCCTTAAGTTCGGCACGCATACGCGCAGTTTCCTGCGCATAACCTACAATGGGTTTTAATTTTTCAACACTCTTATTGAGTTTTTTAAACTGGTTATAAATTTTATCTACTGAACCTACCAGTTTTTTCTGATGCTGTTGAAAAGGTTTAAAGGAACTGGTCAGCTTACCAACAGTACTCAGTACTTTGTTAAGCTGCGACTGTGTATTACTCATTTTCTGCACCACTTCTTAAAATGGCCCGATGTCGCCAGTCCAATAATTCCGACAATGACATTTCATCTGTGTCTGCCGGAGTCCAGTGAAAAACGGTGGCAATATCTGCCACCAGTTCATCAACGGTTAATCGTTCTGGGAATCGGACTTGACCGACTTCGGCAACAAAAAATTGACCACCTCCACACTGAGATTAATCAGATCACCGGGTGACATCATCATCAGGTCATTTTTGGTCAATGCAGGAGTGGTAACACGTGGCAGAACCAGCAACATAGAATCCACATCCATTTCCAGTAGTGCCTGTAAACGAGCACCGCGCAACGCACCACTGTTAGGTTTACGTACCATCACTTCCGTGATTTTTCCGTTGCCCCGCGCCAGTGGAGCTTCCAATTCGATTGTGCGCAGATCTTCATCTTGAGTTTTCAGTGCTTCAGTCATAATTCAACCTTGTTTATCCGAGTAAGAACCTGTCTCAGCCGCGATATGCTGATTGAGACAGGGAATAAGTTTTAAATTTGTTAATAAAAGAGTGACTAAAAAATACCGATAGCGCGGCGATGCTGAGCCAGGCGATCTTCTCCGCCCACTTTCTCAACCATGTTGACGGTGTCGATTTCAATCAGTTCTTCACCATCCCAAGTCAGTTTGAAGTAAGTGTTTTTAGCGGTAATTTTGGTTTGAGTGTTGTCGCCTTGTTTATAAGTACCGTGATCGAATTCCTGGAAACGGCCACGCATAACAACTTCAACTGCAACCACGTCACCCGTGTCTTCGCGCTCAAAAGAGCCAGCAAAGCGCAACATAACGCCATCAACTTGTGCGATGCCCCACTGTTTGTACAGTTGAGCTTCAACGCCACCCAGAGTGAATTCCGCATCCAGTGCGCCTTCATCCAAACCCAGATCCACCATTGCACTGCCGTTCATACCGGCACCGCGGTAGGCTTCCAGTTTGCGGCTCAGCTTAGGAAGAGTCAGCTCTTCCACAATACCCTGATAATTGTTGCCATCATTGAACAAGTTCAGGTACTTAAGTTTGCGAGGTAATGCCATCAGTTAGCCCCTTATTTATTGATACTTTTTGCGAAATCCATCAGGTAACTATCTGTAATGCGCTGGCGTAACATCATGTTTTCCAGTGGCGGTACAGGGGTATAGTCGTAATCGATGGTCAATTTGCCTGCTTTCAGGGTGTCTTTATCGTTGGCTTTGTCGTCATACCAGCAGCGGCCATCGATGATATAGCCACCTGCTTTCAGTTCACGGAACTTGGCATTGATACCTTCGAGAATGTCGCGTACCAGCGATGGGGTCAGTGGTTTATCAATTGCCCACATGTGCGCTTCAGCCATCGTATCAGCCAGAACCTGAGCGGTACGGGTGTAGCTTTCGAACTGGAACAGTGGATCATCTGCACAAGTACGAGAACCCCAGAAACGGAAACCGTTTTTGCGAATCAGTGTAGTGACGCCACTTTTGTTCAACAGATCAGCGTCAGTCGCGGTATCTTGCAAATCCCAGAAGACATCAGCAGACAGACCCGTCACACCGTTGACACCAACGTTGGACAGGGTTTTATGCCAGCCAGTCTCTTCGTCAATTTTGGCGCGCAGACCCAGAGCACGAGCGGTTGCAAACGCGATAGCTTCGCTATTGGTAACGGTATCCCAACTCAGGAAATCTGGCCAAATCAGCATCAGCTCACGCTGATTGAAATTGTCGCGATATTTGATCACTTCTGAGATATTTTTACAGCCATAAGCGCTGACATACGCCATTGCTTTCAGTTTCTGAGCAACACTTGCCAGTTCAACAGCAACTGCTTTTGAATCCAGACCCGGAACGCCCAGAATGCGTGGTTTAACACCGAGTTGGCTTTGTGCTGCCAACAATGCCTGCATACCGGTTTTCTTACCTGCATCAGTGACACCACCGATGATGTTAGAAACGGTTACTTCTTCAGATTCGCCCTCAGCCACACGAACAACCACAGTCACAGGCAGAGCCTGAGCAGCAATTGCTTTTAGTGATGCAGACAAAGTGCCTTTTTTTCCAGCCTTACCACTGGCGCTCATAACGTCAGTAATCAGGACTGGAGTATTTAATGGAAATGTTTTTTCGTCTGCGTCAGGAGCAGTACAAACCATACCTACGATAGCAGTGCTAACGGTAGTGATAGTACGAGTACCTTCATTAATTTCCTGAACACGGACTCCGTGATGATAATCTTGTGCCATATTAGCGTTCTCTCCTGTTAAGGTGTGCTGATATATTGGCGGATTGGACGTGGGAAATCATTCGATTGGCTGTGTGTGGGGCAAGGTACAAATCTATATTAATATCTTTATTAATAATCAATATGTTAATTTTATATTTGATTTGTTTTTGTATAGGAGAGAGAAATGAGTAGTTTTTTGTAAGGGCAGTCTTTTATTGACCAAACAATGACCTTTTTTAGTCTATTTTTAGCTCAATTTTGGTTTAAAATTTATTCTATTCAATATTATTTCAAGTAATTCGAGCTTTTGGTTATTTTTTGACAAGCTAAATTGGGTCATTTTCACCTCTATTTATTGGTTTTCAGGGGATAGGAGATTGGATCTTAGCTAGGATCATAAGGATCTAAGGATTGTAAAAAACCTCGGTTTAGTGGGAACTGTGGATAAAGCTCAAAACGCTGTACCAAATTCAAGGAAAGTGAATGGAAAATCATTATCGGGAGATATCACCCTGAATGCAGCAGATGTTGGTGCATTTTCTCAAACGAATCAGATGACTAATATCCCTGATCAGTCGTATATAGGGGCATTTTCATGTGGTAGAGAAGGAGAATGGGTAAAAGGCATTAGTATAGGATCTAAAGGTAGCGATGTAGGACAGATATGGATTGACTCTTCTGCTATGTTACACACTCAATTTTTGAACTCTAATGGCAACCATGCACATCAATCCTATACTGTTCGTGGGGAGTGTTACACAAAACCAGAATCTGAGAATCGTTTTATTCCATTAAATAAAGGCACTACAACATCAGGGTATATTTTATCTAAGACGGCAAATTATCTTGATGATCCTAGTTCACGTAATTTAGGTCGTTCAGGTTTTTTAAGAACTAATAATATGGAGAATCTTGGTGATTTTGCTATTCATGTAGCCCATCCAAATGCAGAAGGCTCTCAACATGCAAGAGGAATTTCTCTTAATTATGGTGGTAGTACAGATAAATTTGGATTATCTACTTATTCTTTTGATGAAAATGGTAAGTTTCAAGGACAGAAGAAAATCTTAACAGAAGATAATATGGCAGATATGCTGTATCCAGTAGGCATAGTTTTATGGTTTGCTCAAAACAAAAACCCGAATAACCTTTTTCCTAAAACACAATGGAAATATATAGGCGAAAATAAAACAATTCGTTTAGCTAACCAAAATGGTTCAAACGTATTTTCTGTCGGTGGAAATGATTCAATAACACTCACGGGTGCACAAATACCATCTCATAATCATTCAATTAATGCTACTACTAGCAATTTTGATTATGGTACTAAGACTACTAATTCTAATGGAAATCACTTCCATGACAGTGGGTGGGGTGAAGCTTCTGGTGCTAGATATGGAAATTATGATAATACGGAAAATAATGTAGGTTCTCGTAGTACTGATTGGGATAATTATAAGCATAAAACTAGTACTGAAGGTGCTCATACGCATACCGTACATATAGGAGCGCATACACACTCAATTTCAGGCACAACGGGAAATACTGGTAGTAGCTCAGCTATAAATATTACTAACTCATATATTATGTTAATGGGGTGGTATCGAATATCCTAACTTGTATTAATTAATATTAAAACTCATCTTATTAATTAACCTAGTTAAGGTTGGTTTTATTCTCATCTGCACCAATAATTACATATAAAAAATATTGGTGTCGAGTAAAAAACCGCCTTCTATGGAGTAATACCGCTCGCTTAAACACGAGCGGTATTACCATGGGAGGTGGTTTAAGAATGGCAATAAAATTAGTATTTATTATTTTTTTCACCAAAAACCAAATAGTATTTATTTAATGCATCTTGGTCGACAATAGATGCTCTAGCCGCCTGACGCTTTATCAAAAGAGACTGATATTCTTCATTAGTAATCGAAGATTCAATATCTAAGCTCAATTGATCACGATGTCTGGTTACAAGCCAATCCGTCGATTTTAAGTATAGAAGATTATCTCGGTCTAATTCTGATTGAGATTTGATAAATTCACAATCATCTACATTATAACCTAGTAATTTAATGTCTTCTTCAGCAGTATTGGGATTAAAGATACCAATAATTTTATTATCAATTTTATTTATTACTTTCATGATTTTTTCCCTGGGGTAAATACCGGAGATATACTCGTTTCACCAGCAGCTACTATGTATGCGCTCCTATATGTACGGTATGCGTATGAGCACCTTCAGTACTAGTTTTATGCTTATAATTATCCCAATCAGTACTACGAGAACCTACATTATTTTCCGTATTATCATAATTTCCATATCTAGCCCACTGTCATGGAAGTGATTTCCATTAGAATTAGTAGTCTTAGTACCATAATCAAAATTGCTAGTAGTAGCATTAATTGAATGATTATGAGATGGTATTTGTGCACCCGTGAGTGTTATTGAATCATTTCCACCGACAGAAAATACGTTTGAACCATTTTGGTTAGCTAAACGAATTGTTTTATTTTCGCCTATATATTTCCATTGTGTTTTAGGAAAAAGGTTATTCGGGTTTTTGTTTTGAGCAAACCATAAAACTATGCCTACTGGATACAGCATATCTGCCATATTATCTTCTGTTAAGATTTTCTTCTGTCCTTGAAACTTACCATTTTCATCAAAAGAATAAGTAGATAATCCAAATTTATCTGTACTACCACCATAATTAAGAGAAATTCCTCTTGCATGTTGAGAGCCTTCTGCATTTGGATGGGCTACATGAATAGCAAAATCACCAAGATTCTCCATATTATTAGTTCTTAAAAAACCTGAACGACCTAATACGTGAACTAGGATCATCAAGATAATTTGCCGTCTTAGATAAAATATACCCTGATGTTGTAGTGCCTTTATTTAATGGAATAAAACGATTCTCAGATTCTGGTTTTGTGTAACACTCCCCACGAACAGTATAGGATTGATGTGCATGGTTGCCATTAGAGTTCAAAAATTGAGTGTGTAACATAGCAGAAGAGTCAATCCATATCTGTCCTACATCGCTACCTTTAGATCCTATACTAATGCCTTTTACCCATTCTCCTTCTCTACCACATGAAAATGCCCCTATATACGACTGATCAGGGATATTAGTCATCTGATTCGTTTGAGAAAATGCACCAACATCTGCTGCATTCAGGGTGATATCTCCCGATAATGATTTTCCATTCACTTTCCTTGAATTTGGTACAGCGTTTTGAGCTTTATCCACAGTTCCCACTAAACCGAGGTTTTTTACAAACTCATCTTTGTTTGGAATATCCGCACCATTCTTGTTTTTTTCCAGACGAGTATTGGCATTATTATTTGCTGCATCTGCCTGTGCTTTAGCTTCACGCACCTTAGCTTCGGTTTCTTCCTTAGAATAAGCTCCAACATCCCCTGCATTCAGCGCAATATCTGCTGATAGCGCCTTACCATTCACCTTACGCCCTGCCGGAACACGACCATTAGCATTATTATTCGCCGCATTAGCCAAATCATAAGCCGCCTTTACCGATTTCGGTGTCGCTGCATGAGTTTCGCTATTGCTGTCCACCGCGCTGCTTAGGATCACAAATCCCTTTTCTTTCAGCGTCGCATCAGGATGATTACGGCTATTTGCATGTTTCTTAATGGAATCGTCCACATATTCACGTGTCGCCAGGATCACAGACGGATCAATTTTCAAAGTCACGGCATCAGCGCTGCTGACAATCAGGATCATACGGATCGTCTGTGTACGACCAGAGCCTTCCTGCAATTGGGGTTTGTAGGTTTCTGCGCAGTTACCAACAGCGATCAGAATGCCATCTTTATCATACAGGCCGATTTCACGGATCCACCAGCCACCTTCGTTTTCAGGAATAACCTGTTCTGCAATGATTTGGTTGGTGTTTTTCGGATCGATGCTCAGCGTATTAATCGCTGCACGACGTTTTTCATTAATCAATTTAGTTTGTTTAGTGTCTGGCGTCGGCAGGCTGCCACCACCATCACCAACGGCCATATGGGTAATTTCGATTTTAGTACCCAGTGCCGCAGCATTTGCCAATTTATCCGCGCCCAACTGTGTCAGCAGCGCAAAATATTTGGTACTCATGGTCTAATCCTCATGTCATCAATAATATGTACTCCCGCGCCCACAATTTCTGAGCCGGATACTGTCACTTCTTTCGGGAAATAGGGATAAACTGTCAGTTCGTCACCGCTGTAAGTCGCTACCGAGTAGTGATATTCACCGCGTGTATCCAGGTTGATATCCAACCCAATTAAATGTCGACTCACCGGCTTGGCATCGAAAATCAAATTTTCCAGCTCTTCGAACATTTCATGGGTGATACCACTATCCAGCACACCAATATCCAGCCGGAAGGTGCCCGGAGCGTCGTTGGTCTGCCACCATTCCCGTACACGGATGAGATAACCTAACGGTTCAACTACCCGCCGAATCGCACCAATCGTTCCTTTATGTTTGTGCAGGAACAACGAGCTTTTGATCACTTCCCTTTTGGTGTTCTCAGGCCAGTTTTCGTCCCAGCGATCCACTGACCACGCCCATGCCAGATAAGGCAGTAATGATGCCGGACAAGTGTCCGGATTCCACAGTTCCCGCAATGGCACTTTGATCTTCTGCAACTCAGCACATGCTTTCGCCGCGGCAAGTTCTAACTGGGTTGAGCCCATCGGCAGAAGGCGATCACTCATCAGAACCTCCCATCGTCAATGTGGTCTTGGTGCAGTAAGAAGCCTGGGTTTTATCCAGCACAACGTCTTTCAGCGGTGCTTTCAGTTCTACACGCTGGACACCTTCCACATGCAATGCGGCATAAATCGCTGACAAACGAATGTCACGCCCCAGACGATGCTGTGCTTCGACGTAATGTTTCAGTTTTTGCTCAGCCGCTTTACGGATAGGTTCTGATTCCGGTGTCGGGAAGATGTACAACACCGCATCAATTTCATATTCCACAATGTTCGCTGACTGGACTTTCAAACGATCTGCCACTGGGCGTACGTTTTCATCGTTCAGGGCTTTTTCGACGATTTCCAACAGTTCTTTGGATGCCACACCTTTGTCTTCACGGGACATGATTGTTACCGTAACGTTGGCTGGTGACGGGCTGATAGCCGAAGCATCCGCGACACGCCCATCTGCACTGCGGGCATGGTATTCATAAGCCCCAACCGGTCCTGCAACGCTCAAACCTTCAAAGGCTTGAGGAATGCGCACGCGGTAATCGTTGTCGGATTCCATGACAGCCGGTGTCGGCGGTATGGTGGAGTTATCCGCAGAACGCAAGACCATGCGGGATACATTGTTGTTCGCACCCAATTGATCCAGATCGTTACCAGTTGAATAAGCAACCATTACCGCTCGTGCAGCTTCATTAACTCGCTGGCGCAGAAGCAGTTCGCGGTACACGTTCTCTTCCAGCAACTTCACCAAAGGCTCGGATTCAAGTTGCAGGGTTCGAGCAATGGCATCTTGCTGGTCTCCAGGATAAAGCGATATCAGCCCTCTTTTGCGCTCTTCTAACAGTTGTTCGTAATCCAGTGGCTCAACCACGTCCGGTGGCGGCAACTGACTTAAATCGATTGTTGGCATTGCTTACCTCACCGGAATCGAAAGTGAAAATTCTTTGGCGGACTGATGGTAAGTACCCGTGATATCCACCACCATTCTGCCGTCCTGTAGGGTTTCCATCGTGATTGACGTCAGCGTCACACGTGGCTCCCAGCGGCTGATTGCGGTAAAGCTGGCCGCCATCACTTGAAGCCTGAGCGCCGGGTTTTGCGGCCAGTCGATCAGTTCAGGCAGCAAAGAGCCGTAAGTACGTCGTGCAATACGGCTACCTACAGGGGTCAGTAAAATATCGCTGACAGATTGCCGGACATGCTCCAGATCGGCCAGCTCCCTGCCTGTCTGTCGGTTCATACCCAGATACATCATACGGGGCCTCCTGATGTGTCACCGCCTGACCGAATACCGGTGTGTTTATGGGAATCCACGACCACGCCGTTGGAACTGAATGTGCCGCCGGTGTGCTCAATATTGCCCGTCATTTTGCCGCCGTTGCGCACGATCAGATTCCCCGTGCTCATTAGCTGCGTACAGATGACTTCCGGTGTATCCAGCGTAATTCTGGTGCTGGCAACACAGGTGATTTCCGGCGCAGTAATATGAACGGAATCCGATGCAATCACTGTCGCGGTTTTGATGCCAGTCACAGTCAATGCGCCTGATTGCGGTTCATATTCCATCACTGCACCATCCGGAAACTTAATATGCGTTGCTTCAGGAGATGTTGATGGTGCCGGAAACTCATCTGAAAAAATTGCTGGCAATACAAAGGCGGTGGTCAGTTCGCCGCCTATGGACAGTAATAAAACCTGTTCACCAACACTGGGCGCCCACCACGTGCGGGAGTTTCCCGCTCTGGATGTCAACCAGTGCAGCCAGTCGGTTTCAAGATTGCCTGTCGCGACTCGGCACATTCCTTTTGTGGTATCCACTTGGGTAATGACGCCTGTTCGGATCAGGTTGCGCAATAAGCGCATCAGTTCAGTGAGTTGTGTGTTCATGGCGTAAGAATGCCATGAAAAAGCAGATGAAACATTAAACCAGGCTTGTAGGAACAGACATACAAAGCAGCAGAAAAAATCAAATTAAATCAATAAAATAAAAGCCTTCTTTCAGAATAAAAAAAGGCTTTTAGGGGTCATATAGAGAGTTCTGCTAAGTCATGCAGAATGACTAGGGCTTACATTGCCGGACAACTTCACGGACATACTGTTGCAGGTAATCTAGTTTGGCTTGATCGTTGATGATACCGGCTCGGATATCGTAAATAGTACGTCCAGCTTTTGCAGTGAGTTCGACTTGGGTTCCATCGCCCACGCTGCGGGAGCGGGTATTTCGGTTTTGGGTGAGCTGACAGGTAGCGAGGTTGGCAGTGGCGATTCGCACCCGGCGATGACCAGCGGCAATATCAGCCCGCAAAGCGGTATTTTCTTCAGTAACATGAGCTAATTTCCCAGAATAGAATTCATCCAGTTGAGCGACCCTGTTCTGTGCATCTTTCATTTGTTGAATAGCTGATAATGTTTCCTGGCTTGCTTTCTGGTAGATAGCAGCAATTTGAGCGGAATGTTGCTGCTTCAAGTTTGCCACTTCGCTAAGAAACAGTGAACGGTGTCCCCACCAGCCAAAGCATCCTCCAATTATAAAGGTGACAATTAAAGGCACTTTCTTCATTGTTCCAGTCCCCAACAAACCAGTTCAGATTCCTGATCACGCCGTAAGACCTGCCCATAACAGCCATTCGGCTGCCCTTTGGTTTTTCGGCAATCACGCCCTCCATCATAAATCCAGCGTTTAATTTCCTGACAAGCACCTTTTCTATCTCCGGCATTGAGCTTGCGATAAAATGTGGAAGAAAAGCACTTTGAAGGACCGATGTTATATGGGCAAAAACTGGCAATCCCTGCAATTTGTGGTTCAGTCAGCGGAATGTGGACATTCTTTTTTACCCAATCAATCGCTTTGTCGGCTTCAATCCGGTTCAAGGCTTCACATTGTTCAGAGGTCAACTGCATTCCTTTATATACCGCTTTATCATCAATGCGCGTCACTCCCCGGCATATCGTCCAAACCCCACCAGCATCCTGATAGGCTGTAAGCTGATTACCCTCTTTCTCATCAAGGAACTGGGAAAGAATAACGGAAGAACTGGCACCACCGATGATAAGACCAATAAGCAATCGGCTAAGTTTAGTTTTGAAATCCTGCATACATATCACAGCTCTTTTGGCGCGTGATTTATCAGCTCGCTGACAATACTGGCTGATTTTGACGCAGGATCTACCTCCAGATTTTCCAGAATTTCTTTTAAGATCAAAGTGCGTTTCATTTGCTCACGACGATTGAGACGATAAGTCAGAATGCCGAGAGCAATACTGGCGAATGCTCCCAGCAAGAAACTCCACTCATACAAAGAAAGACCGGAAAAAATAGCAGTGGTGCTGGCGCAGGCATAAGTTGCATGGCTGTATTTATCCATTCATGCCCCTTAATCCCAAAGCTGGATCATAGGCTTGCTGGCCACAGGCATAAAGTCCGGCATTTCAACTTTCGTTCCATGAGGCAATATCGCGCCAAAATCGGCAAGTCCCGGATTGGCCAACAATACACGTTCCGTCATGCCTAATGTCCGGCCATAGTGGCGCCAGCACAAAGCATCAACTGTCTCATTTTGTTGTGCAATAATTTGCATACACTCTCCTTTTCTTTGCAGAAAACAATCAGTAAATCGGAGAGTTATGATCGAATAATCAGCGGAATACCTCAATGAAACGGCATTGTCGGGGAAGTAGTACAAATGAAGAATAATTCTGCCAGAATATTTATCTTTTTAAGAAAGCATAAGGGCAGGAATTGACCCTGCCCTTACGTTATTTAAATTACTTATTATTTGTTCGATACTTCAATCTATTAGGCCTAATCCAATAGCCAGCTATCATCCTCCCAGACACTTTGGATGAGTTCCATTATTTGGTTGTGTTCACTACTGTTTTTACTTCCTGTCACTTTTACGGATGTACTGCTGCTGACGGCAATTCTAAAACGCGTATCTGGATACTGAGGTAGTATTTTCTTTTTAAGTTCATTTTCAAGTGCAGACATGACCGATTCAGAAACATTAGCTCGCTTATCGAAAAGTATTTCAATTCGCATCATTTTCTCCCGTCAAAGCCTATTCTTCTACCGAATCTGAATTTACCGACCATTCCCTTTCTAACAAATTGTTTTTATACAAGCTATTATAACCACTGAGTCTTTT
Organism: Xenorhabdus siamensis; assembly: GCF_037996745.1. NCBI lineage: Bacteria > Pseudomonadati > Pseudomonadota > Gammaproteobacteria > Enterobacterales > Morganellaceae > Xenorhabdus > Xenorhabdus siamensis. The sequence goes on from NZ_JBBMXE010000002.1 coordinate 53,107, forward strand.
TTCATAAGGTGCAGATAACTCAGCTATCCAGACCAATGCCAATTCTTTGTCTTCTGCTTGATTGCATTCACAACTTGTCGCCATTCTGGCAATAAAATTAATACGTTGTGCTACCAATGATTCCATAAGAGAGTCCACTGATATATACGCCTCCACTCAAAAACTGTATGTATATACAGTACACCTAATTAGTGAAAATTTAAAGTAGTTTTTTCCCTTCCTAAAGATAAAAATTAATAGTTAATAACTATTATATATTTCTTTTATAGAAATTTTTTTTTGAAAAAAAGCATTCTTTAAAACCATTTTATATCTATATCACAACAATATCTTTTCTGTCTATCCGTACAGTTATTGACAGAACTCCAAGAGAACCATTTTCTGTTTCTTTTATAGACAATCTTCTCCGATGTCGGAATCGCATCAGATTTTGGTACAATTGTCCATTGATGGATCCGTGTACAGATATATTTTGCATAAGACAGCAAAGGCGATGTCACTCCTTGGATGACGTGAACTTCTTCACCATAAGGGCTACCAAATGGAATCTGTTTGTAAGAGAGCCGAATGACCAAATCACAACGAGCAACCCACGGCCCACCTTGAGCCTGCGTATAAGCAGCCCAATTTCCTTCATCTGCGGCCTGTAAGACCGCATTCATTTTATTATCAGATAAACGTACTTCTTTGAGTCGACGCAATTCGCGCCAAACAGAAACCGGAGCACCACCAATTTGTTGAAATTGACGAATACGCCAACGACTTGCCCATGCTGTTACCGATTTAGCCATATCGCGTAATGATTCGCCCGTTTCATGATCGATTTCATCTTCTAATGCATAACCATCAATATTTTTAGAAATGTACTTTGCGATATAACCTGTCGCGCTACCTTGATAAGGATCTATCTCCCTGTAATCAAAACGGGATTTTTTGTCATTATTACGATGACGCAGTAACTCTTCCCCCTCTTCTTGACAAGCGTAATGTTCAAGGATTTTTCTGACCTGCTGCACATGTTCTGGCAACATAAACAATAAAATATGCCAATGTGGAGTACCGTCATGATGGGGTTCGACAACACGAAAACCAAATAGATTAATGCCTGCACGAGCAATGGCTGCACGGGCTTTTGCCCATACGCTGCATAAATAGCGTTGTGTATCGCGGGGAGTCGCGCCCTCCCACTGATTGACAAATCCTCCTTGATGCCGGACTGCATGGTATTTCGCTGGTGCCGTAATGGTATAGAATTCCCCTACACATCCCATTTTGTCAGCAATATCCTCGAAACCGCACATTCTGACCATCAATTCACAACGACGGATAGCAGGATTCGCGTTACTGTGAACCACAGTTTCAGCTAATGAAATACGTTCTCCCGCTTCATTTTCTAAATCAAAATGCTGGAAAAATTCACGATTGCGTCGCTTTTGCTCCAACCATTCACGCAAAGCATGTTGCGAAACATAAGGTGATGCCATTTTCTGAACCTGTCCAACTGCAATTGCCATATGTTCCGATTGAATATCTCGCAGGCGCTTTAAACGAAAGTACCACCAGCGGGCGGACATCATACGCAACATTGCCGTACAGAGTTGATCAACAGAAAGTGCTTTGCGTCCATGGTTAAATCGCTGCCAATAAGGAGGACTCGTACCACATTGCAACGTTAGTTTTGCCAATAATTGATAAACTTCTGCCATACGAGAAAATTGTTCCATCTCACTATCCAAAGATTTTGTTTGGCTATGTTGGGACTCTTGCAAAAAAGGTTTTTGCAAAGAAGAGGGACTTAAAGAAGTGGGTTTCCAAAAGGGTTTCAGAGAATAGTACTCATAGTTCTCTGTGATAAATACAGAGACTTCATGAGCGAGCTTCAAAAGCTGTTTACGATCATAAGTCACCACGTTATTCAATTGTGCAATAAAAGGGAAAGGCGCAATACCAGACACATGGTGTTTGAATTGGTATCTGTGCTTAACCAACTGTAACCGTGGCAACACATTCTGCCCGACAGTTTTTCTCAGATAAGAATTGGCCTCCCTACGCCCTGATTTAGTAAAAATATCGACATAACGGCGGCTGAAATATTTCGCCAGAAAGTCCGGTATCTGACCGATATATTGATGGCACCATTGATAATCTTCTGCATTCACTTCCCATAACAAATACTCTGCCATTGAAGCATTTCGCGGGATGTTTGGTCGGCACATTCCCAACTGCTTATCGTTGGCAATAGCATTGCCAGCGTGATATTCATGAGCGAAAAAAATACTATTCATCAATGTCACCATATTAAGGGTATGTGAGTACCTGACGTACACACGCCATCTGTTCAAAAATGCTATTTATTCAGAAAAATAAACCGAAAAAATGTTTAAAAGAGTGATTAATTGGATAATGTCAAATGCTTGGGAAACTGACTGACTACAACCTTAATATGATTCATCGCTTTGATCAGAGACTGTTTTTCCTCTGGGGTAAATTGGCTGACTTCACTGTCATGACGAGAACGTGGAATATTCGCCAAATAGAAAATAGCGGATAGCACCCGCTTATTCTCTGCATAATGACAATCCCTTTTGTCACGCATATCGGCAAGAAACCGTCTTAATTCTTTCTCATCATTTCCCCAGTATGTCGCTCTGATCCTCGACAAATGGTTCAATCCTTCCAACCGCTGACCGAGGTTAATTTGGGCAAATTTCTCTTTCTCTGTATTCGCCATATTTTCCTCACTCTTTTACCTTCAGAGAGATTATGGTCAGAGCAATACTTGGAACACAGCGGATCTCTGGCATAAGGATTGAAATTTGGCAGTTCATGATGCAATATCTCTCAATGGTTTTCGCATTAACCAACCTGGGCTCACAAAAGATCTCAATTAGAGAACTAATGTGGGATGCTAATCTCTCTTATCTATACTGTCAATGAAAAATACCAATATTGAGATCAAAATGGGGGCTGATAGCGGTGGGCGACCAGCTATCGAGCGCCTTGTCCGCGCGTATGGATTTAAGTCTCGTCAGGCTTTGAGTGACCATTTAGGCGTGTCCAAAAGCACTATGGCAAACCGCTATCTTCGTGATAGTTTTCCGGCGGATTGGATTATTCAGTGTAATCTAGAAACAGGTGCTTCACTGCTATGGTTGAGTACAGGGCAAGGAGAGATGTTCCCAAACGGAGAAGGGGGTAAAAAAACGGAACTGTTGGAAGATATCATCGCGCCGTCAATCTCTCGTGTAAAACTGTCAGGGGGAAAGCTAAATGAGGCGGATCCGGTTATCCTGGATAGTGAGCTAATTTCCAAAGACCTCAGAAAACCGCTGGTGGTTGATGATGGTATATCCTGGTATCTGCTCGATACCCAGGAAGACAATATTCAGGATGGTTTATGGCTGGTCGATATTGAAGGAATGCACAGTATCAAAAAAATAGCCAAAATCCCTGTCAGTAAAATTCGGGTCAGTGATGATGATGTCACCTTTGACTGTGCGATCAGTGATATTCAATTCATTGGCCGCGTTGCTTTGGTGATCTCCAGACAATAACGGCTTATGTAGTAATACGTTTTCCATCAAGGTCATTCCTGCCCATCAGAATAACCTTGATGGCGTCTATTTAAGCAGCCGGACGCTTGATCCGGTACAGAACGTGCTCCCGCAATGGGTTATCTTCCTCTATTGCTGGATACATGAATGTTTTTTCATCTCTGACCATACCCAATTTTTTCATTACACTTTCTGAACGATAGTTCAGCAAAGGGGTGAACGCCACAATTTCATCCAGTCCAATTTCTGTAAAAGCAAAGTCAAAAACTTTACGGGCAGCTTCACAAGCATAACCTTTCCCCCAAAATGGCTTATCAAGACGCCAGCCTATTTCAACAAAAGGAGAGAATGGAAATTCAAGGTTAGGGATATTCAGCCCGACAAAACCAATAAATTCGCCATTCTGCTTTAATTCAACCGCCCATAATCCCCAACCTCCTTGTATTTCGAATTTACGAATAAAACTATCAACGAACATGTCACTTTGTTCTCTTGTCAGCGTCTCAGGAAAAAACTCCATCACTTCCGGATTACTGTTCATGCGAAAGAAAGGTTCTCTATCTTCTTCCTTCCAGGCGCGAAGCCGTAACCTTTCTGTTTCCAGTTCTATAATCACAACGCCCCCTTGAAATTCATTGAGGTATAAAACTATTGACTATAAAAACAAAAACTGCCGGAAAATTCTACATATTTCCGGCAGAATACATGGAGTTTTATACTCGATGAATCTCAATAGATTGAAAAACGGGGAGTATTTTTTATCAGCAGATATCAGGCAGTGTTTTTAGATTTTGGCTTGTCTCCCTGACTTTCTTTAATAGAGACAATTCGCTCAGTTTCCTGTTTTTTCTTATTTTCTACTTGTTCAGACTGACCAACAAATAATCCACCACGTCGGATTGACATACTTCCACAACGGCTAATACCCCGTAATTCTCCGTGCTCAAGAATATCTAATGTTTCTGCACAGCACGTTCCTTCAACATGACCATCAATAATAATTTCAGGTGCACTTAGCTCACCTTCCACTTTTCCGGCATGCATAACACGGATAGCACCTCCTTTTACGCGAATATTCCCGACAACTTTTCCCCAAATCTGAATATCTCCTTCCATATCGATATCCCCTTTAAATACGGAATTCTTCGCGATAATTGTATTCGCGCGGGCTTCAGTACCGGAGATTTTTTTCTCTTCAGTTTGCACAGGAGTGATCTGTGTGACCTGGCTGGCAGCAGATGCCTCAGTTTTTTTTCCAAACATAGCTTTGATTCTCTGTTTCATATTAGTAAAGTAAAATACTAAGGCTAAAAAAGATAAAATTGCTGTTATGGCACAACTAATATTTGCACCGTACACGTACAAACCCAGGGTAATAGCCCAGAAGAGCCATAGACTGTATAAGAAAACGTTATCTGAAAAACGATACTTTTCCATATTTTTCTCGTTCTTGTGATCTTTTATCTTTCATCAGCAAATATATCTATGAGTATGCCTTAGCGGATATAGAAGAAAGGCGATGAAAATACATCCTAGCATTGTATCAGTATAAAAAACAATCTACAAAGCTATAACAGAGGTATTTGTAACGCTATTACATCGATAACGTTGTCGATAAAGCTTAATATACTGAATTATCGATGATTCCCTCTTAAACTCCAACATGAAAAGCTCACTTCAACAGCTTTATCTTACTATTTTCAATATAAAAACCATATAAACTAATAAATCCGCAACACAATTAAACGAATAATTAACAAAATAATATCACAGGTGATACAGTAATATTGCTGTGCCCTAAAACCTAAACAATGAAAGAATAAGAATGAGAGCATAAATTCTGGTATAAATATGATCTACTCTTTGCCTTTTCTAATATAAAAATTTATTTCAAGAAATAATCAATCTATTGGGATTTAAATTTATCCAATTAAGAATTGATAATTTTTATTAACGGAATGGATAAAAACATATCACCACCTCAACCTCTCTAGCTTGAGAACAAATAAATTTAAATCTAAATTTTTGACATTTAAAACTAACATAAATATTAATTTGAGGATATAATACTGAGGTGATTTAATTGATGTTACGCATACGATTTTGATATCTGCCAATATGTTTATCCTACATTCAATTTATATCCAATAAGTTTGAGTTGCATTCCAGTCTACAAAAAAGCCATTTGAAAGACAGAGGATATGGTCAATGGATCTCAGATTACTCATGATACGGAAGATTAGGAGTATAAAATGAAAAGGACGACAGGCTTAAACAAAAAGAGTATTTTCTCTTTACAGTTAACCATGCCGGACTTCAATATTCTCGAACATAAACAACGAGGACTGTATATTTTACTTGACGGAGAAATGATATGGAAAGATTGCACCAAAACCTATCACATCAAGTCAAATGATATCCTTCTTACCCATCCGGGAAACTATGCTGCAAAAACTAATACAAAAAATTGTCAGGCATTATGGCTACCGTTACATATGGATTTTTTGCGTAGTTTTTTGAAACGCTTTGGAGATCTATTAAGTAATATAGAGCGCCATGATTTCCCCGCTTATCGGTTAATTCCTTTCAATCAGTTTCCTTTATTAACAGAAAGTATCCGTGGATTAGTTAAGTTACTTGCTCATGACTATCCCCCAGTATTGGTTCAGTTAAGAATTGAAGAGCTACTTTTGTTACTTTCTCTCGGAAAACAAGGCTCATTGCTGATGTCGGTTCTGCGGCAGTTGAGTAATCGTCAGGTAGAACGATTGCAAGCATTTATGGAGGCTCATTATCTCAAGGAATGGAGGCTGAATGATTTTGCCCGTGAATTTGGTATGGGGTTAACTTCATTCAAGGAACTTTTTAACAGTGTTTACGGCATATCACCACGTGCTTGGATCAGTGAACAACGTATTCTTTATGCACATCAATTACTATTAAACAGTGGAATGAGTATTGCTGATATCTCGCTGGAATCTGGTTTTTCCAGTCAGTCCTACTTTACTCAAAGCTATCGAAAGCGCTTTGGGTGCACACCCAATAGAGCCAGATATGGCAAAAATTAATTACAGTTTTTTTGCCTCATCAAAACTCAGGCAGATATGATGAGGCAAAAAATAATAAACCTGCCTCCATATCAAAATGGTGGACAGGTATTAAATAAGAGAGAAAAGAGAATACGTTAATCGACAGTTATAGTAATTAGTGCTCTTTCTTATTGCAATTTTTATTACTTTTTTTATCGCTATCTGCACTGTAAAACACAGTACCGAGTTTTATTCTTTCCCGTCCGGTCGCCAAACGATGTCGATTAGTATCGCGCAGAGAATAAATACAGCCGCAATATTCTTGCTGATAAAACTCTTCGCGTTTACTAATTTCTATCATACGCGCAGAACCGCCGCCTTTACGCCAGTTATATTCCCAATACGTTAATCCCGGATAACGGGAAGCAGCGCGGACACCACACTCATTAATTTGCTGCATATTTTTCCAGCGTGAAATACCAAGCGAACTGGTAATAACAGGAAAACCATGTTCATGAGCATATAACGCTGTCCGCTCAAAACGCATGTCAAAACACATAGTACAGCGAATGCCGCGTTCAGGTTCGTTTTCCATCCCTTTTGCTCGTTCAAACCAGTTATCACGATCATAATCAGCATCAATAAAAGGAATGCCCATCTGTTTTGCAAAACGAATATTTTCATCTTTACGCAGCTCATATTCCTTTAGCGGATGAATATTCGGATTATAGAAAAATATCGTGAAATCTATCCCCGAAGCTAACATCGCTTCCATCACTTCCCCTGAGCACGGCGCACAACATGAGTGCAGCAGTACTTTATTATTTCCATTGGGTAGTGGAAGGGGCTTACGTTCATAGTCCAATGACATAGTATTTTACCTAACTCAGACAATAAAAAACCAGGAAGAGAATATGCTTTCCCTCCCTGTGTTTATTAGTTACCCATCTTACCTTTTTCTTCTGCCTTACGACAACGGACAAAAAGAATAGAGAGAAAGAAAAGGCGATTTTGATCACATTAGATCAATCAAATACCTTGTATTTCTGGTAATACCTGTCCACCATCAACCACAATTGTCTGCCCGGTTATATATTTCGCTTCATCAGAAGCCAGGAAACAAGCTGTATAACCAATATCTTCCGGTGTTCCCAAGGTACGCATTGGGATTGTAGCTTCGATCTGTTTCAAAAAATCCTCACCGAATGCCTGTAAGCCTTCAGTCACTATCATGCCTGGCATAATGGAATTAATCGTAATACCCTGAGTCGCATATTCAAGTGCCGCACTTCGCATAAACCCTAGCTGCCCTGCTTTACTCGCACCATAATGGCTGTATCCCGGCATACCTACCATCTCACCAGTGATAGATGAAGTCATTATAATTCGTCCAGACTGCTGCTTCTCCATGACATTCAGCGCAGCCTGAACTAATAAAAATGTGCCTTTCAGATTGACGGTATATACTAAATCCCAATCTTCGACCGTCATTTCATGAAGAAAATGTTGTGGAAAAATACCCGCATTTGAACAAAGAATATCAAGCCTGCCATATTTTTCGACAATTCCATCAATCACATTTTTACATGCAGCCTGATCCGTGACATCAAGAGAGATAAAATCAACACCCAATTCTTTGGCTATAACCTCCCCTTTGACTTTATCCGTACCTGAAATAATAGTCGTCGCACCTGCCCGTTTAAATACCTGAGCAATCCCTTTACCAATACCTTTGGTTCCTCCAGAAATAAATGCGATTTTCCCGGTTAAATTAAACATTTTTGTTTCCTTTTATATCGGTAGATATAGTATTTTTGCTACCTTACACTTAATTTATCAATATATTTTCAGCATGTTATTTTATCAATAACAATAAATATAACCGATATATTAAAAACAATAAAATACCAATTTAATATCTAAACAAAAAGTGTGATGTTATTTAACTTAATTTCGTGAGAAATTTATTGAGAAAAGAGCACTCATAATTATTTATTATGGATTGTATATTCTCATAACCAAGATTACTTTTAGTAATAAATGAAAATACAAGGTAAAAAAATATGACTCTCTCTAATTCATTCTTAAATGAATATGACGGTAACGCACTATCACCTATTTTATTTCTCAAAAGAACCATATTAAGTCATGGTGACTATCCTGCGATAATAGATGGAGAACAGTGTTGGACGTGGCAACAATATGCAGGGCGCTGTGAAAAAGTTGCAGTTGCACTTCAGCAAATAGGGGTGGGTAAAGGTAGTGTTGTCTCCACACTATTACCCAATACTCACGAACTGCTAGAACTACATTATGCTGTTCCACTGTCCGGTGGGATCCTCAATGCTTTAAGTATCAGAACAGATTCAGCGACACTGAATTTTATTTTTGAGAAAATTAATCCTGAGATTTTAGTTATAGATAAAGCCTATCTTCCATTGTTAGATGATGTTGTTTTTAACAATCCGATAAAAATCATCGTGGTTACTGGAAATATTGCGGCAACTCAGCATAATGCTGCCATATTAATAGCAGGACCTGGTCAGGATTTTATCCACTATGAATCACTGTTAACCCAATACCCATCCAAGACCCTGAATTTTTATCCCATTGACGAACAGGAAGCCATCAGCATTAATTCCACTTCGGGAACCAGTGGACAACCCAAATTGGTTGTCTATTCACACCGAGGAACATTCCTTAACGCAATTTCTAATATCCTGGACTGGGATATACCTAAGCGCCCTACTTATTTATGGACATTACCAATGTTTCATTGCAATGGCTGGTGTTTTCCCTGGACTATAGCTGCACGTGCCGGTACACATATCTGCATGCGCAAATTTGATGCAGCAAAAGCCATACAGCTTATGCAAAAACATCAGGTTACACACTATTGTGGCGCTCCAATTGTGCATTATTCCCTGGGACAAGAAGCTCAAAAACGCGGTATTTCTTTTAATAATAATGTCTACGGTCTTATTGCTGGTGCTCCACCAACAGAGAAAATTTTTGCTCTACTTGACGCTGTCGGGATCGCTGTTACCCAAGTCTATGGCCTGACAGAAACTTATGGGCCGGTTGTTGTTTGTGAAGATAAACATGATTGGGAAACACGACCAACATCAGAAACAATTTTAAAAAAGATGCGGCAGGGTATTGTTTCCAATTTACAAGGAGAAGTCAGGGTTATTGATGAAAACAGCGGATTAACAGTCCCTTCTGACGGACACTCCATTGGAGAGATTGTCATTCGGGGCAATATTGTTGCCTCTTATGATCCAGCCCGCCGTATTGCACCTGATATGACAAGTCAGTGGTTTTTTACCGGAGACTTAGCCGTCGTTGATTGCGATGGTTATATTAAAATTATCGATCGGAAAAAAGATATCATTATTTCTGGTGGTGAAAATATTTCCAGCCTTGAGTTGGAGAATGCGCTGTCAAATTACCCCGGAGTTTTGGCTGTCGCTATTGTAGCAAAGCCTGATGAATATTGGGGTGAAGTTCCCCATGCCTTTATCGAACTTGATAAACATACATTGATTACTGAACAAGAATTGGATGACTATATCTGTACCGTTGTAGCACGCTATAAGCGGCCCAAAGGCTATACTTTTTTAACACTGCCACGCAATGTAAACGGAAAGATCCTCAAAGAACAATTAAGAAAATTAGCTAAAGCCCCATAACATACAGGACATAGTAAAATGCGAGAACTCATGCAGCAATATAATATGACTCCCGAAAAAACCTAACTCAATGGAGTAACTCAGGAAATCGAATCCCACTTTTTGCCAGATACCCCATATTGCAATACATCGCACAGGCAGCATCAATCAAAGACATTGCAATTGCTGCCCCGCTGCCTTCACCAAGACGCAGATCTAAATGCAGATAAGGCTGTAGCCCCAAATGCTGTAATGCCAACATTGCACCTTTTTCTGCTGACATATGGGATGGAATACAATAATCCCGAACAGAAGGCGCTATCCGGACTGCCGCCAACGCAGATGCGTAAGAAATAAAGCCATCAAGGACAACCGGAACGCCTGCGGCTGCGGCTCCCAAAATCACTCCCGTCATCCCCACAAGTTCAAACCCACCCACCTTTGCTAATACATCAAGGGGGGAGTGCACATCAGGCTGATTCACCTCAATAGCACGACGTACAACAGATTCTTTATGTCTGAGTCGTACAATCGGCAAATTAGCGCCCAATCCAACCACATCACAAGGTTCGCTTCTGGTAAGGACACTGATAACTGCCGCTGCTGGGGTAGTATTTGCAATTCCCAGTTCTCCCACACCAAACACTGAAACACCTGCTGCAATACGCTGTTGAACGAGTTGTGCACTGGCCAATAATAATGCTTCTGCACATTCATAAGACATAGCCGGGCCTTGTGTAATATTGCCACAGCTCCGGGCCAATTTGAGGGAGAGCAAATTATCGATTGGCTCACAATCGATACCAATATCTACAGGCAAAACATGAGTATTGCTGTTTTTCGCTAATACACAAACCCCTGTCAGCCCTTGCAACATATTCCGTGCCTGTATGGCCGTCACATTCCTGGGAGAAATAGCCACACCTTCTTCATAAACGCCGTGATCAGCACACATAACGATGATCTCTTTTTGCAAATTTCGCAGATCCTCAATACCAGGCATTCCCGCAAGTTGTATTGCCAGAGTCTCCAAACGTCCCAGGCTACCAATCGGTTTAACCAAGCTGTCGATATGCTGTGCTGCTTTCTCCATTTTTTTTCGATCAAGCGGTTGAATTTTATCAAGTAAAAGAGGCAAAGAGTGAAAGGCCATAATTATTCTTCCGGCCAAATTTCAGATGGGATGCTTAAAGGAAACCACATTTATTTACTCTCCATAAACCAATTTCTAAAAGCTATTTTTCAAAAAACTATTTCCAAATCAAAATCAAAGTCAGTAAAAAAACCACTTCGCCTATTTCAATTGCCGCTCCTAGCGTATCTCCTGTTTGCCCTCCCAACCGATAATTAAAATAGAGCGAAAGTAAAAAAATAGCGATCATCGTAACCATCATTGCAGATAATCCCTGCCAATCGCCAAGTATCATTACCAATACTGTCCCTGTCAGTAAAGTGAGTACCGTACCACGTGGAGTAATGCGACCAATATAACTGCTCCCCATACCTTCATTTTCACGGGCATAACGCTGCTCAAACATCAAAAGCACAACAACAGTACGTCCAACAACAGGAGCACAGGATAATAAGGCTAATAACTTCAGGGGGGGATGGTAGGCAAGTTCAACAACAGCAAGCATTTTAATGAGGATACAAAAAATCAGAGCCAGCCCGCCATACGTTCCAAGACGACTATCCTGCATAATTTCCAGCATTCTTTCCTTCTGGCGGCTGGAGAAAATCCCGTCACAGGTATCAGCCAGACCATCTAAATGCAATCCGCCAGTCAGAAGCGCCAAAGCTAACGTATAACCGATTGCACCAATATACACTCCCCCGCCAGATTGACTTATAGCCAGAGCAATACAGGATGCAATTACACCGACAATAAAACCGATCAGAGGGAAAGTTGGTATACCCCGCCCTAACTGGCGAAAATCAGTATCCTGAGCCCACTTTGCGGGTACGGGAAGCCGTGTCATAAACTGTAATGTTGCCCAAAAAAGTTTCAATTTCATTTAATCTTCACTCCAATACCAGAAACTATTAGCCAGACTGTTTCTGCTGCCTGTGCCAGTTTCTGGTTAGCTCGTCCGGCAATATCAATAAAATGACGAGCCAGTCGATTTTCAGGAGTAATTCCCATCCCTAATTCATTGGTTACTAAACAAACAGGCATCGGACAATTCAGGCAAGCATCGATCAAGTCATCTATCTGGTGGTGGACAAATACCTCCAATGAGGTGAAATCCAGCTTATCAGGTGACACACCTTCTGATTTATCAAAAAGCAAGTTAGCAATTAATGTAGTTACACATTCAAGTATAACTCCCTCTTCCGGTTTAAGATGTTGGCGAATAACATTTCCCAGATCCTGATGCCCTTCCCAGGTTCGCCAATGTGGCGGGCGATCTTGCTGATGCCGCTCAATACGAGCGGCCATCTCTTCATCTGTAATTTGAGCCGTAGCAATATACAACACCTGTTCGCAGCGCTCTGTGATCAGCCGTTCAGCATAAGCACTCTTTCCACTACGTGCTCCGCCAGTTACTAAAATCATTTGTTGACTCCAGAAAATTCCACCGTATTTTGTGGCTACAGCAAACCTGTCTAAACCTGCTTATATTATATTGTTGCCATAGAATAACGTATTGCATGATTATTTGATGAATTCATACAGATAAGTGTTTTGTATCGACGTGAGTTAGCTCACAAAGTCAGACAAATATTCTTATGTGCTGTCTGTTATAGTAATATCCCAATATAATTACCCTACTATTAACAAATATACAAACATGCAAAATCCAGAAAATTACTTCACAGAGATATCTACTTTTACGTCCCTCGATATTCGTGTTGGCAAAATCACCAAAGTTGAAAAAAATGAAAAAGCCATCAAACCTGCTTATAAACTGTATATCAACTTTGGTGATGAGATAGGAGAAAAACAGAGTTCTGCACAATTGTGCCATTGTTATTAATTATAAATGATAATGAAATAATGCTCACTTTAATTTATAACCTTTTACTTCACTTTCAAGCGTTCTGCTTTTTTCAGCATAATTTTGAATCTCTGTATATGGAATTTTTTTATTTGCAATATTGGAAATGACTTCTGGCAAACTCGCTATAAATTCAATAGGCGATTCAGGTAATTTTACTGATACTTTTTCTCCTTTGCTATATGCAGTTACTGAATGTTTTTCTATTTCCTGAGTATTCAAATTGACAGGTTTATTAGTACTGTCAATTTTCGACCCAGTCAGATAAGTTTTACCAACTACGCTCAGATCTACACCATTAGCACCAGAAATACCAGATTGACTCGCTAAAGCCTCATCATCATATTTTTCGTAATCAACCTTCAATTTATCTTTTGTCCCAATTAGAATACTTTTAATTTTACTCAACACACCAAAAATACCGGCCGGCTGTTTATCATTGAATAAATTGCCGCTATTAAACATAATTCCAGCACCTACATATGTATTTTGTCCATTATTTGTATTCTTAACAGTTTCAATATTAAGATTACCTCCAATTTTACCATTCACTCTATCTGCTACAATATTAGAACTTTTGAGTATTGTATCTTTTCCACTAGTTAATGTAACAGTTTCACCTGTAATCTGGCTGTTATGGTTGGTAACTGCATTTGCATAACCTTTGCCGAATTCTCCATAAGCCTTCACACCAAGTTGACCTAATTTAGAACCAGTTATTGCAGCCACGAATCCCCCTTCACCTCCAACTTGAAGACTATTTTTCTTTGTAATATCTTGCGCTGATGTAATAATAATTCCGCCCCGTTTTGCTGCTAAATCTATTTGATAACCAGAAACATTTGTGCCTTGTAAGGATAGATTATTATCAGCAGTTAAACTAACGCCTTGTTCACCTTTAATATTACTGCTTTTTGCGATTATCGTATCTTCATCATTTGTAGCATATTTTGCGCCAACAAAGGCAGCTCCAGAATTAACAACACCGGTAGCAACATTAACTCCTATCTGAGCTTCAATACCAGCTTTATAATTTGTATTAGAAACCTTATTAGTATTGTTTGCCTGATTAAAACTAATATTATCTCCCGCATTGATGATAGTTTTTCCACTCTCAGCATCAAAAGAGGTTCCCTGATATTTGGCATTATGCTTAGTTTGAATATTAATGTTTTTCTGCGCTCTGAAATCACTGACTATAGCATCAGAGCTGGATTGAGAGCTCCACGATATTCCCCCTTTTCCTACTCCTTTCACAACAAGATCCTGGGACAGGATGTCAAAACCTGCTTGTAAACCTGCGTTACCTGACGTATGAAAAATATTTTTTTCTTTACGATTAAACGCAGCTTCACTGATATGATTATTTGCTTTTAATTCTATATTTCCATTAGTTGAATGATATTGTGTCCCTTGATCATAGACATCTTCCTTAGCATTAATATTAATATTATCGGCGTTTATTCGAGTAACATCAGCATTTGATGTGCTGGAATTTTCTATGTAATTATCTCCCTTAGCGGCAATATTAAGAGAAACACCGGGAGAATTATTTTTTACACCCAAAGAAATGCCTAAAGCCCCTCCTACTTTCAGATCACCTGAAGATTCAGTAGTACTATTTACTGCTGCCCGGTTCTCTATACGATTAGCGTTAACCTCATAATTACCAGTGATATTATGCTGAGTTCCCTGTTGCACTAATTTGTTTCTTGCCTGTAATTTGATATCACCAGCAATATTCGTTTTTGAAACTCTTGCATTTTTCTGTTGTTGAAAACTATTGATATTGCCATATTGAGTACCAACAGTAGCCCCGATCTGCCCCTTGCCTAAAGAAAAAATTAAACCAGCACTAGTAGATGAGTGAGATTGTTTTTTTGAAATTTCATTATCGGCAGAAAGGAAAGAAATATTATTAGCTAAGATATCAGCATTACCATCTGTCGTTACTATATCTGATCCGATAACAGTAACATCTTTACCTGCATTAATGGAAATATTCTTCCCATTAAGCTCCGATGATTTTTGTGTTATTTTTCCTTGTTGTTTACTGTCACTGGTATAATTAATAACAAGTCCAGTATCAAAAAGCTTTCCATTATCTTTATCCTTATCTTTCGTAGCAGGTTTCAATATAATCCCTGCTTTAAGCAAAGATGTTATTTTCTGCCGATCATATTTCTGACCATAAGAGGAAACCTTTAAATCACCAAGTGCATCGATATTCAATGCATTAGCACTTTTTATTAAACTACCCACTACTTCAACATCTTTACCACTGAGTAATTTCAAATCCGCATCAGAAACAACCTGACTTTGTAATGCAGTCTCTTTATATTCTTTTTCTTTATTGGAGTCTTTAGTAATATTAAAGACCGTTCCATTCCTCTCATCAATACTGTTTTTATGATAATTAACTGCATTATCAATTAATAAACTTCCATTAATTGTTTCAAAGTATGCGCCTTCTCCCGCTTTAATATTACTTCCAGTAATTTTAATTCCATCATCACCGGTTAATAATATGTGCCCATCTGCTGTTACATCTGAGGATTGATTCTGTTGAATCTCATTGTAATTATTTTTATTCTTCCCTCCTGCAATTCCACCCCAGTATGTTACGTTATCATTATCTGTAGATTTATCATCAAAAGCTTTAGAAATGATTTGAGATTGTTTACTTGCCTTAATAATTAAATTATTATCAGCGTGCGCTTTAGTACCAATCAATTTAACATTACCATTTGCTTCAATACCCAAATCATTACCAGCATTCAAATCACTTCTGATATTCTTCTGGGTGGAGTAACCTTTTTCTTTATCCCCCGTAGTTAATTTACCAGAATCAAATCTGATATATTCTTTATTATTTGCTTTTTCAATCTCTATCAAATTGTCTATTACTACATCACGCTTAGCTGATAATATCATATTATTACCTGCATCAATATGACTACCCTCTATTTTAATATCCCCACCTGTCGAGGCTAATTTCACATTACCACTAGCTCGCATATTATCTCCATCCTGTTGAAATTTATCATAGCTATTAGTTTTACTATCTTTCCATAAAAATTTCCATTTCTCTTCATTGTCTTCAATATGCTGATTATACTTCTGTCCTTCTAATTTCAAATT
Organism: Xenorhabdus siamensis; assembly: GCF_037996745.1. Taxonomy (NCBI): domain Bacteria; kingdom Pseudomonadati; phylum Pseudomonadota; class Gammaproteobacteria; order Enterobacterales; family Morganellaceae; genus Xenorhabdus; species Xenorhabdus siamensis. The sequence goes on from NZ_JBBMXE010000002.1 coordinate 69,501, forward strand.
TTCACCGATTAGATTAATATTATTGCCATAAATATCTGTTGCCATAATTTTATTATCTTTTTTGGCATTCAATGTAATATTTTCACCTTCTAACCTGGTATGAGCAATAGACTGAAATTTCCTCTCCTTACGAGTACTATTTCCACTCATAAAATAGCTTTCTGACTTTTCATCTTTTAAAGAAACTTCTCCTAAAGCTCCTTGGGACAAAATAGTGTCACCTTTTAATTCAAGATCACCTCCTTTCAGTCTGGCTCCTTCCAATTTTAACTCTCCTTTAGATTCAATATTAATACCACCATCAGCGGCCATTTCGCCTCGCAGATTAACACCACTACCTTTATCTGTACTTAATAACCGAATACGGCCAGCCTGCATACTGCCTAAATAATAGCTATCAAGTGAACCTACTACTAATTTTTTTGTATCCAATAGTTGACCATCAGAAGAAATTTTGTTTTGACCTGTTATTATATTAAGATCCTGATCGGTACTAATTTTACCAAGACTATTAATTTTCGGTGCAATAAGATTTATAATATCATCATGTACCAAACCTCCTTCACCAATTTTCAGACTATTTTTATTTTCAAACGTGTTAAACCCTTTCAAAACACCTTTATCAACTAATGGATTACCTACAACCAGCGATAACTGATTTGTATTGATAAAACCACAACCATTACAAGTGATACCATTGGGATTTGCTAATATATAATCTGCCGCTGCACCAAAAACTTCTTGTTTACCCAGTAATAAAGAGGGATTACGGCTGATAACCTCATTTAAAATGATCTCTGCCTCCCGGCCATGCAAATTATTATTAGCCAATAACTTGCCTGCCAATTGTGATTGGCCGTTTATTAGTGAATTATTGAAAACTGCACCATCTTTAGAAACATTAAAATCTTCATATTTATTATGCGATAATCCTGACTCTGAAGGAGCAGCAATATTAATGACCACAGCTCCATTCTTAGCATTTGTTACATCGGGTTTGTGTGATGGATCACCTCCGGGTATGATCCCACTAGCAAAACTATTTGAACCGAAAATCATAATAATTGCCACTGACACAGCAAGCCGACCAGTAGGTGATAATCTAAAACCATTATTTTTCATATAATTACTCCCGTGTTTCTAATTATTACTATGTGTAATCAAAAAAATAGGTTTAAAAAAGTGAAAGTGGTTACTTAAGAATTAAAATCGGTAAGAGAAACGTGTTAATAACTGTATGGGATTATTAAGTCCCCGATATTGTGGAGACAAAATTTTTCCTTGGCTGACTTGAATATCAGCAAACAATTGTTGGTAGCGTAATGTCAGCCCGGCATTCAGTCCTATAGCATTTATCCATTTATCTTTGTTGCTATAACTTTTACTCTGTCCTAAATCTCCACCAATATTTAATGTCAGAGAACCTTGAGGTATAGAGATCGGATAAGACAATGTATTTCTTAAATACCAACCATTATCAGAGCATAAGAAACTTTCGTTAAATCCTCGAATATTATTTTTATCACCAATATCTATACATTCCATAGCCGGTAACCGATTCCGACTATATTGCGTATAAAATTCGCTATCAAAAAAATAGGATGATTGAAACAGTGTAAATCTCTTTTTCAGATTCAGTGACATTTGACCTTTAATAAAATCCTTGTCCATCACTGTCTGTGCATCAAACCATGGTATTCCTTTATTAATTCCAATATCAAAGGTAAAAATACCTGTAGGAATAACTTGCAAATGATTGACATTAAGAGAAACAAGACTAACGGTTTCACTACTTGTTATGAGTTTTTCATCATTTAAATAATTATTTCCTTTTTTATATACAATTTGTGTACTTAATGTATCTATTTGCTTTTGATTACGATGAAATACCCAATCAGCACGCATTCCTGCTTGCTCAGCATTTCCTCTTATATTTATTGTCCTAATCTGTAAATGCATCTTATTTCTATATTGGGAATCAACATAAAATCCGCTGAATGTCATCTCACCATAAGGAAGTGAGTAAAGTAAGATATAAGAATGGTTATACTTTTTTTTAGAATTATTTAATGTAGAGCTTCCACTGAAACTAATAAAATCCGATAATCCTAATGGGCTGTCAAAGCTGGTATTTAACCTTCCCATCCACTTCCCGGTACTTTTTTGTCCATAATTATCAGTTGTCACAGAAACTTTCCAGGGCACACTATGTTTGTTATTCAAGAGAACGATAGAACCTCCATTGACTGTACCAGGCAGGATATCCAATGTAGTTCTGTTTGATTGCAGACGATTTGCCTGATCTAACCCTTGGTCGAGTTGGTGTATATTTAATGGATTATTCTTTAAATCAGGAAAAAGAGTTTGGCTATTAACCCAACGATCCCCTCCCCGAATATCTTCAACAAAACCTTCTATGATACTGATCCCTAATTTCTTATCATAACCAGGCGGAATGAGTTTTACTCTGGCCGTAACATAACCTTTCTGAATATAAAGATTCGTAATCTCTGATGTTAATCTATTAATATAATTACTGGTAATACAATCACTAGGAATAGCACTTAGCGTTTTCAAGTCAGAGGTTGACAATAATGATATTCCCTGTATATAAATACCACTAATTAGCAGACATTTTTTTGACTCCACAAGCTTTGGTGATGATTTTTTTGCAGAATTCTGCTCTGCTCGATTAAGTATTGCCTGATGCCGTCTCTGTTCAATGAGTTTGTTAATCTCTCTTTCACTGTTCTGTAAATTATTTATTCCTTCACTCACAACAGATGGCGATAGATTTTCATTCAGGTTTACTGGAGAAGCGGATACTGTAAAAGAAATATACGGTATTAAAAATATAAATATTATTGTGAATTTTCTAATCATAATAGGGCACCAAAATAATCAATTAATACTTATCATTAATATATTAATTCATGCTGATATTTTTTAAATCACAATTAATTAACATCAGATTTAGCACTTGCATATTGCCATAGTTTTACAAAAAAAATACAAACAATTCATAAACACCAACAGAAAAAGATTAATTCAAAACTATTTAATAACATCAATACAATAAAAACTGATAATTATCCCTATGAAAATTATAAGAAATAAAATAAATAATCTATTTTTGTCAATATAATCAAACTAATAAAATATTTTATTCAGATGGATAACAATAAATATATATTTAAATAAAAGAAATTTGTGAAAAACAGCTCATATCATGAAGATAGACTTAAATACCAAGGTTGTTACCTGACGATACAGAAACCAGACTTGTCTTCGATAGCATTAGGCAGGTTTACACAAATTTTTTAATTTCATTATGTGAATGTAATATATTAAGATATGAAATATCTTTCGTTATCACATGATGTCGAAGGCTGTTCCATAAAAACCAAACACTTGTTTGCAAGAAACACAATAAATTATAACTCTTTGATATAAAATGATTTTTATCAGAATAAAATATAGTTTACAATCTAAACACTTTTATTCTCCTAAACTTTTTTGATTTATTAGAATAATATTTTTGATTCAGATCACAATTTGTATAAAAAATCAATCCAACCAAACTTACGATCACTTTCTCAAAAGCCGAATAAATTATAAAAATAACCTTTACTGTCCACTCAATATGAAATAAAAATATGGATACAAAAAGTAACCAAGGCCATAATATGTCAAATAGGGAAAATCAAATACTGCAAATTTTAAAACGAGATCCTTTTATCCAACAGCAAGAAATTGCAGATATTCTTGGAATTAGTCGCTCGTGTGTTGCAGGGCATATTATGAACCTAAGTAAAAAAGGTTATATCAAAGGGAAAGGTTATATTTTGTCCAATGATGTTTATGCTGTTACGATTGGAGCAACTAATATAGATATAACCAGCTATACCTTTGCTAAAATAGTATATGATGATTCCAACCCAGGGAAAATAATCTCGACCCCCGGTGGGGTCGGGAGAAATATCGCTCAGAATATTGCTGCATTAAAAAATGAAAGTTATTTAATTTCCGTCGTTGGCAACGACCAACATGGCAAGATTTTATCAGAACAAACAAAATTATCTGGCGTTAATATTAAATATTTACATAAGCTAGATGATGAAAAAACATCCATCTGCAATTCATTTATTGATGAAAATGGAAAGTGTATCATATCTGTAAATGATATGAGCATTCTGAATAAACTGACTCCCTCGTTACTGACTCAATCTAAAAAACTTATCCAAAATGCCAGTGTATTAATTCTTGATTGCAATTTATCTCAGGAATCATTGGAATGGATATTCACCCACGCTAATAATGTTCCGATTTTTGTTGATACCGTTTCCACCTTCAAAGCATCTAATATTCGCCATTGGCTATCCTATATCCACACGCTGAAACCTAACCGCGCCGAAGCCAAAATACTCAGTGGTATTGAGATTGAAACATTAGAAGACGCAGCCATTGCTGCGTCTTGGTTTCATCAACAAGGTGTCCAACGAATAATTTTAAGTATGGATGCAGAAGGTGTGTATTATAGTGAATTAGATAATAAAGCAGGTCATTCACGCGCAATAATGAGTAATGTCGTCAATACAAATGGAGCCGGTGACGCAATGATGGCAGGGCTTGCTCACTGTTGGCTGGCCGGAATGACACTGGAAGATAGTGTTCAATTTTCTCAACAATGTTCTGCTTTTACCTTGTCATCGGAAAATATCGATATTTTCCCCAATAAATTTAAACATCGGTAGCCTTGTTTGGTGTCAATTTTTTTCATAAACATCTGGGCGAAATATTTGCCAGACATAATTTTCACGATTAACAGGAGAAATGCGACTGACTCAGACTTAAGCAGCTCTCACTATATAATTGAATGCCACATTGCGAGGTCGTGTTTCGTTATCACCAGTCATACCAATAGATTTACCCTCACCTATACTACCTAATCTATTGACCGAACCAGGTATTTTACCACGAACTGGATCGGCAGCGTCACTTAGTAATCGCCCCGCTTCTACCTGCGAGGACTGGCACAGCGTGTGGCAAAAGACTCGCCGCATTTGAGCGATTTTCTGGAGACTGTAGTGATCAAGAAATTCCGGACACATTTCTAGCCGCTTCCCACTGTCTTTCATATTCAGCCGGAGAAATTCCCCCATTAAGGCTATGGGGAAGGATGTCGTTGTAATACCCACCAAAATAGTAGGTGATATCCCTCATTGCCTCATGAATGTCCCGATAGCCTTCTGGCAGGATCCATTCACTTTTCAAACTCAGGAATACCCGTTCCATCGGTGAATTATCATAGCAGTTGCCTCTGCGGCTCAGGCTTTGGATAATTTTATTTTGCCAAAGTAAGCGGCGAAACTTTTTACTCCTGTATTGACTGCCTATCGCTCCCCGGCTTTGGTTATACAGTTCACGGACCCGGATGCGCAACTGTAGACGTTCCGTGTTGACGGCCGGTGTCGCCAGTCATAATAGGCACTGCGTGACACTTGAAGTATCTGACATAAGTCTGTCACCAGCCACAGGGGGACTCAGCCGTGTGATCAACGCATAGCGCCACTGCGCATCTCGCTCATCAGCACGGCCGCCTGCTTTAGGATTTCTTTTTCCACTTCCAGTTCCAGACGTTTCACTTGTTTTTCTAATGCTTGTATCTGGCGTTGTTCGGGCGTCAGTGCCTTACCCACAGGCGTGATTCCCTGTATTTCGGCTTGGTACTAGTGAACCCATTTTCCCAGCATGCTGTTATTGATCCCCAATGAACGGGCGATATCGATAACCCGTTGTTGATGGGGAATAACCTGTTGAACCGCTTCCAGCTTAAATTCAGTGGAATAGTTGCGTTTGGTGAATTTCACTTTCATTGTCACACCTCATTGTCATATGAATAACATTAGCAGGCTTTTGAGGTGTACGAGATCCTTATACCACTACAGATTGCAGGCAGAACGGTTTTCGTTTGCAGGCTATCTACACTTACCCGCCCTGAAAAGCGGGTAAGAAACAACCAGAAGAAAAAAATATTATTGCAGGGAAAGTAGTTCTTCACGGCTCAGGCCGGTACTTGCCATAACCAGTTCAATACTAACACCATTTTTTAAAAGGGTACGGGCAATATCAATTGATGCCTCTTTCTTACCCTCTAATTTTCCTTCCAATCTTCCTTCTAGTCTTCCTTTCTGGATACCTTCTTCCCGGCCTTTGTCCTGCAATCGTTGTGCAATACTCATAATTACCTCCTGATGGCTATCCGCCTGCTCTATCAGTTGTTGGATCACTTGTTCAAAATGCGGCGAATCCATTGTAACAAACAGGTAGTTCAGAATAGTTAAAACATCATTGTCACTATTATAGTTCTGTTTAAGGGCATGGGATAACAGTGTTGTCACCGCTTTAAATCCTTCACGCAAGTTCTTATGTTTCATTGCCAATTCCATCACGGCAATTTTGCGATGATTGACCAGTTCATTATCATCAATCACGGTCACGTCCACCAGCGGAAACGGGTTGAAGTACATTTCCTCCGCCAGTGTCGGCAATGAAAAGCATTGTGTCCATGTTTGCTGAAAGGGATAAGGGCTGGTGTCGCCATGATAAAACAAAACGGGCACTACCAGCGGCAATTCCTTATTACCTTGCTGCAAATGCTGATTCATCGCCATAAAAGCATAGTGCATCATGCGCCATGCCATCATTTTATCAACTGTTGACTGGTGCTCAACTAGCACATAAATATAACCAGCCCCTTGTAGGGTTTCCACCGAATAGAGCACGTCAGACATGCGTGAACGCAAATGGCCGTCAATGAATGACGAGTTAGTCAATTTTAGCGTACTAAAATCACACAGTTTTTTGATTTTTTCCGGTAGATGAATGTCAAAAAAATCACGCGCATTCTCAATCCGTGCCATGAACCCTTTGAACGCAGCATCATGTGGTGTGGGGGTTGTCTTTTTGTTTTTCATATTCTCTTATCAACATTGTTTGGGCTTTGCTCCGTTTACATTTTTGAATCCGATTTATTTCAAAGAAAAATATCTGGTCACACATTAAAGCGTTCGCTGTTGTTTTCATACTCCGCTATTTTTGCGGCCAATATATCGATCATCGTCGTTCTCAATGAGATAATCAACCATTGCCAGTGCATCTCAAACACACTGCCCCCTAGCAGCGACTAAGGCTGTTGTTGCTTGAATGGCTTTATCATTCGTGTGTCTCCCGATACTTCTTTATTAATTTATCATACCCTGTATGAGTGGCTATATAGCAGAATCAATATAACCTGACACATTCAATATGCTCCGTAAACAACTCATCAACTGAACATCTTTTCTGCCTCCTTATCGCTTTTGCTCCGTCCCATTTGTGTTCTATCGGGTTCAAATCCGGACTATAAGCGGGAAGCCATTCCAGTTGACATCGGCTGTTTGCTATCGCTTGTGTCGTGTCATTCCGTTTATGGAAAGCACATTATCCATCACTATCACTGCTCCGTGTGGAAGCTTTGGCAGCAAATCTTGCGTCATCCACGCATAAAAAACATCGGCATTAATATTCTCGGTAAATAAGCTTAAGGTGACGAAGGTATTTTCGAGAATGGCGCCAATGACGTTAATACGGCCTTTCGCGGGCCAGTCAGGCGTATCAAAACAGCGTAACCCTCCGGAACTTGTACCTCTGGCAGAAAAAGCCATTAAACAAGGGCATGCGGTTCGGCAAGGCCAGCCTTCAACCCCTTTTACCGCTGAAGAGTTAGCGTTGATCCAGACAAAATACGTCCATTGCTCATCCCACTGGAATTCGGTCGTGATAAAGGATGATCATATACAGGGTGGTGTAAATGCCATCGCATTTGCCATTTTGTGAATCGTCCATGTGACAAATGGCATCGCGTCATTTTTGATATTACCGATAAGGAAATTTCATAATGAAAAACAAAAGATCATTCGCCTTGTTACTGAGCTTAGGTGTGATGTTGGGATTAACCGCCTGTCAGTCCTATCCACCCGGAAAACGGATGGTGACTTACAAACCTATTGTGCCCACAGTGAACCACTGCCTTATGATAAATGGTGGTTTAAATTTCGCACTCCTAAATATTTTCCCGCTAGCTTACCCCCGAAGTCTGACAACTGATACGTGAACCTTATATCGGGCGCGCAGTTAAGGGACATATATTCTATCGAGATACAATGCTTATTGGTTTAGCTCCCAGTGGAACTGCCCGTGCATGGTTACGCGGTTATGATAAAAATAATGGTAACAATATATTAGTTGCTACTGGTGAATCCATTTCCGGCGATAAGATGACAATATGCCAGGGAAGAACAAAGCATTCTAGTGGTTATGGAGACGATTACCCCAAATATATCAAAGACTTTATCAAAGGGAAAAAATATCCCTATGGGGAATGGTAAAACGCTTGTCTTGAAGCATCATAACATCAGAAATTAATATAAATTATTTATGGTTGCTGATGTTGTTGCTGATTTAATCATTGATAATAGAATGTTTCAGATATGAGGTTAAACATGGCAAACAAAGCCGTTATTTTATTAAACGACACAACCGATCACGCTGGAAAAGTGATTACTGCTGTGGGTGGCTATACTTATAAAGGTATTCCCGTTGCTGGAGAGGCGGATTTAGTTGAGTGCCCCAAATGCGATGGTGTTTTTCCTATTGTCGAAGGCAGTAATAATTTAAAAACTAAAGGAAAATCTATCGCTGTGGAAGGGATGTACACGGCCTGTGGTGCTAAATTGATTGCCAGCCAGAAAGAGTTTCTCGCTTAACCGGATATAATCATTTTGGCCTATTCAACGCATTACTGACGCGCTACGCTTGCCTTTTCCTCACTTTTTATTTTTCTTACTGCAAAAACGCCCCGCTCAACAAACTGAGCAGGACGTTATTTATTGATTTTAATCAAAAAGCGATTATTTGTTCGGACGCATAGCCGGGAACAAGATCACGTCACGAATGGTATGGCTGTTAGTGAACAACATCACCATACGGTCGATACCAATACCCAAACCCGCTGTTGGCGGCATGCCGTGTTCCAACGCAGTTACGTAGTCATCATCGTAGAACATGGCTTCATCATCACCTTCGTCTTTCTGACGAACCTGCTCTGCAAAACGTTCTGCCTGATCTTCTGCGTCGTTCAGCTCGGAGAAACCATTACCGATTTCACGTCCACCAATGAAGAATTCAAAACGGTCAGTAATGAATGGATTATCGTCATTACGACGCGCCAGTGGAGAAACTTCTGCCGGATATTCAGTAATAAATGTCGGCTGAATCAGATGGCTTTCCGCAGTTTCTTCAAAAATTTCACACTGAACGCGGCCTAATCCCCAACCTTTTTCAACTTCAATACCAAGAGATTCAGCGATAGCAACAGCTTTAACCATATCATCCAGATCCGCCACATTGGTTTCCGGGCGGTATTTGCAAATCGCTTCTTTCATGGTCATTTTCACGAAAGGTTTGCCAAAATCGAACTCTTGTTCACCGTATTTGACCAACGTCGTACCCAACACTTCCTGAGTCAGTGTGCGGAACAGTTCTTCTGTCAGAACGATCAAATCCTGATAATCAGCATAGGCCATGTAGAGTTCCATCATGGTGAACTCTGGGTTATGGCGTGGTGAAACCCCCTCATTTCGGAAGTTACGGTTGATTTCGAACACGCGTTCAAAACCACCCACCACCAGACGTTTCAAGTAAAGCTCTGGCGCTATACGCAGATACATGTCGATATCCAGCGCATTGTGGTGAGTAATAAATGGACGCGCACTCGCTCCGCCAGGGATCGCCTGCATCATCGGCGTTTCAACTTCCATGAAGTTTTTGCTGATCATGAAATTACGCAACGCAGACATAACACGGGAACGGATCTGGAATGCCTTACGCGATTCATCATTCGAGATCAGATCCAGATAACGCTGACGGTAACGGGTTTCCTGATCCGCCAGACCGTGGAATTTATCCGGCAATGGGCGCAATGCCTTAGTCAGTAAACGCAGTTCACTACAATGAATAGAAAGCTCGCCGGTTTTGGTTTTAAATAATTTACCGCGTGCACCTAAAATGTCACCTAAGTCCCATTTCTTGAACTGTTCGTTATAAATGCCTTCCGGCAGATCGTCACGGGAAACGTAGATCTGAATACGGCCGCCCATATCCTGCAAGGTTGCAAAAGATGCCTTACCCATGATACGGCGGGTCATCATACGACCTGCAATAGTCACTTCAATGTTCAGCGCCTCCAGCTCTTCCTGAGTCTTGTCATCGTATTTTGCATGCAGATCTTCAGAAATGTTTTCACGACGAAAATCATTCGGGAATGCAATACCGTTGCTGCGCAGTGTAGCCAGTTTTTCACGGCGTGTTTTCAGTTCGTTATTTAAATCAGGAGCCTGTTCAGCCCCCTGCTGTTGTTGTGACATTTTAGTTCCTCATAGGCCAGCTTTTAAGCTTGCTTCAATGAATTTGTCCAAATCACCATCCAGCACAGACTGCGTATTGCGGGTTTCGATACCTGTACGCAAGTCTTTAATGCGGGAATCATCCAAAACATAAGAGCGGATTTGACTACCCCAACCGATATCCGATTTGTTCTCTTCCATAGCCTGTTTATCAGCATTTTTCTTCTGCATTTCCAGCTCGTACAGTTTAGCTTTCAACTGTTTCATCGCCTGATCTTTGTTTTTATGCTGAGAGCGGTCTGTCTGGCACTGAGTAACAATACCTGTCGGTACGTGAGTAATACGCACCGCAGATTCGGTTTTGTTGACATGCTGACCACCCGCACCAGAGGCACGGTATACGTCGATACGCAAATCAGCAGGATTGATTTCGATATCAATGTCATCGTCAACTTCCGGGTAAATAAAAGCTGAGCTGAATGATGTATGACGGCGACCACCAGAATCAAACGGGCTTTTACGTACCAGACGATGTACACCAGTTTCTGTACGTAACCAACCGTAGGCATATTCACCGATAATTTTGATGGTAGCAGATTTCAGACCGGCAACATCGCCATCAGATTCTTCAATAATTTCGGTCTTAAAGCCTTTGGATTCCGCCCAACGCAAATACATGCGCATCAACATACTCGCCCAGTCTTGTGCTTCCGTACCACCAGAACCTGCCTGTAGATCCAAATAACAGTTTGCACTGTCATATTGGCCAGAGAACATGCGACGGAATTCAAGCTGGCCTAATTTTTCTTCCAATTGTTCCAATTCAGCTACCGCTTCATTGAAAGTTTCTTCATCATCAGCTTCAATGGCCAGTTCCAACAAGCCGTTTACATCTTCTAAGCCTTGCTCAAGCTGATCAATCGTTTCTACAATGCCTTCCAGCGATGAACGCTCTTTACCCAACGCCTGTGCCCGCTCCGGTTCATTCCAGACATCAGGCTGCTCCAATTCAGCATTGACTTCTTCTAAACGTTCTTTCTTGGCATCATAGTCAAAGATACCCCCTCAGAACTGCTGTCCGCTCAGACAGGTTCTGAATATGGTTTTTTACCGGATTAATTTCAAACATATTTCGTGTCTTATACGTTGTGTTTTTATAAAAAACGATGTTTTTTACAGAAAAATGATCGTATGGATATTTTCGAACCGTGTATTGTAGCGGATCTGGCAAAGGGTTTATAGCATTTCAAGTGACTTGCCACATAATCACATTTGATTATGTGGCAATGGATAGATGGTTAATCACACTACCTTAGCCAATCGATCGACTCAGTCAGTGAAGCCAATTCAGTGAGGCCAGATGTGCTGGATTAAAAGCTGAACATCACGATTACCGCGAAATTCGTTGATATCCAGTTTATAAGCCAGTTCCACCGTCTTAACGCTGTTATCTGGCCAGAATTTTGTATCGATATTAAACGCAATACCATCCAACATCGGCCCTCCTTTTAACGGCTCAAGCATGACTTTCAGATGATTTTCACCAACAATCCGCTGTTGCAGCAGCTTGAATTTACCGTCAAATACCGGCTCAGAAAATGCCTGCCCCCAAGGACCTCCATCCCGCAGGATCTCAGCAACTTCCAGTGACAGCTCTTTTAATGCCAGCTCACCATCACTCCAGATGACACCTTCAAGTTGAGCGACATCCAGCCAGTCTGCCACCAACTCAGAGAAACGGCGCTGAAATTGGTCGAATTTATCCTGCTCAATCGATAACCCGGCTGCCATAGCATGACCACCAAATTTTAGCATTAATCCCGGATATAAGGTATCAAGGCGCTCAAGAGCATCTCGCATATGGAGTCCATTGACGGAACGACCTGAACCTTTTAGTGTTCCGTCTCCCGCAGGAGCAAAAGCAATAACCGGACGATGAAAACGTTCTTTAATACGAGATGCTAAAATGCCCACGACTCCCTGATGCCATTCAGGATGATAAATAGCCAGCCCATAAGGTAATTCAGTATGAGTACGTTCAATTTGGTCACAGATCTGCAAGGCTTCCTGCTGCATACCCTGTTCAATTTCACGGCGAGTTTGGTTTAATCCATCTAATTCAAGGCAATTTGTCGTGCCTGTACAATATCATCAGTCAACAGCAATGCGACGCCAACGGACATATCATCCAGTCGCCCTGCTGCATTTAACCGTGGGCCTAGGGAGAACCCCAAATCGCTGGCAACCAGCTTTCCTGATTCCCGTTTGGAAACTTCCAGTAATGCACGAATACCGGCACAACAACGCCCTGCCCGGATCCGGTTCAATCCTTGATACACCAGAATACGGTTGTTGGTATCAAGAGGAACGACATCTGCTACTGTTCCCAATGCCACCAAATCAAGCAATTCTGCCAGATTCGGCAAAGGAATACCCTGTTGCTCAAACCACCCTATTTTACGTAGTTCTGCTCTGAGAGCGGACATCAGGTAAAAAGCAACACCAACACCCGCCAATGCTTTTGAAGGAAAGGAACAATCCACCAGATTGGGGTTGATAATGGCATCTGCGGCTGGCAGTATTTCCCCCGGCAAATGGTGATCTGTGACGATCACTTTAATACCGTACTGATGTGCTGCTGTAACACCTTCATGGGAAGAGATTCCATTATCGACGGTAATGATCAGATCTGCCCCTTTTTTGGCGACATCATTCACGACCTGCAAACTTAATCCATAACCATCGTCAAAACGATTAGGCACAAAATAATCCAGATCCCGATATCCCATTGCACATAATGCACGAATGCTTAATGCGGTACTGGTTGCTCCATCAGCATCAAAATCACCGACAACAACAATGCGCCAATGTTGGTGTAATGCTGCAATAAGCAGGGAAACAGCCTCTTCAATGCCATTGAGAGATTGATAATTAAGTAACCCTTTCGCTCCGCGTTCTAACTCATCAGCCTGGCGTATACCACGCGTAGCATATAAACGGCGTAATAACGGATGGATACTATCGGGAAGGTGGCTATCATCCGCCGCCGGGCGGCGGCGGAGTTGTGTTTTTCTATTCACTGGACTTAATTCACTACCTGTTATTCACTAAATCAGGATCTGTTGGCGATGGTTATTCAGCATGCTGCGCTAATGCGTCAGCTAAATCTTTTGGCGGCATAAAACCACTGATCATACTGCCATCTTTGAGTATCATAGCGGGTGTCCCACTGACACCAAACTGTAAGCCGAGCTCATAATGTTTAGCAATATCCTTTTTACAACTTTCAATAGGTGAAATTTTCTCGTCTTTAAAAGCATCATCCAATGCCTTAGCAGGTTTCGCACTACACCAAATAGATTGCATATTTTTCGCTGATTGGTGTTGCAGGCCATGACGAGGGAATGCCAGGTAACGGATAGTTATTCCCTCATCATTATATTCCTTAATATTTTCATGTAACTTACGGCAATATCCACAAGTAATGTCTGTAAATACAGTAACTACATGTTTTTCTTTTGGCGCCTTATAAATGATCATTTGATCTTTCAAGGCTTCCAGTTTTTTTACCAAAGCCTGATTAATCACTTGTTTTGGTACTTTTCCACTGAGATCGTAAAGTGGCCCCTGGAACAGATACTTACCATCATTGGAGATGTAAAGAGTTCCATGCGGGGTTAAAGCAGTACTTACCCCGGCAATATGTGATGGCGTGATACTTTCTGCCTTAAGTCCCATTTTTGACAATGAGTTATTAATCATGCTGTCGTCAGCAAAAGTATTGTTAGCAAAAGCAGTTAGTATCAAGGAAAGACAAAACGCAATCTTCTTCATTACTTTGTTCCTTTTTGCACCTTTCTTCGCAAGATATTCATAAACAGTGCTCAATGAACAGCCATTTATGAATTGTTATCCGCGAGGATGATGTTGTTGATGTAGCACTTTAAGACGTTCAGTTGCCACATGTGTATAAATTTGTGTTGTGGAGAGATCACTGTGTCCGAGTAACATCTGCACAACCCGTAAGTCAGCACCATGATTGATTAAATGTGTTGCAAAAGCATGGCGTAAAACGTGCGGGGATAAACGCTCAGAATCAATACCAGCCAATACAGCATAATGTTTGATCCGATGCCAGAAAGTCTGGCGCGTCATCTGTGTTCCCCGTTTACTGGGAAAAAACACATCGGACACTATGCCATTCAGTAACCATGGGCGTCCATACTCTAAATACTGTTCCAGCCAGTAGAGCGCTTCTTCTCCTAAAGGAACTAATCTCTCTTTATTCCCCTTACCCATGATCCTGACAACGCCCTGACGTAAACTCACATCCGATAATGTTAATCCAACCAATTCAGATACGCGTAACCCACAAGCATAAAGCACTTCAAGCATCGCTTTATCCCGCAGTTCTATTGGTTGATCAGTCGAGGGCGCGTTTAGCAAATCTTCAACCTGTTTTTCGCTTAAATCTTTTGGTAAGCGCTTAGGTAACTTGGGGGCAGATAAAAGCGCGGTTGGATCATCCGTCCGCATTTTTTCACGATAGAGATACTGAAACAATCTGCGCATGGCACTCAACAAACGCGCAGAGCTACTGGCTTTATAACCGCCATCTACCCGTTCAGCCAAAAATGATTGTAGTTCGATAGACTGTACAGAAAGCAAATCATAACCACCATACACCAGCCAATTATTCAGAGATTGTAAATCAAGTCGATAAGAAGCCAATGTGTTTTCTGCCAGATCTTTTTCCAGCCAGATCGTATCCAAAAATTGCTCTATCAGGGGATTAGCCGACGGGCTCTGTTCCGATACATCAGTTTTTAATACGTGTTTTCTTGGCACAAGCCCTCCTTTATATCTGTGCCTTCCGATCGGCTATTATGCCTGAAAAAGCAATTCTTCTGTTACAATACCCTCTCTCATATTAGAAATTCTCTGATAAATAATGATGAAAATTGGTCTCTTTTACGGCTCTACCACTTGCTATACTGAAATGGTAGCAGAAAAAATACGCGATATTCTTGGTGAGGATCTGATCGACCTACACAACGTCAAAGATTGTGATCCTAAATTGATGGAAGAATATTCTGTCTTGATCCTCGGCATTCCTACATGGGATTTCGGTGAAATACAGGAAGATTGGCTGGCTATTTGGGATCAACTTCCATCACTGAATTTGACAGGGAAAATTGTTGCCATGTATGGCATGGGCGATCAAATTGATTACAGCGAATGGTTTCTAGATGCCTTAGGAATGCTGTATCACCATTTGCTTCCTACGGGCGTGCAGTTTATCGGTTTCTGGCCGACTGAAGGTTATGAATTCACCAGCCCAAAACCACTGACGGAAGATGGCAAACAGTTTGTCGGCCTTGCGCTGGATGATGTGAACCAGTTTGAAGAGACTGATGAGCGCTTGAATCAATGGAGTATGCAAATATTGTCAGAGATGGAAGCACTGTTTTAACATCACTTAAATTTTCTTAAGAGTTCAGAGCAGGCCTGAAAGGCTAATCCAGATAAAGCAGCCTTCCCGGCTGCTTTATCTGGTCACTTGCAATCGTCAGAAATTTTAATCAGAGCGGCTTTATGAACTACGTCATTTTCAGAAGCAAACACAGCAATACCTTTGACGGACTTGCCCGCTTTCAGTGTGCCCTGATTCAGCCCTTCATCAACCGTATCCAGCCTAAATTCTTTTTTATCAGGAGAGTAAGCTTTCAAACAAAACTTTGACAAATCAATATCCTTACCGGATAAGTTCGCTACTGCAACTTCGAAGGATTTAGTGTAAGCATTTTTGCCACCCGCTGACATAGAGCCGTTAGATTTCTCTGTAGAATAAACAGCAACATGATCAAGAGTAGAGGCGTTTGCAACAAAGCAAAAGCCAGCCAAAGCAACTGATACAACAAGTGTGGAAACCTTCATATAAGTCCCTTCTTTAAAGTTGAAATTTCGTAATAACTGTACGTATGCAAGATACAGTCTTAATTATAATACTACCTTTAAGTAACTAATCCATCAGAAAGTGACATTTTATCTAAAGACCCTGATTATTTTAAAGTTAATTAAAATTGAACTAATGACAAATTACTTAGTTATTAGCAGAAGCATATTACTCATAAATAAATTGCATTAACTTATAACTAATGAATATATAATAAAATGTAAATTCTATTTGCAAAATCAATTCACCACCATAAAAGATTGAGAAATATGTGATAACGCTTAAATTATTTCACAATTAAAACTAACAACAATTTAAAAAAAATTTAACAGCATATACGCCAACATATTTGTCAGAAATTCCATACAATAATGATGGAAAAAAATTAATATCAAAACTACATCGCGTAATTTTATCTGTTTTACTTTCTTCTCCATTGTCATTAGAGATAACACTAAAACAAAATATATAGAGATAATGCTGTTTCATTCGCTACAGTTGTCTCTAAAAGAGTCCTGATAAACTGGCTCAGGCTACAGAGATTTAATTAAAATCGAATCACTCATGCCTATAATATAATCAAAATTAAGTCACTTAGCAGTGCTTGACACCATAAAATTGCTATGTTATCTATATATCCATCAGTCACATAAACACATGTTTTTTATATTAAGTCATAATCATAAAAAATGATTATCTAGTTACTTATTATTAAAATATTAGCACCTCAATTATCCGAGGTGTTTGTAAGGATATTATAGAGAGAAAATAAACTTGATAATTTAATTAAAGCAGTCAAGAAACCGTAACAGCGGAAATCAACGCTGCAATTTATATTAGTCTTTATTTCAATAAACGCCAACATAATGGGAAAGTACAATGGTTGAAAATACAATGGTTATAAAATCCATAACAACTTCGAGTGTAATACAATTAACGCCTGATGCTAGAGGTGAAGGTTATCCATCCGTTGAAAAGCAAATAGCGGGAGATATAATACGTATACTAAACTTTAAGCAAACAGATGAAGGTCATACAGCAGCATATGGAATTGAATATCGAGCTAAAAAAGTAATATTAGCTTACGCTTTAGCGGTAAGTGGTATTCATAATGTCTCTCAACTTCCAGATGACTATTATAAGAATAAGGATACCGCGGATAGCATTTATCAAGAATACATGTCTAATCTTTCATCTGCACTATTGGGTGAGAATGGTGATCAAATTTCTAAAGATATGGCAAATGGATTTCTCCAGAACGAACTGGATTTTGAAGGTGAATATCCTGAAAATACCTGGGATGTTCCTGGTCTTGAAAATAAGCCATTGAAAGATTATTTAGATGAAGATAAATTATTAGCGCTCTATTTCTTTGCTTCACAAGAAATCCCACTGGAGGAAAATCAACAATCAAACGCGGCAAGATTTTTTAAATTAATTGATTTTTTATTTATCTTATCTGCTGCGACATCACTAGGAAATAGGATTTTTTCAAGAAGTTTTTACAACGGACTAGAAACTAAATCATTAGAGAATTATATTGGGAGAAAAAAACTTTCTCAGTCTTTCTTTCGACCACCTCAGAAGCTACCTGATGGCAGAATAGGTTATCTGGCCGGTCCAACAAAAGGGCCTAAATTGGGTCCAGTAGCGTCGTCCACAACAGCACCGTCTAAATGGAAAGTTAGTTTGCAAAAACTTAGAGATAACAAATCCAAAAATGGATTTGCTAATATGGACGATGCTGCAAAGCAAAAATATAGCTCATTTATAAAAGAGGTACAAAAGGGTAACGATCCAATCACAGCAGCAAAAAATATTGGTACAGCAAGCGGCAGTAACTTCGAAAAATTGCAAGGTAGAGATTTATTTAGTATAAGACTAAGCCAAGAACACAGGGTAACATTCATCAAAAATGACACTGACAAAATAATCGAGATTCAAAGTGTTGGTACTCATTATAAAAATTTGTAGCCTGATTTATAGATGGTGATAAGAGAATACCTTTCATCAGAGGTGACCGTCCAGGCGGTCACCGAATTCGCTAATAAAACAGCTTATTGCCATTCGCCAGTTCAGTAGTGATATATCTATTTCTTAGCCACAACAGATTCTCCACTCAGGAATAAGTCTGTCAGATTTTCATGATCTTTCTGCCTTTTCTTTCCACAATTCTGTACTACGCATAATCTGGCTAAAACTACGCCAATCTTTAACCGACATACTATCCGATGCCACCCATAATCGAATATTAGGCCGATGGCGAAAACTTTCCGCTTGCTCAAAGGTACGTAAGGTGAGCATTATCCCATAACGGCTAAGCCACGGTGGTTGAGTCATTTTCCATCTTTCTTTTTGCCAGTGTACCTTATTGCCACAAAACAGTATTAGTTTCCCCTGACACTGCATGATATTTCTCAGGCTCCTTATCCAACTCGCTACGATGGAGATAATGATCAACGGCAGAAGCCAGACATAAAAACTATTGGCAAACCACGGTGTTAATAGAGCAACCAGAAGAATAATTCCATGCACGCCAGAGGAAAACAGGCGGGCTCGGAGAGATACTCTCAGTTCACTGTGCCACAGGGCCACGAGCTTGGTTTCTGCGTTGAATCAATTGCACCATGTTGAAAAGCTCCTCATCTTCCGGGCGGCCATGATTCATCAGCCAATTGAAAAGATCAGGATCTGAACATTCCAGCAAACGAACAAAAATGCGTTTTTCATTATCATTTAACGAGTCATATTCATATTCAAAAAATGGCATAATAGAAATATCCAGTTCACGCATCCCACGACGACATGCCCAGTGAATACGCGCTTTATTGTCAATATCCATGTTTAAAAAGCCTCTTGATTATTTTCATTCGTGCCATAGGGACGGCAATACTTTATCATTGTAAAAAATTTATCATTGTAAAAACTTGTTACAGTAAGAACCTGTAATTATCTATGATTCTGAGCTATTTTTCATCGTTGGTAACGATTGAACTGTTGGTATCTCTACAATATGCGAAAAGTATCGCAATAAAAGGTATCACACCAATCTGCCAATAAACCTTCAACCAGCAAATAACAAAAATAACTCCTTTGCATTGAGCTTCATCTCTTTTACCATTAACGTTATTTCTCAGATAGTTTATGGCAGGAGCTGTTATGGCTTACCAAATTCCGTTTTCTGCACAATCTCCATTATCTTCCACAACACTTCCACTGACATTAATTTCCCTTGATGATTGGGCAATGGCCACCGCAACCGGGACTGATACAGAAAAATATCTGCAAGGTCAGGTGACCGCAGATATTAACTCCCTGGCTGCAAATCAACATGTACTATGTGCTCATTGTGATGCTAAAGGAAAGATGTGGAGCAATCTGCGGCTGTTTCATCGTGGAGAAGGTTTTGCCTATATTGAACGCCGCTCAGTATTGGATACGCAACTGGCTGAATTGAAAAAGTATGCTGTATTCTCCAAAGTGTCCTTTATCAAAGACGAAAAAAATATCTTGCTTGGTATCGCCGGAGTGGGAAGCCGGGAAGCACTGGCAACACTTTTTCCCATTTTACCTGATGCAGAAGCAACCGTTATCCAACATGAAACAACAACTATTCTTCATTTCTCTCTCCCTACAGAACGTTTTCTTTTAGTTACAGATAACACGACTGCAACCAAATTAGCCGAAGTGTTAGTTGAAAAATTTCAGGCACAATTGAACGATAGCCAGCAGTGGCTGGCGTTGGAGATTGAAGCAGGATTCCCCGTAATTGATGAAGCAAGCAGCGCACAATTTATTCCACAGGCTACTAATCTTCAGGCCATCAAAGACAGTATTAGTTTCAAAAAAGGCTGCTATGCCGGTCAGGAAATAGTAGCACGTGCTAAATATCGTGGTGCTAATAAGCGGGCAATGTATTGGCTGGCAGGTAGCGCCTCTTCTCTTCCTGTGGCAGGTGATGAACTGGAATGGCAGTTAGGCGATAAATGGCGTCGGACTGGCTCAGTTCTCGCTGCGGTCAAATTGGCTGATGGCTCTGTTTGGGTACAGATCGTTATGAGCAATGATATGGAAACAGATAATGTATTCCGTATTCGCAACGATGAAGGGCATTCTCTCTCTATTCAGGCACTGCCTTATTCATTGGAAGAAAAATAATATTTGAGGTTTAGTTTCTTATGTCATCGACTGTATCTCCTGTTAATTTCGGCCCGTTTACCGATGTTATCTCCTTTATCATGGAGCTGGATAAATTAAAATATGTTCACCGTAAAACGAAAATTCTGAACAATCAGCGCAATGAAAATTCTGCGGAACATAGCTGGCACTTTGCTCTTGCAGTTATCAGTTTTGCTCCTTATGCCGGAGAGGTAAACATCAGCCGTGTTATACAGATGGCATTGATTCACGATATTGTGGAAATCGATGCCGGGGATGTTATGGCGTTTGATTTAGCTGCTCGTGAAGCTATTCATGAACAAGAAGTGCAAGCTGCCAAACGTATTTTCGGCTTGTTGCCAGAAACGCAGAGAGATTATTTTCTCGCCCTTTGGTACGAGTATGAAGACGGAGAAACACCTGAAGCACGTTTTGCCAAAATGCTCGACAGGGTTATGCCAGTATTTATGAACTTGCATAATAATGGGCAGAGTTGGGTAGAAAATGGTATTCGTTTTGAACAAGTCTTTAACTTGCTCCAGTTTATTTCTGAAAGTTACCCTGAATTTTGGAAATATTTGCTACCACAACTGGAAGCAGCAAGAGAAAAAGGTTGGTTAAAAGTGTAATTTTCTATTCCCAATTAAAAGCGTTCAGTTTATCGTCACGACTTAAAAACCGTCGTGACGATTATATCAATCAATTTAACTTCATATATTGGTTAGCCAATTTATCGAGAAAAACAAATAACTTATTATTCATCTCACTATAATCATGGGAGCGTAGTATTTCCGGTGTTTGAACAAATGTATACTTATCCGCTTTACTAAGGTCTTTTTCTGAATTTTGGATAAGCAATTCAACTACCTCTGTAGTCAGTTCCATATGACACTGGAAAGCATAAACCAAACTTTGGTATTCAATAATCTGTCTGGGGCAACCTTCACTATAAGCGATAATTTTTGCATCCTGAGTCAAACCCGGCATGTCGTTATGCCAATGCCCAACTTCAAGACGTTCACCGAAATGAGTAAATTTATCATTTTTTAAACCTTCCGCAGTAAGCATAATAGGATACTTTCCTATTTCTTTCTCAGGACTATGCTCAAAAGCAGCCCCTAATGCTTCTCCAATTAACTGTGCACCAAGACAGACACCAATAACGACCTTATCTGATGCAATCGCTTTTACAATAAGTTGCTTTTCCGCTGCTGCATCAAAATGTGCACAGTCAGTCGTTGTGGTTGCGGGACTTTGCGGCCCTCCCATTACTATCAGAAAATCAATACCCTCAACTGAATCTGGTAATTTATCGCCGAGATAAACCCGTGAAAATGTAGTCTGATATCCTCTTGCGTTAGCCCAATCTTCATATGCCCCTGGCGCTTCAAAATATTCATGTACCACAAAATGGATTCTTATCACTTTATCACCTTAAAAAAGGATTAAATTATTCCAGCGGATGTCTCTAGCTAATATAAAAAAGCAGTGGGGGAGTGGCTCTCAACACTGCTTTTATTTCTAATCGATTTGATTCTAAATCAATTAAACAACACTATGATTAACGATAATCTTCAATTGGTGCACAAGAGCAATGCAAGTTACGATCCCCATACACATCATCAAGACGTTTCACCGACGGCCAATATTTATTTGCTTTTGTCTCTGCTGTCGGGAAAACGGCAATTTCACGGCTGTACGCATGCTCCCAGTCAGCAATCAGCTCATCCTGAATATGTGGTGCATTCACCAGCGGGTTATCTTCCAGTGGCCAATCACCTTCCGCCACTTTTTTGATTTCTTCGCGGATTGCTAGCATTGCATCAATAAAACGATCAATTTCAATCTTACTTTCTGATTCTGTTGGCTCAACCATCAGAGTTCCGGCGACAGGGAATGACATGGTTGGTGCATGGAAGCCATAGTCAATCAAACGCTTGGCGATATCCATTTCATTGATGCCGAATTCTTCTTTCAGTGGGCGAATATCCAAAATACATTCATGGGCAACGTAACCATTGCGGCCAGTATAAAGGATTTCATAAGCACCTTTCAGACGAGCAGCGATGTAGTTTGCATTCAGGATCGCAACCTGACTGGCTTGTTTCAACCCTTTTGCTCCCATCATGCGGATATACATCCAGCTAATCGGCAGAATAGATGCACTGCCGAATGGTGCAGCCGACACGGCACCCGATGTAGTTAATGATCCCATTTCCACCACGGAATGCCCCGGAAGGAAAGGGGCAAGGTGTTTTTTCACACCAATCGGCCCCATACCCGGACCACCACCGCCATGGGGAATACAGAAGGTTTTATGCAGGTTCAGGTGTGAAACGTCAGCACCAATAAAGCCCGGCGTTGTGATCCCAACCTGAGCATTCATATTTGCACCGTCAAGATAAACCTGCCCACCATTTTGATGAATAATGTCGCAAATCTGGCGGATGGTTTCTTCATATACACCATGGGTTGATGGATAGGTAACCATGATACAAGCCAGTTCATCACGGTATTTTTCCGCTTTTTCACACAGGTCTGCCAAATCGATATTGCCTTCTTTATCACAATTCACCACAACCACCGTCATACCTGCCATATGTGCAGATGCTGGGTTTGTGCCGTGGGCTGAGCTTGGGATCAGGCAGATATGACGGTGTTGTTCACCACGGCTGGCGTAGTAATGACGAATTACCAGTAAGCCAGCATATTCTCCTTGAGCACCAGAGTTTGGCTGCATAGATACCGCATCATATCCTGTCAGTAATACCAACCAATGTGAGAGCTGGCTAATCAATTGTTGATAACCCTGTGCTTGTTCTGACGGGCAGAAAGGATGCAGGTCAGTAAATTCAGACCATGTGATTGGTATGATTTCAGCAGCCGCATTCAGTTTCATTGTACATGACCCTAATGGGATCATCGCCTGATTCAGTGCCAGATCTTTACGTTCCAGGCTATGCATATAGCGCATCATATCTGTTTCGCTATGATAACGGCGGAAGGTATCATGTGTCAGAATTTCATCACTGCGCAGCATTGAAGTCGGTATAGATTGACTGTTTTCTGATATTTCACTATCAAGAGCATCAACATCTAACACGGTTTCAGCACCAGTTAAAACCTGATACAGGGTTATCAAGTCTTCACGGCTGTTTTTTTCACTCAATGACACGCCAACGGCACCAAGAATATCAGTCCGTAAGTTGATTTGTGCTTTTTCCGCTCGTGCCAGTACTGATGCCTTATCAGCGACTTCTACAGCCAATGTATCAAACCATGTTTTGTGACGTAGCGTTATGCCCGCTTTTTGTAGACCTGCAGCTAAAATATCGGTCAATCGGTGAATGCGCCCCGCAATTCTTTTCAGACCTTCAGCACCGTGGTAAACCGCATACATACCAGCAATATTTGCCAGTAATACCTGTGAGGTACAGATATTGGAATTCGCCTTTTCACGGCGAATATGTTGTTCACGTGTTTGCATTGCCATACGCAATGCCCGGTTGCCAGCGGCATCGCGGGAAACACCGATAATACGACCCGGCATTGAGCGTTTATATTCCTCACGGCAAGCAAAGAATGCAGCATGTGGGCCACCGTATCCCATTGGAACACCAAAACGCTGTGCTGAACCAAAGACAATATCAGCGCCCTGTTTACCCGGCGCAGTCAGCATAACCAGTGCCATAATATCAGCGGCAACACTGACAATAATTTTTTGCTGTTTCAGTTTTGCGATAAGATCACTGTAATCATGGATCTGACCTGTAGTACCAACTTGTTGCAGCAAAACACCAAAAATACCCTCTAGTTCCAGTACTTTTTCTGCTTTATCAACAATGACATCAAACCCGAATGTTGCCGCTCGCGTACGTACTACATCTAATATCTGTGGGTGAACATCATCAACTACGAAGAAACGCTCCGCATTTTTCAGTTTACTAACCCGTTTTGCCATTGCCATCGCTTCGGCTGCTGCTGTGGCTTCATCCAACAAGGATGCTGAAGCAAGATCTAATCCGGTCAGATCGATGGTGACTTGCTGGAAATTCAGCAAGGCTTCTAATCTCCCTTGAGAAACTTCAGGTTGGTAAGGCGTATATGCTGTATACCAACCGGGATTCTCCAGTAAATTACGCAAGATAACCGGCGGTAGTATTGCAGGGGCATATCCCATACCGATATAAGATTGATAACGTTTGTTCTGACTTGCCATTGCTTTCAGTTCAGCCAGTGCCTGTTGCTCTGTCGCACTTTCGCCCACTGCTGGTGGCTCTGGCAATGCGATATCACAGGGAACAATTTTATTAGTGAGATCGTCAAGAGAGTTCGAGCCAACCATTGCCAGCATTTCTTTTTGCTGTTCAGCAGAGGAACCAATGTGGCGACGGATGAATTCACCTTGATTTTCAAGTTGGATTAGAGTCTGGATCATTGATAATAATTTCCTGAAACTAGCTAAAAACGGCACACATAAAAAACGCCCCACTCACTGTATGGCGTTGGCGACATAGGTGATGTGGGGCGGTGATTACTACTCTTCTTCTTCCAATAGTGACCGATAACTTTCTGCATCCAGCAGGTTGGTCCATTCACTTTCATCAGTAACCTTGATGCGGAATAACCAGCCTTCGTTATAAGGCTCTCTATTCACTAATTCAGGCGAACCTTCTAAAGCTGGGTTGACTGCGATAACTTCACCACTCAGTGGTGCGTAAATATCGGAAGCCGCCTTGACTGATTCAACGACTGCACAATCATCACCACTGTTTATGACCGCTCCGATTTCAGGCAAGTCAACGAATACCATATCACCCAATAACTGCTGAGCATGTTCGGTAATACCCACGGTATATTCGCCATTTCCTTCAGAGCGAATCCATTCGTGTGATTCGGTATATTTTAATTCAGTTGGTACATGACTCATCGGTTCCATCTCCTTATTTTTATTAATTAAAATGTTGCGACCAAAATCATCCTACAAGCGATTTTCCCATCCTGACAAAAACCGGTTTTACAACCTGAACCGGCATCTCGCGATTACGGATCTGGACAATCGCCTGTTCTCCAACCCCTTGCGGCACCCTAGCAAGGGCAATACTGAATCCTAAGGTAGGTGAGAACGTCCCACTGGTAATAACACCAAAACGTACTTCACCCGTTTTATCTGTGAAACTAACTGTTAACCCACTGCGCAAGACGCCTTTTTCACGCATGATTAACCCAACCAATTGTTCTGCCCCAGCTTCACGCTGTTTCAACAGGGCTTCACGGCCAATAAATTGGCGCTCTTCCGGTGCCCATGCAATCGTCCATCCCATATTCGCAGCCAAAGGTGAGATGGATTCATCCATTTCCTGACCATAAAGGTTCATACCGGCTTCAAGACGCAGTGTATCCCGTGCGCCTAGTCCCGCTGGTTTAACACCTTCTTTCAGTAACTGCTGCCAAAAATCAACAGCTTGTTCCTGAGGCAATGCAATTTCATAACCCGCTTCACCGGTATAACCCGTAGTTGCGATAAATAAGTCACCAGATTGCACACCAAAGAAAGGTTTCATACCTGCAATGGATTGGTTTTGCTCATTATTTAATAAAGACTGAACTCTGGATTGCGCGTTAGGACCTTGAACTGCAATCAACGCCAAGTCATTACGAACGGTGATCTCAACAGGGTATTTTTCCGCATGTTGTTGGATCCAGGCCAAATCTTTTTCACGTGTCGCCGAGTTAACGACCATGCGATAAAAATTATCAGTGAAAAAATAGACAATCAGGTCGTCAATAACACCACCGGAAGCATTAAGCATACCGGTATAAAGCGCCTTACCTTTTTCAGTCAGCTTAGCAACATCATTTGCCAGAAGATAACGGAGAAAATCACGGCAACCTGCACCGTGCAAATCCATAATGGTCATATGGGAAACGTCGAACATACCTGCGTCAGTACGCACGGCGTGATGCTCGTCGATTTGTGAACCGTAGTGAAGGGGCATCATCCAGCCATGAAAATCCACCATGCGCGCCCCGCATGCCAGATGCTGATCATATAGTGGGGTGTGTTTTGACATTATTTCCCTCTTTCCATTTTTGACATGAAAACGTTCTTGATCTGAATAACATACATACGGCGTATTAACCGGCAAATGTTGGATCATGAAGCAAAGAAGCGGTTAATGACGCAAACGATACCTTGGACTAGAAGTTATCACTGAAAATAGAAATGAACCATAAAATAAATTATCAACATAACAATGATACCTTCAAAAACCCTTCATTATCATGCGGAATTTTTTTCTATTTTATTGTGTGAGAACGCTAAAAAATGGCAGTAATATGTAAAAAATATTCTTTTTTTTATTACAAATAGACTAAAGTGTGAAGCAAACTAACTGAATACACTTTAGCCTGTTATAAAAAAAAACTAATCCCAAACAAGAGGAAGAATTAGATTTTTTCAACTGAAGAGGTTTGAGTAATCAACCAATCCGGCAGATCATGAAGACCCGTCGCATGACGGAGTAATTGTGGCTTTACTCCGGGGAAACGGTTAGCCAAAGTCAGCCCTACATCACGAAATAATTTCTTGACAGGATTATTCCCATCAAATAGCTGCCGAAATCCCTGCATACCAGCCAGCATAACAGCCGCACTGTGTTTACGGCGACGCTCATAACGACCAAGATAGAGATATTGACCGATATCTTTGCCTTGCTGGTTCAAACGGATCAATTCTCCGATCAACTCTGCTACATCCATAAACCCCAGATTAACTCCTTGCCCGGCCAATGGATGGATTGTATGTGCTGCATCTCCCAATAAAGCTAACCGATGTGCAGCGAAATTACGAGCATAACGTCCTATTAATGGGATAGTCTGACGGTCACTGATCAACTCACACTGCCCCAATCGCATGTCAAAAGTAGCACTCAATTGCCGGTTGAACAACTCAGTCTCCATTGTCTTGCGCTGTTGCGCCGCTTCCGCAGGCAATGACCAGACAATAGAACATAGGTGAGGATCAGAAAGTGGCAGGAAAGCAAGAATACCATCCCCATGAAAAACCTGGCGCGCAACCCCCTGATGAGGCTCCACAGTACGAATGGTAGCGACCAATGCATAATGTTCGTAATCCCAGAAAGTCAATGGGATATCTGCATGCTGACGTAACCATGATTGAGCACCATCTGCACCAACAACTAGCCGTGAAGTCAGCATTCGCTCATCGGACAGGGTAATAAAGGCTTCGTTTTCTCCCCAGGCAACATTCTTAAGAGAAACAGGGGCAAACATGGCTACATCAGATAAACTTTCAGCCTGTTGCCAAAGAGCCTGTCGTATCACATTATTTTCGATAATATGTCCAAGATGATTGAGGCCATTTTCCGCCGCATCAAACTGAATACGACCGAAGCTATCCTGATCCCAGACTTCCATCCCCTGATAAGGGCTGACACGCATTGCGAGGAGCTTCTGCCAGACACCGAGATGGGTTAATAACCGTTCACTGGCTGCATTGATGGCAGAAACACGCAACGCATATTCATCATCGGTATGAAAAATACTGCTTGGTGGATGCTCTTCTACAATCGCAATGCGCAAGCCGCTACCATGTAAACCACAGGCCAGCGCAAGGCCAACCATACCGCCTCCTGCGATCACCACATCAAATGATTGCATGTTTTTATTTCCTCTTAAATCTGACTTATTCTGCCGTTGAACGATGGGCGCCCCAACCCAATGTCTGTCGGGCCAGTGTGCCCTTTATCAGTGGCAACATTTCCATCACCATCAGGCCAAGATTGCGTCCGATTCTCAACGGAAAGTAGTCATTGGCAAACAGCCTGACCAACCCATCAGTAATACCGATCGTTGCCTCACGATCTGCAAAGCGTTGTTGTTGGTAACGAGTCAGAACATGATAAGAGCCGATATCGTGCCCCTCAATCGCAGCAGCCGAAATAACCTGGGCTAATGCCATTACATCACGCATACCTAAGTTAAAACCCTGTCCTGCAATTGGATGCAGGGTTTGGGATGAATTACCTACTAATGCCAAACGATGGCTGATCTGCTGGTTAGATGTAGTTAAGGCCAATGGGTAACTGTGCCGTTGACCGGTTTCCAACATTTTTCCCAGCCGCCAGCCAAACGCTTTTTGCAGTTGATGGAGAAACTTAGCATCTTCCCACTGATTAATCTCCACCCATTTATCCAATGGATGACACCAGACTAACGAGCTGCGCCCTTCTGTCATTGGCAACAGTGCCAACGGGCCATGTTCAGTAAAACGCTCAAATGCCCGGCCTCGGTGATGTTCAGATGTCAGGACATTAGCAATGATGGCAATCTGACCGTAATCCTGCTGTTGCCACGGAATATTACAGGCTTTTGCTACGGAAGACTGGCTTCCATCCGCTGCTATCAACAGTTTTCCCGTAAGTTCTTTGCCATTATTCAAGGTAATAAAAACTGAAGTGTCCAGACGCTCAACAGCATTCACTTTAGCTGGACAATAAAGTTTGATATTCGGTGCTTGTTTTAATAAATCAAACAGACGGTTTCCGGCATCGTGCAACTCAATCACGTTACCCAATACCGGAATGTCATAATCGTCGGCCCGGATATTAACAAAACCACTACAACCGCGGTCACTGACATGAACGTGAGTAATTGGGGTCACACAATCTTTCAGTGCAGACCAGACACCTATCTGACTCAAACGCTGACATGTACCATAAGCTAAAGCAATCGCCCTTGCATCAAAACCCGGATGTTCTTGTGTTGGCTCTGCTGATTCAACTAAGGAGATTTGCAACTGTCCCCGGCTCAAAGAAGAAATAGCAAGCGCTAATGTTGCACCAGCCATCCCTCCTCCCACGATAATCACGCTCATTATGACTTGACTTCCTGATTACTGTAGCCCTGTTTTGCCTGTGCCATCAGTGCTTCAATTTCATCAGGATCTTTAACGACATACTCAGTCAAATTCTCATTGCCTGATTCTGTAATCACAATATCGTCTTCAATACGGATCCCAATACCACGGTATTCCGACGGCACATCAGCATCCGGTGCGATATACAGCCCCGGCTCAACAGTGAGTACCATACCCGGTTCCAGAATGCGATCACGATCAACACCGTAATGCCCCACATCATGGACATCCAGTCCCAGCCAGTGGCTTAAACCATGCATGAAAAATTGGCGATAGGCATTAGTCTCGATCAAATATTCCACTTCACCATGCATAATGCCTAGTTTAACCAGCTCTTCAACCATGATGCGCACAACCTGTTCAGTCACTTCACGAATGCTAGTACCCGGTTTATAAAGTTCAAGAGAAACATTGATGGATTTCAGCACAATGTCGTAAATTTCTCGTTGAGGACGGGTAAATTTGCCATTGACCGGAAACGTCCGCGTAATGTCCCCCGCATACCCTTCATATTCACAACCTGCATCGATCAACACTAAATCGCCATCTTTCATACGACGGTCGTTTTCTGTGTAATGCAGAATACAAGCATTTTCTCCTGCACCAACAATAGTGTTATAAGCAGGATAACGCGCACCGTGATAGGTAAATTCATGGTGAATTTCAGCTTCAAGCTGATACTCAAACATATTTGGACGACAGTTTCGCAGAGCTCTGGTATGTGCCTGGGCACTGATTTTCCCGGCTTTGCGCATGATTTCCAATTCAGCTTCTGATTTAAACAAACGCATTTCATGCAGCCACGGACGCCAGTCTGCTATTATTGTTGGGGGACTGAGATTACGGCGGCTATTCTTACGCAACTTATCCAGGGCACTGAATACGATCTTATCAGCATATTCAAATTCCCCCTGAGAGTGATAAACCACATCTAACCCATTCAGCAAGAGGTAGAGTTGTTCATCAATATCATTAAATGGCAAAGCACGATCCACCCCCAGTTTTTCTGGAGCGGCTTCCTGCCCAAGCCGACGACCAAACCAAATTTCTGCGGTGAGATCACGCACTCGATTAAACAACACACTGTGGTTGTGAGTTTCATCGCTTTTAATAAGAATCAGAACAGCTTCTGGTTCATTAAACCCAGTCAGGTAAAGAAAATCACTGTGCTGACGATAAGAATATTCACTATCTGAGTTGCGTGTCGCAGGTGGGGCCGCAAAAATAATGGCCGCACTGGCTGGTGCCATTTTTGACAATAGTACCTGACGACGGGATAAATATTCTTGTTTAGTCATACCCTCTCCTGCAATCTCGTTATTATTAATAATTAGTTAATTACCAATCAATGCAGCGTTGGTTTTTCATCTTTTTGCGTTGTATTGCCTGCTTTTTTGGGCGTCGCCAGTGCAATATAACAAAGCTGCACTGCAACACGGACATATTCCAATACTTCTTCCAGTGCCTGAGATAGCTCTTCTTGATCTTCACCTTCGTCGTATCCCAGCATACCTATATTGCGCAAATCAGTAATAACTTCCTGAATTTCTTTTTTTTCTGTTATTTTTGGATCTGCAACCCCCAATCCCAACAAGAAATGGTTTACCCATCCTGCCAACGCGTCAGCACATGCAAAAACACCAGCTTCATCATCGGGAAGCAGTAAATTAAAATTAAAGTTACTATCATCCAATGATTCGAAAGTGACTTCATACAATTCTCTGATTGACTGTGCGAGTATCTGTGAAAATGCAAGACCATCGTTAGCGAGATCATGTACAAGAGTCTGCCAGCTACTGTCGTGATTTCCACCACATAATAAACCACTTATTAAGCCATGCATCTCTGCGGCTGTCAGTGCAACGGACTGTTGATGCAAAATTTCATCAAATGATTGATAATTAGGTAATGAGTTTTGTATAGACATGTATATTGATCATCGTTGGCGATATAAGTTCATGCTATGCTACCATCAAGGGGAGTCGCTATACCAGACAACATAATCAGGTTGTCTTTTGGTATTGTACGGTAATGATTGGTGTCGGCCTTATTTTTATACCAAAATATGTTTTTTACCCCCCAATAAATTTCGAGTTACAGCTAATAACATATAGCAACTTACAACTTGAAAGCTAAAGGGGTATATCAGAATTAAGGTATCAACAAAGGTATCGATACAGTAATAAATCAGGAAGGTGTCATGTCTGCACAACCAGTAGATATTCAGATTTTTGGGCGGTCATTACGTGTCAATTGTCCACCAGAGCAGATAGAAGCATTACAGGCTGCGGCGGAGGAACTTGATCAGCGTTTGCATAACCTCAAAGAACGCACCAGAGTGACTAACACTGAGCAACTGGTTTTTATTGTGGCACTGAATATCTGTCACGAGTTAGCACAAGAAAAAATGAAAACCCGTGATTATTCCTACAATATGGAACAGAAAATTAAAATGCTCCAGCAGACTATTGAACAGTTCCATACAATAGGCCACATGATATTACTTAAGACTAAATGGGTAGGTTCTGATTGAAGATTCCTGGCTAATTAGTTTAAAGTAATAAAAAATTTCTCTGAGGTGTTCGTGAGCGGGGATGTCCCCTGAGCCGATATTTCATATCTGATAGAATGTGGTGCTCCGTTTCTTGTGAGCATGCTTGGCTAGCCAAGAAGCCTAATAGGGGCGACGCTGCGTTCACCTTGAACCAAGGGTTCAAGGGTTACCACCTGTAACGGCATCTTGGAGAACCCTATCTATCTGTTTTGTATCCTTTTCTGCACTACTTTAATAGGCAGGTATCTATGCAATCAGATTCCTTTTTCTCTCTTCGAAAAAGCATCAGACAAAAAATACGACAACTACGTAAAAGCCTTTCTCCTGAACAACAACTGCAATTTGCTCTACAGGCTGCCGAGCGAGTCATGGCTCACCCAAGGATCCTCCAAGCAGAGAAAATTGCCCTGTATCTCTCCTTTGACGGAGAATTAGATACACGTCCATTGATTCAACAACTTTGGCAGCAAAATAAACAGGTTTACTTACCAGTATTGCATCCTTTCAGCCGGAATCACCTATTGTTCTTACGTTATCAACCTGAAACTTCTCTTGTCCGCAACCACTTTAATATAGAACAGCCATCACTGGACGTTAGGCAGGTTTTACCTATCTCTGAACTGGACGTTATGTTTATCCCTCTGGTTGCTTTCGATCTTACAGGGCAACGGTTAGGCATGGGAGGAGGGTTCTATGACAGAACGCTGGCCAAATGGCAACAGAAAAATTTTTATCCGATTGGGCTGGCACACAATTTCCAGTTGATTAATACACTGCCCAGTGCAAGCTGGGATATTCCGTTACCAGAAATTATCACACCAGAAAAAATATGGCATTGGTCGTGATAATTGCAAAGGATTGAGTTTAGCAGATTAATTTAGGGCTATTGTTTCTTCAATAGCCCTTATTTTATTTAGTTACGTGTTTTTCACCTAACTTACTTGTGTTCATTCAATTAAGTACAACTCACCTTAGTAAAGCAGACGGGAGCGGATCGTACCTGGTAAGGCTCTGAGTTGTTGCAAAACTAATTCAGCCTGAGCCGGATTTTGCGTCATGATATCAATAACCACATAACCAATATCACCTTCAGTACGCAGGTATTGTGCCTCAATATTGATTTCCTGATCGGTGAAAACCTGGTTGATGCTGGTTAAAATACCCGGACGGTTTTCGTGGATGTGCAGTAATCGATTAGTATCCTTAGCATGTACTGGCAGTGAAACTTCCGGGAAATTAACCGCCGACAGTGTAGAACCGTTGTCAGAATATTTGACCAACTTTCCGGCGACTTCATAACCGATATTCTGTTGCGCTTCTTGTGTAGATCCACCGATATGTGGCGTCAGCAGTACATTATCAAATTTAATTAATGGGGAGACAAAAGGCTCGTTGTTGGTTGCCGGCTCCACGGGGAATACATCAATCGCAGCACCGGCAATATGCCCAATTTCTAACGCATTAACTAATGCAGGAATATCGATAACAGTACCGCGTGAAGCATTGATTAAAATTGAACCCGGTTTCATCAGCTCTAATTCTGCCGCACCGATCATATTTTTGGTTGAAGATGTTTCAGGAACATGCAGACTCACAACATCACTCATATTTAACAATTCAGATAAGTGATGAACTTGTTGGGCGTTCCCCAATGGTAATTTATGTTCAATATCAAAGAAGTAGACATTCATACCGATGCTTTCAGCCAGGACACTAAGTTGTGAGCCGATATGACCGTAACCGATAATGCCTAATTTTTTGCCACGTGCTTCATAACAACCCGCAGCCTGTTTGTGCCATTCCCCTTTGTGAGCTTTGGCATTGGCTTCTGGAACACGACGCAATAACAACAGCAGCTCTCCCAATACCATTTCAGCCACTGAGCGTGTATTGGAAAACGGCGCATTAAATACGGGAATACCGCGTCTTGCTGCGGCGTTCAGATCAACCTGATTAGTGCCAATGCAGAAACACCCAACTGCAACCAATTTTTCAGCAGCCGCAAAAATTTCTTCGGTTAACTGAGTACGGGAACGGATCCCCACAAATCTGGCATCGCGGATCGCTTCTTTCAGCTCTTCCGGTTCTAATGCGCCCTTATGATATTCAATATTGCTGTACCCTGCTGCCCGCAAATTGTCTACTGTGCTTTGATGAACGCCTTCCAGCAGCAGAAACTTAATTTTATCTTTTTCTAAAGATACCTTAACCATTTATCCGCCTTATTTGTACTAATTTTCGTAATGCCGATAGGTTTCACTAAAATAACAAAAAAAACGTCAACAGCAATACAATCGTTTGCCGGTAAAACAGCATAAGAAACAATAAAAAAGTTGTTACGCAAAGTAAAACTTTTAGTTACGAGATAAATATAGAACTTTGAGTATTAATCAGACAAATATACAATATATATATCTAAATTTTATTTTTTGAGTATAACTCTAAAAATTTTTTAAGGGCAGACTATTCTGCCCTTAACTAATAATTACTTTGCAATCGTTTTTACACCATTAGCTGTACCAACCAGTACGACATTCGCACTACGGTTAGCAAATAAGCCAACAGTTACCACACCAGCAATAGCATTAATTTTGTTTTCTAATTCGATTGGATTAAGAATGGCAAGATTATGAACATCCAAAATGACATTACCATTATCAGTGATAACGTTCTGACGGTAAACCGGAGTTCCTCCTAATTTTACCAACTCACGGGCAACATAAGCACGTGCCATCGGAATAACTTCAACTGGTAACGGAAATTTACCCAATATATCAACCTGCTTGGATTCATCAATAATACAAATGAATTGCTTTGCCACAGCAGCAATGATTTTTTCTCTGGTCAATGCTGCTCCACCACCTTTAATCATTTGCATGTTGCCATTGATTTCATCAGCACCATCAACATAAATGTCCAAAGAATCAACTTCATTACAGTCAAGCACAGGAATGCCAAGACTTTTCAATTTCTCCGTTGATGCCTCCGAGCTGGATACTGCACCTTCAATTTTGTCTTTCATCGTCCCCAACGCATCAATAAAATGAGATGCCGTTGAACCTGTACCAACCCCAACAATCGTTCCCGGTTTGACATACTCCAGTGCTGCCCAACCTACCGCTTTTTTCAATTCGTCCTGTGTCATATCAATTACTGCCTATAATCAATTACAAGAAAAATCCAGCCACCAGTATAAACAATATTTTATCTTATCCTGTGAAAAAATATGGCATAGTGCTACCTAGACCCAAAAATCGTTTGAACACACAATATAGTACCCAGATATTCAAAGAGAAGAGTAAAAACGGAGAACCTGATTTTCGATGAAACGCCCTGATTACCGATCCCTACAAGCGTTGGATGCCGTGATACGTGAACGCGGTTTCGAACGTGCAGCACAAAAGCTTTGTATCACTCAATCCGCAGTATCCCAACGTATCAAGCAATTAGAAAACTTATTCGGTCAACCGTTATTGGTTCGTACCGTTCCTCCCCGTCCTACAGAGCAAGGGCAAAAACTGCTTGCGTTATTACATCAGGTAGAGTTGCTCGAAGCACAATGGCTTGGTGATGAAAATGGTAATGATACTCCTTTGTTGCTCTCTCTTGCCGTCAATGCGGATAGTCTGGCAACCTGGCTCTTACCGGCACTTCATCCCGTGCTTTCTGATTTGCCTATCCAGCTCAATATTCAGGTGGAAGATGAAACACGTACACAAGAAAGCTTGAGACGTGGGGAAGTTGTTGGTGCCATCAGTATTCAATCACAACCCCTACCAAGCTGTCTGGTGGATAAGCTAGGTGCTCTTGATTATCTGTTCGTCTCCTCCCCTAAATTCGCTGAACGTTTTTTCCCCAATGGAGTAACTCGCTCAGCTTTACTGAAAGCCCCTGCTGTTGCATTCGATCATTTGGATGATATGCATCAGGCCTTTTTACAACAGTATTTTGATTTATCACCGGGCAGTGTGCCTTGCCATATCGTTAACTCGTCCGAAGCGTTTGTTCAATTGGCAAAACAAGGATCGACATGTTGCATGATCCCCCACTTACAAATCGACAAGGAATTGAAGGCAGGTGAATTAGTTGATTTAACACCCGGCTTGTGTCAACGCCGTATGCTTTACTGGCATCGCTTTGCCCCGGAAAGCAGCGCTATGAGAAAAGTGACTGACGCCCTGCTAAAACTAGGGCGCCAGATGTTACGTCAGGAAGATGATGAAACTAATTAACGCTGTAACTCAAAAACTGCATCAACATGATCAGAAAACTCTATGCTCTGCGGTTCATAAGTTTCATCAGATGAGTTTTCCGCAGAAGCCGCGGACGTTAGAGCTGATTTGAATTGCAACCGACTCATTGGAAAAAGCACCGCTTCAGGCGGACGATAAGTAATGCTATATACGGAACCTAACTTACTGTTAAAACCTTTTGCTAATTCAGTTGCCTGTTGAATCGCATTCGCAATTGCTTTCTGTCTGGCTGCATCACGATAGCGCTGAGGATCGGCCACGCTGAACTGTACGGAATTAATTTCATTTAATCCCGCTTTCAAGGCTCCATCCAAAAGTGTATTCAGTTGATCCAGCTTACGAACTTTGACTTCAACTGAGCGGGAAGCGTTATATCCCGTAAGAGTTGATTTGCCTGTTTTCTGATCATACTGATATTCTGGCTGAGTTCGTATATTGGCTGCATTAATATCTTTCTTTTCGATACCATTTGTTTTCAAAAAATCAAAATATTTTGTAACACGCTCATCAACTTTTCTCTTTGCATCTGCTGCACTTTTCTGATCCACTTTCACATGGATCAACAAAGTCGCCATATCTGGAGCCGCTTTGATTGTCGCATTACCAGAAGTTGATACATGCGGAGTAGACGGTAATTCCGCAGCCGAAGCCGTCATACATGACAAACTACCCACAGCTAACATAACAGCAAATATCAGTGAGTTACGTTTCACTAAAACCTCCTTTCGGATATACCCTTCATCTATCAGGTACACAGCAAATAAATAGGTATTTTCTACAGAATTCTCAAATTAAGACAAGTTACTTTCAGAAACATTAGCACACTATATTTATAAAGAACCATATTTATAAAGAATGGTTTGAATTATAAAGAAGTATTTAAATTATAAAGAAGTATTTAAGTTATAAAGAAATGTTTAATTTAATTAAAAATCTGTAATCCTTGCTTAAACAAGTTCCATGCGATATACCACATCACACAACCAACAAATAAGTTAATAATGCGCTGAGATCGTGGCTGATTAAGAATTGGTGAAAACCATGCAGCCAGAATAGCCAATGCGAAGAACCAAGTGATGGATGCGGTAACCGCCCCGGCGGTAAACCACGGTCTGTGTTCTGCTGATAATTGTCCTCCAATGCTACCTAATACAACGAAAGTATCCAGATAAACATGAGGATTCAACCAGGTTACTGCAAATAATGTCACAATAACCCGCCAGCGGCTTTGAGCCAAAGTTTCTGTACTGGAGAATGCAATATCTGTTGATAATGCCAGCCGAAAAGCTCCCCATCCGTACCATAGCAAAAATGCAACGCCTCCCCACGTTACAGCTTGCAACAAAAATGCTGACTGCCCAAGCAAAGCACTACCCCCAAAGACTCCTGCCATGATAAGAATAATGTCACTGATAGAACATAATGCTGCACTCATCAAATGAAAGCGTTTTTTACTTCCCTGCTGCATCACAAAAACATTTTGTGGTCCAAGTGGAATAATCATTGCAGCACTGAGAAAAAAGCCCTGAATCAATGTTGAAAACATACAAAAATTCCTAATATTTATTCAATCAGATAAGTTCTGTCTGCATATTAGGAAAATTCATTCATTAGCAGAAATGAATATTTCTTATCTATCATTAAAGAAATTTATAGAGCAATTAAAAGGTATTGGAAGAAACAGAGTGAAAAGAGTGGCAAACCCAAGCTATTTAAGCAGTGCTGACTTGGTGTGAGAATACTTTTATTTCTCACACCAAAATTTCTCACACCAAATATATTGATTATTGATCCGTTTTCTTCTGTAGAGCGACTTGCTGCTGATGCAGATAAATATCCATTTGTGGGAAAGGAATACCAATATTGTGTTTATCCAAAGCTCGTTTGAAATTTTCCATCAGATCCCAGTAAACGCTCCAGACATCTCCATTAGTTGTCCACACACGTACAATAAAATTGAGCGATGAAGGAGCCATTTCATGCAACCGAATAGTGACACCTTTCTCATGCTGAATGCGTTTATCAGCTTTGATAACATCACCCAACACTTTCTTTACTTCATCAATATCAGCGTCATAAGCGACACCGACCATTATCTGAGTACGGCGGTTTGGTTCACGGCTGGTATTGATAATATTGTCCGCAATAATTTTTCCGTTAGGGATCACAATAATACGATCATCCGCAGTACGTAACGTTGTGGAGAAAATTTGAACTTGTACAACCGTCCCTTCCACTGCACCAATAATGACATATTCACCAGTGCGGAGTGGACGGAAAACTACCAACAACACGCCAGCAGCAAAGTTTGACAGTGATCCCTGTAATGCCAAACCGACAGCCAAACCTGCGGCACCAATAACGGCAATCACAGAGGCGGTTTGAACGCCTAATTTTCCAAGCACTGCAACAATAGTAAAGGCGATGATGGCATAACGAATTATTGCTGACAAAAAGTCAGAAATAGTCGCATCAATACCACGTAGCGTCATGACGCGTTTCACTGCTTTATTTGCCAGTTTGGCAACAGCCAAGCCTACAATCAGAATTAGAATGGCAAACACAATATTCACTGCATACTGGATCAGTAGATTTTGATTATTGACAAACCAATTTGCAGCCTTATCAATCTCGCCTGATAGATTGATCTCTTCCATAAAAGCCTACCTTTTTTGTTGGAACCTGCCGGGAAGAAACTCCCAGCAATATAGGCTCCTGTTTATAAATAAAAAGCCAGTACAATGTCACACAAATATGTTACACAAATACGTCACACAAAAGTGATGGAATATGGATTATGGCAGAAATCTGCCATTGGTTGAACATAAACACTTACCTTTAATTATTTTGCAAAACAAAATCTCTGTAATTGGCTAACATATTAATAAAATCATCTGTACCACAAAGTGCCAGGCTCTCATTATCGTAATAGCTCATTCCCTCTTCCAGCATTTCTGTATCAAACTGGAGTTGATTAGCTCTGATCATAATTTCTTCTTCATTCATCAACAGTGTGTATTCATGACCATTCAATTGCCATTGACGCTCGCTATCTTTTATGTCCATCAATGCTGAAATTATTTTATCTAAGACACTCAAATCGCCTCTTACTTCCTCATTCAACCAGTGACCAATAGCTTCATGATCCATTGAGAAATTTGTCATCACCTGACCAGTGATATCCTGTATAAATTCATATTCCATCACTTACCTCCACATTTTTGTTATATCAACCACATCTGGATTTTAAGCATTTCCGATGATTCCACCTCCGAGTCTGTCCACAAACTGACACAAAATTTGCCACAAAAAATAGGCATAAAAAAGAGAGGACTCCTTCTTAATACTGCTCACTTAAGTAAACCAGGATGGTCCATGTCTTAAATGATTAGTTATTGTGATACGCTTAGGGGCTTTTTAATGGTGAAACATGGTTAAAGTTGACGTCCATTATTGTTATTGTCGCAAATCAGAACATACTTGCCCTCTTATTCCCTTTTAATATTCGGTTTTACTGCATGGATGATTATGTTGTTTATGACAGCCTTGTCGAAGAAGAGCATCTGACGGGAAAAACGTTTATTCCGCATATAGAGAGAACGAATTTAACTCAGCGTACTCGATTAAAAAGACTGAATAGAAAAACTATCGGTTATTCAAAATCCGAAGAAATGCACGATAAGGTGGTAGGGACTTTTATTGAGCGTGAGTATTATTTTTAACGTTTAATCTAACCATTTAA
Organism: Xenorhabdus siamensis; assembly: GCF_037996745.1. Taxonomy (NCBI): domain Bacteria; kingdom Pseudomonadati; phylum Pseudomonadota; class Gammaproteobacteria; order Enterobacterales; family Morganellaceae; genus Xenorhabdus; species Xenorhabdus siamensis. Next base: position 109,550 of record NZ_JBBMXE010000002.1, read on the forward strand.
TACATGACCCGTATCAAACACCATTAATGCGACAGAACCTTTGTTGTTCCATCTGATTAAAATTCAGTCTCAGCATATTGGTAAGCGTTATCCTTACAAAAAAAGCCCGCTCGCGTTTAAGCGAGCGGTGTTAAGGCCTTCGCCTTCTCATTTCTTAGCAAGATATTTTTTACACCGCAGTTTGGAAGATCACGTTGTCTGCTTTTTCGGTATATTGGTTCAATTGATCAAAATTGAGATAACGATAAGTATCTGCCGCTGTTTCATCCACCTTGGCCATGAATTGCAGATACTCTTCTGGCGTTGGCAGGCGACCTAACAATGAAGCCACAGCAGCTAACTCCGCAGATGCCAGATATACATTGGCTCCCGCGCCCAAACGGTTTGGGAAGTTACGCGTAGACGTAGATACCACCGTCGCTTCATCTGCAACACGAGCCTGATTTCCCATACACAGTGAACAACCAGGGATCTCAACGCGCGCACCACTCTTACCAAAGACGCTGTAATAGCCTTCTTCTGTCAGTTGAGCAGCATCCATTTTCGTTGGCGGAGCAACCCACAGGCGGGTCGGTAACTGGCCTTTATGTTGATCCAGTAACTTACCAGCCGCACGGAAGTGACCAATATTCGTCATGCAGGAGCCGATAAATACTTCATCAATTTTATTGTTAGCAACTTCTGATAACAGACGAGCATCATCCGGATCATTGGGTGCACACAAAATAGGCTCTTTGATGTCATCCAAATTAATTTCAATCACTGCTGCATATTCTGCATCTGTATCTGCTTCCAGCAATTGTGGATCTTTCAACCAATTTTCCATACCGATAATACGACGCTCTAATGTCCGACGATCACCATAGCCTTCTGCAATCATCCATTTCAGCAAGACGACATTAGATTGCAGATATTCAATGATCGGTGCTTTATCCAGTTTGATCGTACAGCCTGCTGCGGAACGTTCTGCGGAAGCATCTGCCAATTCAAATGCCTGCTCAACTTTGAGTTCTGGCAAACCTTCAATTTCCAGAATACGGCCAGAGAAAATATTTTTCTTACCTTTTTTCTCTACAGTCAACAAACCTTGCTGAATCGCGTAGTAAGGAATTGCATGAACCAGATCACGTAAGGTTATACCTGGCTGCATTTTACCTTTAAAACGAACTAATACGGATTCAGGCATATCCAACGGCATAACCCCTGTCGCAGCCGCAAATGCCACTAACCCAGAACCCGCCGGGAAAGAGATACCGATGGGGAAACGCGTATGGGAATCTCCACCTGTACCTACAGTGTCCGGCAATAACATACGGTTCAGCCATGAATGGATAATTCCATCTCCCGGACGCAGGGATACACCACCACGGTTCATGATGAAATCAGGCAAGGTATGATGCGTTGTCACATCAACAGGTTTTGGATAGGCCGCTGTATGGCAGAATGACTGCATAACCAGATCTGCCGAAAAACCAAGGCAGGCCAAATCCTTCAATTCATCACGAGTCATTGGGCCAGTTGTGTCCTGAGAGCCAACAGAAGTCATCTTTGGTTCACAGTATTCTCCCGGACGGATCCCAGTAGTACCGCAGGCACGACCTACCATTTTCTGTGCCAGCGAGAAACCACGACTGCTCTTCTCAACTGCTTTTGCCTGACGGAAAATATCACTGTGTGGCAATCCTAAAGATTCACGGGCTTTCGCTGTCAGACCTCGGCCGATAATTAATGGAATTCGGCCGCCTGCGCGCACTTCATCAATTAGTACATCCGTTTTCAGTTCAAAAGCTGCCAGCACTTCATTGGTATCGTGATGACGAATTTCACCTTTATAAGGGTAGATATCAATAACATCACCCATATTGAGTTTGGAAACATCTACCTCAATTGGCAATGCGCCTGCATCTTCCATCGTGTTAAAAAAGATTGGCGCAATCTTTCCACCCAATACAACACCTGCGCCACGTTTGTTTGGCACAAACGGGATATCTTCCCCCATAAACCACAATACAGAGTTTGTAGCAGATTTACGGGAAGAGCCTGTACCCACGACATCCCCTACATACGCCAGAGGATGGCCTTTTTTATTGAGTTCTTCAATTTGCTTGATTGGGCCAACAACACCCGCCTGATCAGGTTCGATACCTTCACGGGCATTTTTCAACATTGCCAAGGCATGTAATGGAATATCCGGGCGAGACCACGCATCTGGTGCAGGAGAAAGGTCATCGGTGTTAGTTTCACCGGTGACTTTAAAGACAGTAACTGTAATTTTTTCTGCCAGTTCAGGACGTTCCAGGAACCATTCTGCATCAGCCCATGACTGGATAATTTGTTGAGCATGTGGATTACCTGCTTCCGCTTTTTCTTCCACATCATAGAAACTGTCAAACATCAACAAAGTATGGGATAGCCCCTTCGCTGCAATAAGAGCCAATTTTTCATCATCGAGAGCATCAATCAAAGCATGGATATTGTACCCACCCTGCATGGTTCCCAATAACTCAATGGCTTTTTCCCGCGTAACAAGTGGTGAAGTTGTTTCACCTTTAGCGATAGCAGCAAGGAAACCAGCTTTTACATAGGCCGCCTCATCAACACCGGGGGGAACACGGTTTGTCAACAGGTCTAACAGAAAAGTTTCTTCACCTTGAGGTGGATTCTTCAGTAATTCGACCAGCGCGGCTGCTTGAGCTGCGTCTAATGGCTTAGGGACGATGCCTTGCGCTTCACGTTCGGCTACGTGCTTGCGGTATTCTTCTAGCACGACTTACTCCTCGCTCTCATTGTCATTTTATATACCCGGCTGTCTGCACCCGGTAACGATCACCATGAAATGACCATCAAGGATGCCAGGTCAGAGGATTTTGCTCACATAACACTAAAATTATGCCGAGCTTCGAGCAATTAGCATACCAAAATTTGAATGACATGTTAATTCATTCACATAAAATCAACATTGAACCGTGATAAAACTCTGGATATATGAGCTTAAAAGGTGTATTAAGGTACTAAATGCGGTTTGTTGCTATTTTAGCCTAAAAAAGCAATAAGTACCGTTAGGCAATAGTAAAAAATACCAAATGATACACAAAATGCCTTGTCATGGAGGGTATTATGCCAAATATCCAAACAATAAATGATATACCATCTACTTCTCATTTAAGCTCCATCCCTGAAGAAGGAAGTTATCCCGATTATAAAACGATTATCAAAGAAGTTTCCAAAGAAGACATGATATCAGCACTGAACGGATTAAAGCGAAATGAAGCTCTGGTTCACCCCGATATGAGAAGACACCAATCATTTATCAATACGGCAAATTCAATAAACAATATTTATACCAATGCAAGTATCGGAGGAAATATAAATACGCACCGTTATTTTGTCTGTTTTTGTGCTCCTGAACCGGTTGGTATCATGATATTCATTCCAGCATCGTCAATCATTTCTCACGATACCGCTGATCTAATAGGGTATATATTGACTTATCCCAGTGGTCGAGGATATGGAAGTTTACTGATTGAATATGCGGTGAATTTTTCCATTTCGTTAAATCATTCAGGCATATTAAAACTCTACGCTGAACGCTATGCTATACCGATTTATCAACGATTAGGTTTTGTATTTACAGACAATTCTAACTTTGGAGCCGTTGAAATGCGTCTGGACCCTAAAATAAGCAATCGCTGGAGTGTTACCCCTAATGGCTATCAATTAACTCAATCCCGCTCTTTATTTAATTGGCAATGCCATATATTGTAAGTAACGGCTCCCATCTCTGGAAGCCGTTTAATATCTTTGCTAACCTACTGCAAATTATAAAGAATTATTTCTTTTTCTTCGCTTTAGGATTTGGCAAGTCAGTGATGCTGCCTTCGTACATTTCCGCAGCCATACCGATTGATTCATACAGCGTTGGATGAGCATGAACAGTCAGAGCGATATCTTCTGCATCACAACCCATTTCGATAGCCAGACCAATTTCACCCAGCAGTTCGCCACCGTTAGTACCAACAACAGCACCACCGATAATACGATTAGTTTCTTTATCGAAAATCAGTTTAGTCATACCATCTGAACAGTCAGATGCGATCGCACGACCAGAAGCAGCCCACGGGAAAGTTGCAGTTTCGTAACTGATGCCTTTCTCTTTCGCTTCTTTCTCAGTCAGACCAACCCATGCAACTTCTGGTTCAGTGTACGCGATAGATGGAATAACTTTTGGATCGAAGTAATGTTTCTTACCAGAGATAACTTCTGCTGCAACATGACCTTCATGAACACCTTTATGTGCCAACATTGGCTGACCAACGATATCACCAATAGCGAAGATATGAGGTACGTTAGTGCGCATTTGCTTATCAACATGGATAAAACCACGCTCATCAACAGCAACACCCGCTTTGCCAGCATCAAGCAGTTTACCGTTTGGTACACGGCCGATAGCAACCAGAACTGCATCATAACGCTGAGGTTCTGCTGGTGCTTTCTTACCTTCCATTGTCACGTAGATGCCATCTTCTTTAGCTTCTACCGCGGTCACTTTAGTTTCCAGCATCAAGTTGAATTTTTTACTGACGCGCTTAGTGAACACCTTAACAACGTCTTTGTCCGCAGCAGGAATAACCTGATCGAACATTTCTACCACGTCAATCTGAGAACCCAGAGCGTGGTAAACAGTACCCATTTCCAGACCGATAATACCGCCGCCCATAACCAGCAGGCGTCCCGGAACAGTTTTCAGTTCCAGTGCATCGGTAGAATCCCATACGCGAGGGTCATCATGTGGAATAAATGGCAGTTGAATTGGGCGTGAACCCGCTGCGATAATGGCATTATCAAAATTAATCGTTGTTGTGCCGTTTTCGCCTTCTACTACCAAAGTGTTAGCACCTGTAAATTTACCAACACCGTTAACAACGTTAACTTTACGGCCTTTAGCCATGCCGCCCAGACCACCTGTCAACTGGGAAATAACTTTTTCTTTCCAGAGACGGATTTTATCAATATCAGTTTGTGGCTCTCCAAACACGATACCGTGTTGTGACAACGCTTTTGCTTCTTCAATCACTTTTGCAACATGAAGCAATGCCTTAGATGGGATACAGCCCACGTTAAGACAAACACCACCCAGAGTAGAGTAACGCTCAACCAGAACAGTATCCAAACCTAAGTCTGCACAACGGAAAGCAGCAGAATACCCTGCCGGGCCTGCTCCAAGCACCACTACCTGGGCTTTAATTTCAGTACTCATCATGACCTCTTAATTATTTGTCCGGCGGGTCAGACGAAAAAACATATTCCACCGGGACGTACACACCGCGAGCAGTTTACAGAATTGTAAATAACCTGAAAAGCGCGTTAACGTGACAGAAATCGCAACCTGCCAGATACAAGTATAAAATACCTGTCACGATCATAATTATTAGGCCGGCATATTTACCGGCCTTCGCATTACATCACCAGATGACGAATATCGCTCATCAATTGATTAATGTAAGTGATGAAACGAGCACCATCTGCTCCATCGATCACACGGTGGTCGAAAGACAGAGACATAGGCAGAATCAGACGAGGAACGAACTCCTTGCCATTCCAGACCGGCTTCATAGAAGAACGGGACAGCCCAATAATGGCTACTTCTGGTGCATTCACGATTGGTGCAAAACCGGTTGTACCGATGCCCCCCAGGCTTGAGATAGTGAAGCAACCACCCTGCATATCGGAAGCAGTCAGCTTACCAGCACGCGCTTTCTTAGATACTTCTGCCAGTTCTCTTGAGAGTTCAACGATGCCTTTCTTATTAACATCTTTAAATACAGGAACAACCAGACCGTTAGGTGTATCAACCGCGATACCGATGTTGACGTATTTTTTCAGGATCAGCTTCTGGCCATCTTCAGAGATAGAACTGTTAAAACGCGGCATTGCTTCCAGTGCTTTCGCAGCCGCTTTCATAACGAATACCAACGGAGTGATCTTCACGCCAAGCTGTTTCTTCTCAGCTTCTTTGTTCTGTTGCTTACGGAATTCTTCAACTTCAGTGATATCCGCTTCATCAAACAGGTTAACGTGAGGGATCATTACCCAGTTACGGCTCAGGTTAGCACCGGAGATTTTCTGGATACGGCTCATTTCAACTTCTTCGATTTCACCAAACTTGCTGAAATCAACTTTCGGCCAAGGCAGCATACCCGGCAGACCACCACCCACAGGTGTTGCTTCTGCACGTTTGATTGCATCTTTCACGTAAGCCTGAATGTCTTCACGCAGGATACGCCCCTTACGACCAGTCCCTTTTACTTTAGCCAGATTTACGCCGAATTCACGTGCCAGACGACGAATAACTGGAGTTGCATGAACATAAGCATCGTTTTCTGCAAACTCATTTTTGCTTTCTGCTGGCTGGCTGGCTACTGCCGCTGGTGCTGCTTTCGCAGGTTCCGCCGCAGGAGCAGAAGCCGGAGCCGCTGCTGGAGCTGCCGCAGGTGCTGCGCCGGCAACTTCGAATACCATGATCAGAGAGTCAGTTTTTACTTTATCGCCAACTGCGATTTTGATCTCTTTCACTGTACCCGCAAATGGGGCCGGAACCTCCATAGAAGCTTTGTCACCTTCAACGGTGATCAGTGACTGTTCTTCAGTAATAGTGTCACCGACTTTCACCATAATTTCAGTAACTTCAACTTCATCACCACCGATATCTGGTACAGCAACTTCTTTGTTTTCAGCCGCTACAAGCGCTGCTGCCGGAGCCGCTTCCTGTTGTGCTGGTACTGGTGCAGCTCCTGCTGCACCAGTTGCGGATTCAAAAATCATAATCAGTTTGCCGGTTTCCACTTTATCGCCGACCGCAACTTTGATTTCTTTAACCACTCCCGCCTGTGGCGATGGAACTTCCATGGAAGCCTTGTCACCTTCAACAGTGATAAGTGACTGTTCTGCTTCTACTGTGTCACCAACTTTCACCATAATTTCAGTAACTTCAACTTCATCTGCACCAATATCAGGTACGTTAATTTCGATAGACATTAATCTTTACCTCTTATGCCAGACGTGGGTTAACTTTTTCTGGGTTGATGTTGTATTTTTTGATTGCTTCTTCAACCACTTTCACATCAACTTCGCCACGTTTAGCCAATTCACCCAGAGCTGCAACAACCACGTAAGAAGCATCAACTTCAAAGTGATGACGCAGATTTTCACGGCTGTCAGAACGACCGAAACCGTCAGTACCCAATACGCGGAATTCGCTTGCTGGTACGAAGTTACGGACCTGCTCAGCAAACAGCTTCATGTAGTCAGTAGAAGCGACTGCTGGTGCATCGTTCATGATCTGAGCAATGTAAGGAACGCGTGGTTCTTCTGAAGGGTGCAACATGTTCCAGCGCTCACAATCCTGACCATCACGAGCCAGTTCAGTGAAGGAGGTTACGCTATAAACGTCAGAACCAATACCATACTCGTCAGACAGGATCTTAGCTGCTTCACGAACGTGACGCAGGATAGAACCAGAGCCCAGCAACTGAACTTTACCTTTCGCGCCTTCTATGCTTTCCAGCTTGTAGATACCTTTACGGATACCTTCTTCAGCACCTTCAGGCATTGCTGGCATGTGGTAGTTTTCGTTCAGAGTGGTGATGTAGTAGTAGATATTCTCTTGTTTTTCACCATACATACGCTCCAGACCATCATGCATGATCACAGCCACTTCATAAGCGAACGCTGGATCATAAGAGATACAGTTAGGAATAGTTAGAGACTGAATATGGCTGTGACCATCTTCGTGCTGTAGACCTTCACCGTTCAGAGTCGTACGACCAGAAGTACCACCAATCAGGAAGCCACGAGCCTGCTGATCACCCGCTGCCCAGCACAGATCACCGATACGCTGGAATCCGAACATGGAATAGTAGATATAGAATGGGATCATTGGCAGGTTGTTGGTGCTGTATGAAGTTGCAGCAGCCAACCAGGATGACGCAGCACCCAACTCGTTGATACCTTCCTGTAGGATCTGGCCTTTAGAATCTTCTTTATAGTACGCAACTTGCTCACGGTCTTGCGGAGTATACTGCTGACCATTCGGGCTGTAGATACCGATCTGACGGAACAGACCTTCCATACCAAAAGTACGTGCTTCATCAGCAATGATTGGAACCAGACGATCTTTGATCGACTGATTCTTCAGCATGATGTTCAGTGCACGAACGAAAGCAATAGTGGTAGAAATTTCTTTAGATTGTTCTTCCAGCAGAGAGCTGAAATCTTCCAGAGCTGGGATGTCCAGTTTTTCGTCGAAATTAATACGACGGCTTGGCAGGTAACCGCCCAGTGCATTACGACGCTCATGCAGATATTTAGATTCTTCAGAGTCTTTGTCGAAAGTTACGTATGGCAAGTTTTCAATTTGCTCATCAGATACAGGTACATTGAAACGATCACGGAATTGGCGAACGCCTTCCATGTTCATTTTCTTAACCTGGTGAGCAATGTTTTTACCTTCGGCGGTATCACCCATGCCGTAACCTTTGATGGTCTGAGCCAGGATTACAGTTGGTTTGCCTGTGGTTTCCTGCGCTTTTTTCAGTGCAGCGAAAACTTTCTTAGGATCGTGACCACCACGGTTCAGAGCCCAAATTTCGTCATCAGTCATGTCCTTGACCAATTCCGCAGTTTCTGGGTAACGGCCGAAGAAATGTTCACGAACATACGCGCCATTTTTGGACTTGAATGTCTGGTAGTCACCATCCAGCGTTTCATTCATCAGTTGAACCAGTTTGCCGCTGGTATCTTTACGCAGCAGTGCATCCCAACGCTCACCCCACAGGACTTTCAGTACCTGCCAGCCAGCACCATCGAAAATGCCTTCCAGTTCATTAACTATTTTACCGTTACCTGTTACTGGTCCATCAAGACGTTGCAAGTTACAGTTGATGATAAATACCAGGTTGTCCAGCTTTTCACGAGTTGCGATAGTGATCGCACCTTTGGATTCTGGCTCATCCATCTCACCGTCGCCCAGGAAAGCATAAACGGTTTGCTTAGAAGTGTCTTTTAGGCCACGGTGTTCCAGATATTTCAGGAACTTAGCCTGATAGATAGCAGAAATCGGACCCAACCCCATTGAAACAGTTGGGAACTGCCAGAAATCAGGCATTAATTTTGGATGTGGGTAAGAAGACAGACCATTGCCGCCAATTTCCTGACGGAAATTGTTCATCTGTTCTTCAGTCAAACGACCTTCAAGGAATGCACGTGCATAAACGCCCGGAGAAATGTGCCCCTGGAAATAAACCAAGTCGCCACCATCATTCTCATTACGAGCCCGGAAGAAATGGTTAAAACAAACTTCATAAACAGTAGCGGAAGACTGGAATGAAGCCATGTGACCACCCAGCTCCAGATCTTTCTTGGATGCACGCAGAACAGTCATGATCGCATTCCAACGAATAGCAGAACGAATGCGGCGCTCCAAATCCAGATTACCAGGGTAAGCCGGCTCATCCTCAACCGGAATAGTGTTGATGTAATCACGGTTTGCAGTACCAGCCGCAACATTAACGCCACCTTTACGTGCTTCGTTCAAAACCTGATCAATCAAGAATTGAGCGCGTTCAACACCTTCTTCACGGATGACCGATTCGATCGCCTGTAACCAATCGCGAGTTTCGATCGGATCCACGTCATTTTTCAAAATATCTGACATGGTGTGTTCCTTATCTGTTATCTATTTCTAATGGTTGTTTTGGAGCCTATCTTCTGGTCATACCCTTTGACATTCAGCCAGTCATGACCGGAAGATAGGCCCTGCTATATGTTGCCGCTAAACCCCTTAAATAAAGAGCTAACAACTGTACAGACGCAGCAGCCAGGATCTGTACAGTCAAGTTTAGAATCTATCCCATTTGGGAGTTGTATTAATCCATGACGCCCCAGGGGATAGGCTCTTAGTCCTGATGTTGTTGGAACCGTCTTAGTGAGCGCTCACGACGCGTATGCTCACGAGTCAGATCCAATAAAACTTCTTCTATAAAAGACAAATGGCGATGCGAAGCTTCACGCGCTTTTTCCGGTTCTCTCGCCATTATTGCGTGAAAAATCTCTGCCCTATGGTTACTTACTACTGCCAACATTTCTTTGCGGGTATAAATGAATTCGAAATTACGCCGGATATTCTGTTCCAGCATCGGGATCATACAACGCAATAAATGCAGCAATACCACGTTATGGGCTGCTTCTGTGACAACAAGTTGATATTGCAAGACAGCATCTGATTCCGCATTGATATCCCCGCATTGTTGGGCTTCTTGAATAGCAAGGTGTTTTTTCTCAATACGTTTAAAATCTTCATCCGTTCCCCTGAGAGCAGCGTAATAAGCCGCAATACCTTCCAGTGCATGGCGTGCTTCCAGGAGATCAAATTGTGATTCTTGATTCTCTGCAATAAGTTGGGCGAGTGGATCACTGAAACTTTGCCAGAGATTATTCTGTACAAATGTTCCTCCACCCTGGCGACGGAAAAGAAAGCCTTTAGCTTCCAGTTTTTGAATGGCTTCGCGCAATGAAGGGCGTGATACTTCGAACTGCTTCGCCAGTTCACGCTCAGGCGGCAGTTTTTCTCCAGGACGTAATGAGCCTTCGAGAATGAGGTGTTCAAGACGTTGCTCAATCACATCTGATAACTTTGGTTGGCGAATTTTGCTATAAGCCATATCTGCTGTAAGCCATTCAGTAAGTAAACGTTACTTTCGAACTATTTTTATGTGAATTAGTTTTATGTGAATTAGTTACTTCAACTATATCCCTATACCCTGTTTGGCAGGATATTCAGACTAACTTTTAGACAATCAACCTCATTCAACTGACTTCACTTAGTCGGGATTTAGTCAATTGGTAATACCAATTTAAAATACAGGCCATAAAGTAACAAAGTATTCACTAGCTGTCTATAAAGACCTTGGGCTAAATCATAAAAACCTGCAAATTTTAACAAATAATTTTAATTTTTATCAGAAAATTATAACTAAACGGGACTTTTAGACAATAAAATAAGTAAGCATTTTAGGGCATAATGCGAATTCATTAGCCATTATTATAATTCATTTAGTATATCAATTCATTTGTTTATTAATTATTTAAATTTATATATTATTATTAGTTTGTAACACATAGTGAAAGAGAAAATGGATTTAATCCTTTAATATAACAGCAATAAGACCATATTATCGGTAAAATTCCTAATGTCTAATCTCTAAGCATAATTAAAGAGTTACCTCTGGATATTCGATATACACAATCAATATACTGGATAGATTGTGAGCTATATATTCAAGATTCAATTTACATAGAAGTTTCAGTTACACATTACACAGCAGTGGCAAATGAGTGGTTAGAAAAAAACAGCAAGACACTTTGAACGCAATACTCTCTCCTCAGGAATAACAAGAATGTTATGGATATTTTCTTCAAGTGGTCACACTAAGTGCCAACTCAGGGAATATTCCAACTTTTCAGGATGGAAAACTATTAAGGATGAATAGGTTCAGGCTAATTGATATGTACCAATAGATTTCAAGTTGCATCACTGTAGCAAGTGAACACTCACAGCCATCAAAGAAGCAACCTGAAAGATGGACGGTATAAAGCTCCTTTTCATGCAATTCCCGCCATATATGTCAAACCTGACACTGGCGGGGATTTTTTTATATTGTGCCCTAAAGTGACTGTTCTCAACTAGGCTAACGTCCCATAAATCGTCAACAAAGCAACAATGATCACAATGGTAAATGTCGCTTTTTTCGCGATTTTCACTGCTGCCAGGGGAGTATCCAAAAGATCCAGATGAGGTTCCTTACTCAATGCAAATTGTGCCAATTGACTGACCACCTTATATTGGGATGTCCGCAAGTCGCTGAGTGAAGCAATCCAGGCAGGTAGTGCCTTTTCACCATGTCCCAACAGAGCATAAGCGATACCAGCCAAACGTGCAGGGACCCAATCCAGACAATTTAATAGCGCATCAACACCTGATTGAGCACGTTGTACAGTAGTCCCATATCTTGCTAACCATCCTTGATAAGCTCTCAAAAAACCATAACCCATCAAAATAGCCGGGCCAAATCCCCCCATCACGACTAACCAGAAAATTGGAGCGAGGTAGTAACGGAAATTGATCCAGATTAATGCATTTTGTATTTCACGTAATCGTTCATCTTTTGTTGTATTCGATGGAATTCCTTGCCCCATTGTCAAATGGGTAAGATGGATATTTTGCTGATCTGAATCATCAATACGCACGGCCCGGAGATATTCACGATAACTGTGACGCAAAGAACCCGCACCAACACATAACAAACTAATCATGATGCACAATAAAATTGCCAGCATACCAAAAGCCACTGTACTCAGGACCCCAATGAGCTTCCATGTCAAGAAAACAACCACAAGGGTCATCCCTAAACTTACCCACAGTGAATATAATTTTACTTTGGCAAAAAAAGGGGCCAGATAGCGTTCCAGCTGCCAATGGTCTCCCATTTTAAAAATGCGTTCCCATGCCAGTATTAACAACAGGATAAAAAGTGTCATCCAACTCGCTCCTTCAATAATTGCCGATAATGTTCCCAATAAAAATAAGGCCCTGGGTCGGTTTTTCTACCCGGTGCGATTTCACTATGCCCTGTAATATTGTTACGAATATCAGGGTATTGTTTAATAAGTAGCTGAGTGACTTCCACCAACTTAAGATACTGGATTTCAGTGAATGGTTCGTAATCCGTCCCTTCCAACTCAATACCTATTGAAAAATCATTGCACGTTTCACGATCACAATAACAGGAAACACCCGCATGCCAAGCCCTTTTATCGAATGGAACATACTGTACAACTTCACCATCCCGACGGATCAAACAGTGAGCAGAAACACGCAATCCTTTTATCTCTTCAAAAAAAGGATCTTCATCGGGATCCAGCGTTCCCATAAATAACTGATCAATATAAGGCCCGCCGAACTTACCAGGTGGTAAGCTAATATTATGAATGACAAGTAATGATGGGATTTCATCTTCCGGGCGCAAATCATAATGTGGAGAAGTCACTTTTCTGGCATCATCAATCCACCCTTCATTTAACTTCATTCTCTTACTCCATCGAACTGTTTCATCGCTAATTTTTCCACTACATTGGAAGACAACTGCTCAAAGTGTAACAGATGAGTATGTTAGCATTTTCAATCGAGAGATATTTTTGCTCGTGCTTTCATTTGCGAGCAAGCTCGAAAATTTTCCGGTAAAAAATGTAATCAATCGTTATCTTTTCGAACCATTTCCACAAAATGCACTAACATTATTTTCTTTTTTTAAAATATCTCCATCCTTATTAGCACCAACTCATATTAAAAATCATGCATCGCTCTGAAAAAATATAGCGGGAATATGCAGAAAAACACATAAAAGAAGAAAATAAAAAGGAGATAATATGAATCAACAAGGATTTACATTAATGGAAGTCATGGTTGTGATGGCAATTGTATCTATCCTTGGTGCAATTGGTATTCCCAGCTATCAAGGCTATATTCAAAAGGCAGCATTAACCGATGTGCTCCAGGCTATTGTACCTTATAAATCTGGAGTTGAAATTTGCCGTTTTGAAACAGAAAGCTACAAAGAGTGCAATACTGGCCATACATCTATTCCATCTGGTCACAACAGCCGTTATATCAGTACCATAACTGTAAAAATGGGAGAAATAACTATCGTTGGTAAACAAAATCTCAATGGCCTTAATATCCTCTTAAAACCGATTCAGGATATTAAAACAGGTATTACACATTGGCAAACGACATGTAATGCCGAAAATGAATCATTAAAAACAAAATGTCAGGAGACACTGAAGTTTTAACAGCCATTAATTTAATCATTAGCTAATAATTGCAAAATATAACAAATCATTTTATAGAGAAATATTATCTTACAAGATACTCTTTGGAAAAAGAGTATTAAACCATTTAAACAGCAAAGGAATATAATAAATGAAAAATACGGAAAACATTTTAATTGAAAGAAAAATCAAAGAACTCTGCCAAAAACATCAGGCAATTATTATAAAAAGGGATGCTTATACCATAACTATTGCCTGTAGCCAATCCCCTAACGAAGAGTTCATTGCTTCACTACGTTTTATTTCTGGTGCAATAATCGATTTTGATATTTGGCCAAAAGCTAAAATTGAATCTATGTTGACACAAGAAGGACAATTTATATCTTGTACAGAAAGTTACTGTGCTGAGAACAATGAAACAGAAGCCTACCGAATAGAAAACTTAAGTATTCCAAACAATAATCACAATGATACACAATTGAATGACAGCTATACCGAAGATATTGATACTCCTGTCATTCAGTTAATTAATCAGACAATCTCAATCTCTATACAAAAAAGAGCATCAGATATTCATTTTGAACCTTTTCAATACAACTATCGGATACGTATTCGAGTGGATGGAGTGTTGCATTCTATGTCATCACCCTCTTCTCAAATGAATGCGGGTATTCCTGCTCGCTTAAAAATCATGGCAAAACTTAATATCGCTGAAAAACGCCAACCGCAAGACGGGCAATTTGACTGGAATGATCACAAAACCAGTTATGCAATACGCATATCTACATTACCAACGTTGTATGGAGAAAAAATTGTTCTGCGAATTTTAAACACCATACACCAATTATCATTGGAACAACTGGGTCTATCTAAGACCCAGTTACAGCTTTTAAAGCAGAAACTTCGTGTACCACAGGGAATGATTGTAGTCACAGGCCCGACAGGAAGCGGTAAAACTGTCACATTGTATAGTTGCCTGAAATACTTAAATCAAGCGGAAAAGAATATCTGTAGTGTTGAAGATCCGGTAGAAATTCCTTTAACGGGCATCAACCAAACACAGGTAAATAACAAAATTGGTCTCGATTTTGCTAAAGTTTTACGGGCATTACTACGGCAAGATCCCGATATCATCATGGTTGGTGAAATTCGTGATAACGAAACGGCTGAAATATCAATGAAAGCTGCTCAAACAGGCCATCTGGTTTTATCCACCCTGCATACAAATTCCACAATAGACACACTATCTCGCCTGCAAAATCTTGGGGTTTCAGGCTATACCACTGCATCATGTGTAAAATTAATTATTGCCCAACGGTTAGTTCGCAAACTTTGCCCCCATTGCCGGAAAAAAACGGATGAACCTGCGATCATACATTTTGAAAACAGAGAGATAAAACAACAAAAAATTACTGTGCAGCAATGGATGGCAGTCGGCTGTGAACACTGTTTTTCTGGTTATTATGGCAGGATAGCCATCTATGAATTTCTCGAAATCACATCTGAACTCCAGCAAGCTTTATCAGAAAAATCTTCTGACAAATTTCCCTATTTTCCCATCCTACAACAGCAAGCAACTCTTTTCTCTGCTGGATTAGCGTTAGTAGAACAGGGCACAACAACACTGGAAGAGGTTTATCAAATTACAGGACAAGAAACATATCCAATAGATATCAAGGCAGAGAGTACAGAATGAAAATGGAATATATTTATCAATGGCAAGCGGTTAATAAAAAAGGAAATATTATAAGAGGAGAAAGTATTGGCCGAAATAGACACTCTATTTTCCAGTACTTGAGCCAACTTGATTTGCAACCTTATACGATAAAATGTAAAAGATTTATTTATTACAGCGAAAAGGAGCTTACTTACCGTCTGCATTTCGTCTATCAACTAAATACATTACTAACATCAGGTATCCCTTTATTGCAAGGGCTGACTATTCTATTACAAGAATGCAAGAACATCATTTGGCGATGTGTATTGACAGATCTTATTCAAAAAATCAGCCAAGGAGAATCATTTTCCACCGCATTGAAAAGCTATCCTCGATTATTTTCTCGCTTATTTTGCCAAATTATCGCAGTAGGAGAGCAAACCGGCCAACTCGAAACCTGCTGCCAACTACTTATTCATAAATTAGAACAACAAAATATACTGCATAAAAAGATCCAAAAAGCGTATCGCTATCCTTTGATAATCGCCTTTATCACAGTACTTGTCATTTTGTTAATGTTAATTGTCGTCCTGCCCGAATTCAAACAGGTATATTCTGCATTTGATACCTCACTTCCTTTATTAACACAGGGAGTTTTGTCAGCATCTGACTTTCTGACTAACCAGGGCATATCATTTTTAACAACAATATTAATATTGATAAGCCTCTATTCCTGGTTACGTTTTCGATTCCCAGTGTTGCATTCAAAGGAAAAAATGCTTCTTCTGAAGCTTCCTCTTTGCAGAAAACTCATAATCTACCAACATACCAGTCAAATATTCCATATTCTGTTTATGACACAGAAAGCAGGTTTGACCTTAACCCACGGTCTGGAATGTGCACTGAATGCAACACACCATCCTTTATTTATAGCGGGGATAAAAAGCCTTCACCGACAGATTCAGCAAGGGATACCAATGAGTAATGCCTTGAAAAGAGAAGACTGTTTTCCACCATTATGTAAACAATTTGTCATAATTGGTGAAGAATCAGGTGAACTCGACATATTTTTGGGTAATCTAGCGTTATGGTATCAAGAACAATTTATCAACTATGCTGATAAATTAGTTCAATTACTTGAACCAGTATTAATGCTGATTATGGCGGTGATTGTTGGCTTACTACTACTCGCCATGTACCTGCCTATCTTTCAGTTAGGTACTATTTTGGCATAGCAGATTGGCGTAAAGCTTAATTTGCATGTTTTCATTATTTTTTCTCACGGGGTGTAAAAACTGGAATTATACATGTTTGTTTATAGCCCATGTGCATCCCTTGAGTTACAATTTGCATATGCTATCAGAAATCTTTTAAGGGATAGAATGAATTATATTGTTGCACTCACAGGTGGAATTGGTAGCGGTAAGACGACTATCTCTAATGTATTTTCATCCCTTGGTGTCCCGCTTGTTGATGCAGATATTATTGCCAGAGAGGTTGTTACTCCTGGCTCTCCCGCATTACAAGCAATCTCAGAACACTTTGGCTCCGACATCTTATTACCAGATGGCAGTTTAAACCGCACCGCACTACGTCAGGAGATTTTCTCAGCACCAGAAGAAAAACAATGGCTCAACTCACTTCTTCATCCACTAATACATGCAGAAACCCAACAACAATTAAATCAGGTCAGTTATCCTTATGTTATTTGGGTCGTTCCTCTGTTAATAGAAAACAACTTAACACACTTGGCTGACCGTATCCTGGTTGTTGATGTTCCTGCTGAGATACAAATCAGCCGGACAATTACACGTGATGGCGTCAGTCGTGAACAAGTTGAAAATATCCTGGCTGCACAAGCCAGTCGTCAAGAACGTCTGGAAAAGGCAGATGATGTCATACTTAACGATCAAAAAAAGCAAGATCTCACTGCACGTATAATCGAATTACATCAAAAATATCTGAAACAAGCAGAATTAGTTAGACAGGAAGAACGTAATGAATGATGCAACCTCCGCTATTATTTTTGAACATCCACTAAATGAGAAAATGCGTTCATGGTTGAGGATTGAGTCTTCACTACAACAGCTAGAAAAACAGCGTTATCTGGATTCACAAGCAAACAGTCTCGCGTTTTTTCGTACGATTGCTGAATTAATTGAGATATTGGAACGTGGTGAAGTACGCTCTGAATTACTAAAGGAACTGGACCGTCAACAAATAAAATTAAAACAATGGCTCAGCGCACCTAATGTGGACACTCCTATGATTCACAAGCTGATAGAGCAACTAAAAGAGCGGAGCCTCGCATTACATCATGCTCCGCGCCTTAGCCAACAAATTAAGGAAGATCGTATTATCAGCATGGTACGTCAACGGCTCAGCATCCCAGGAGGATGTTGCAGTTTTGATTTACCAACATTACATCTGTGGCTACATCTACCACAATCTATCCGGGATGAAACAGTTAAATCCTGGCTAGATAGCTTGTTACCATTAAAACAGGCATTAGAAAGTATTCTGGGGTTGATACGCCATTCAACGATGTTCTCTGCGCAAATTAGTCATAACGGTTTCTATCAAGGAAACGCTGATGAGGCAGATCTATTGAGATTAAAATTAGATATTGTGCTGAACTCACTGATTTATCCACAAATCTCCGGCCACAAAACCCGTTTTGCTATCCGTTTCTTACCAATGGATAGTGAAAACGGTACTGTGCCTACACATTTGTCATTTGAATTGGCCTGCTGTTAATATAATCATCAAACTAAGCAGGAGAGAATAAAATGTCTGAAGTATTGACTGTCGCATGCCCAACATGTGGCAAGACAATAATATGGGGTGAAATCAGTCCTCATCGCCCATTTTGCAGTAAACGTTGTCAGTTAATTGACCTGGGTGAGTGGGCTAATGAAGAAAAGAAAATCCCCAGTCAGGGCGACAACACAGAAAATGATGACTGGAGTGAATAACCTGATTAGTAATCACACCTTATATTTCCGCCTGTATTAGGTGAAAGTGTACGGTGCTTTTCGCTAAAATATATCACGGTAGTATCGAATCATCTGACACTACCGCGATATTTGCCTCAGTTAGTTCGACCTTTTGTTAATAGATTGACAATACTGCGATTTGCTGGTGGAAATTCATCAGCAATTAATTCAGCTTGCGAGATCCAACGATAAGGCTGCCCCTCTTTACCAAATGGCTCATTCTTCCATTGGTCAACCAAATAAAAGTAAAGGGTAATATTCCTGTCCGAGAATTCATGTGTGATAGTTTCCAGTAATTCACAATGAGTTACCGTGATACCAACTTCCTCTTTTAATTCCCTAATCAAAGCCTGTTCTGGTGTTTCTCCCTGTTCAAGTTTCCCTCCCGGAAACTCCCAAAATCCCCCCATGTGTGAATCAGCACGGCGTTGGGTGATAAAAATTTCATCATTGCTATTTTTAATAATTCCTGCCGCAATATGCAGATGTTTTTTTTCCATAATGCTTTTCCAGAATAGTCTTTCTTGCAGACCATAATAAAACAGCCTTACGGGAAAAACACAGGATTAATATCACGAGATCTGAGTCACTTCTTACCTCTTTTTACCAAACCATCTACAGATAAGAGAGTATTATGTATACAGATACTCAACAAATTTCGAATTACATCATAGTGGCAACCACTGCACACTTATAGCTAATCATTTGATTTAAATAAGATAATAATAAAATACAATTGTGAGGCAACTTAGGAAATGAACAGAAAAAATTGCAAATAAGGCTCTGCCTAATAACTAAAAATAAGCATTTTACATCTTAAAGATTGAGGAAAAATCATTCATGCAATATGAAGATCAACCACTAATCGAAGCAAGACAAATAGCCTATCAATTTTCTGGTGAAATCAATCCATTATTTTCTAATATTGATATTTTTTTGCATACAGAACAACACGCTTTAGTGGGCCGTAACGGTATTGGCAAATCTTGGTTAGCATCAATATTGGCACAACAGGTTCCGCCTTCAGAAGGCTATGTAAGACATTTTTGTGATGTCGGTTATTTGTCACAAGGCCTGTCCGCTTTTACCGGCAACGCTGGAGATATGCTCGGGCTGACTAATATTATAAATGCCAATGAGCGCATCCTCGCTGGCGCTGGTGAAACGGTTGATTTTGACATTATGGAGGGAAATTGGGATTGGCAATTTCAGGTCGAATCCTTACTGGCAGAAGGTGAGTTAGCCCCAGAGATATTAAACCAGCCCTTCGATTCACTGAGTGGAGGAGAACAAACGCGTCTTCGATTGTTGGCCCTTAAAAGACGGGGAGCTGGTTTTATGATCCTGGATGAACCAAGTAACCATCTTGATCGACAAGGACGCCTTTGGTTAGCTCAGTGGCGGATTATTATCCCGTAGTACTGGTGGCTGGGAAACATGGCAGGAGAGTAAAAAACAGCTCCGGTTGGGTGTACAACGTGATGTTGATCAGACCAGAAAAAACCTCAAACAAGCCTTGCGCGATAAGCAAAGAGATCGGGAAAAAACTGATAAAAGGCAAAGTCAGGGTAAGCAGCGTAGGGAAAATGCCAACCAAGCTAAACTCCTTCTTGATCACTCACTTGGACGCTCAGAAGTCACGTTATCACGGATAGCAAAACAGAATGAAGAGAGATTGCAACGCAGTTCTTCATTAGCTGCTGAAGCCAGTACAAAACTTGAAATTATCGATCCACTGTCAATCGCTGTTGCAATGCCACAAGCGGCAACTTCTCCGTTGCTTTATTTACAAGATGTCATTTTACCCTTTGGTTCCGACTCCCCTATTAGTTTAACCATAAATAATGGTGATCGTCTCGCCATTACTGGCAAAAATGGTAGTGGAAAATCCACCTTATTAAAGGTAATGGCGGGGCTATTGGCACCAATAAAAGGTATCTGCCGCGTAACCTCTTCACATAGTCTGATGGATCAACACTTTTCATTTCTGGATAAGACACAGTCAGCTCTGTATAACTTTCAATTACAGTCACCAGGCTGGACTGAAGATCGTTACCGTACTCGGCTGGCACAACTACGTATGCGTGGAGAAGAAGCGTTAAAACCTGTCAGTTATCTGAGCGGAGGTGAACAACTTAAGGTAGCTCTTGCTTGCCTATTTTGTGGGCCTTCCGCACCAGCCTTGCTGCTGTTAGATGAGCCGGATAACCATCTGGATATTGAGTCACGAGAATTACTTCAACAAGCATTGCATGATTATACTGGTGCCATGATATTGATTTCCCATGACGACCAATTTCTTGAGGGTGTTGGCAATATGCAGGAACTGATACTGGGGAAATAAATTCTTAAAGTTGGGCAAAGTAGCCAGCGATGAAATATCGCTGGCTGTTGGCTGTTTATGACTAACTTTAATTATAAACGACCGTGACAATGTTTATACTTTTTACCTGAACCACATGGACAAGGATCATTTCGTCCGACTTTACGGATACCACTTGCCATTTGTGCTTCAGCTTCTGACATCAAAGCACCTTGCTCAATTTCATGGCTTAAATGCTGTTGTCTTGCCAGACGTTCTGCTTCCGCACGACGCTGCTGCTCAAGTGCTTCCACTTCTTCTGGCATTCTGACCTGAACTTTGCTCAAGGTGCTGATCACTTCGTATTTCAGTGATTCCAGCATATTGGCAAACATAGCGAAGGATTCGCGCTTATACTCCTGTTTTGGATCTTTCTGCGCATAGCCACGTAGGTGAATCCCTTGACGCAGGTAATCCATCGCAGCCAAGTGCTCTTTCCACAATGTGTCCAGCGTTTGCAACATGATGCCTTTTTCAAAATTACGCATCATTTCTGTGCCGACAATTTCTTCTTTCTGTTTGTAAACTTCAATTGCCTGCTCAAGAATACGCTCACGCAACGTTTCTTCATGCAACTCTGGCTCTTTATCCAACCACTCTTTAATAGGCAGAGCCAAATCAAAATCGTTGGCCAAACGTTCCTGCAAGCCAGCCACATCCCACATCTCTTCCAGAGATTGAGGTGGAATATAAGCATCAATAGTGACTTTGAAAACATCTTCACGGATGCTGGAAATCGTTTCACTGACATCGCTCACATCAAGCAGATCGTTACGTTGTGCATAAATCGCGCGACGTTGATCATTGGCAACATCATCATATTCTAACAATTGTTTACGGATATCGAAGTTACGGCTTTCAACTTTACGCTGAGCATTCGCAATGGCTTTGGTCACCCACGGATGTTCAATGGCTTCACCCGGCTGCATACCCAATTTGCGCATCATTCCTGTAACACGTTCAGAAGCAAAGATACGCATCAGAGAGTCTTCCATTGACAGGTAAAAGCGTGAAGAACCCGCATCTCCCTGACGTCCAGCACGACCCCGCAGTTGATTATCAATACGACGTGATTCATGGCGCTCTGTACCAATAATATGCAAACCACCTGCTGCCAGTACTGCATCATGACGCTCTTGCCATGCTGCTTTGATTTGTTCGATTTTTTCTTCCGTAGGTTCTTCCAGCTTGGCAACCTCTGCCTGCCAGCTTCCCCCCAGCATGATATCTGTACCACGTCCTGCCATGTTAGTTGCGATGGTTACAGTACCTGCTTGTCCGGCCTGTGCAATAATATCTGCTTCCATTGCATGGAATTTCGCATTCAGAACGTTATGCTCAATCCCTGCTTTTGTCAGTGCGTTGGAAACCAGTTCTGACTTCTCAATTGAGATAGTCCCCACTAATATTGGCTGACCGTTATTTGTACGCTCCTTGATATCTTCAATAATCGCATCAATTTTTTCCGCCTCAGTCATGTAAACCAAATCAGGTAAATCCTGGCGGATCATCGGACGGTTTGTCGGTACAACGATAGTATCCAGTTTATAAATGGAACTGAATTCAAAGGCTTCAGTATCAGCAGTACCTGTCATACCCGCCAATTTTTCATACAGACGGAAGTAGTTCTGGAAAGTAATGGAAGCCAACGTTTGGTTTTCATTCTGAATTTCAACACGCTCTTTAGCTTCCACTGCCTGATGCAGACCATCAGACCAACGGCGTCCTTGCATAGTACGCCCAGTATGTTCATCAACAATGATAACTTCACCGTCTTTGACGATATAGTCCACATCACGGGTAAACAGAGCATGAGCACGCAATGCAGCAGTAACATGGTGCATCAGCATAATATTGGTCGGTGAATATAAGGACTCACCTTCATCCATCAACTTAGCATCCACCAAAAGTTCTTCAATCAGAACCAGACCTCGCTCGGTAAGGTTAACCTGACGTGTTTTTTCATCAACAGAGAAATGACCTTCTCCCTGGAAGGTATCTGAATCCTCTTTTTCCTGACGAATTAATTTAGGGATCAGCTTATCTACTTTGATGTAAAGTTCAGAACTGTCTTCTGCTGGCCCGGAAATAATTAATGGAGTACGGGCTTCATCAATTAGGATGGAGTCGACCTCATCCACCAATGCATAATGCAGTTTACGTTGTACCCGCTCTTCTGGGCTAAATGCCATGTTATCGCGCAGATAGTCAAAACCGTATTCGTTATTGGTGCCATAAGTAATATCAGCAGCATAGGCCGCGCGTTTGGCTGGAGCTGGCATCCCCGGCAAATTGATGCCAACACTCAGACCCAAAAATTCAAACAACGGGCGGTTATTTTCAGCATCACGTTGCGCCAGATAATCGTTCACGGTAACAACATGAACACCACGTCCACTCAACGCATTCAGATAAGCAGGCAGCGTTGCTGTCAGAGTTTTACCTTCACCAGTACGCATCTCTGCAATACAGCGCTCATTGAGTACCATACCGCCCAACAATTGCACATCAAAGTGACGCATACCAAATACACGCTTACTGGCTTCACGAACCGTAGCAAACGCTTCCGGCAGGATCTTATCCAGTGATTCTCCTTCTTTGATCCGGGCACGGAATTGATCAGTTTTTGCTTTCAGCTCTTCATCTGACAGCTTTTCGAAATCAGGCTCCATACGATTAATAACATCAACCACTTTACGCAAACGGCGCAGGGTACGGTCATTACGGCTACCAAAAATCTTAGTAAGTAATTTAATCAACATAATTAATACATCTCAGATAAGGCTACAGTTGTAGCCAACCAATTGTGTCTTTTATGACTAATATTTCATGACTGCCCTATTCATTCAGAAATCAGGCAGACGCATTAAGATAAAGATCTATGGTTAGCCACAGGCCCAGCCCGAATACCTTGAATTTGAGCAACCCAAAGTGCTGGAGTATGGATATCAGGAGAGATTGCTGCCACAATTGCAACATCAACCGCAGATTCAAATCGGGTTGGTGTTTGTATCAGCATAGCATGTAACGTATCCAGCATTAATTGCTGCATGAATGGCATGACAATTCGGATACTTTCTTTTGCTTCTTCGTTTCTGACAAGTTCAGTAATGGAAAAAGCAAAAGAAAGCCGACGAATAACATTGCGGACAGTATGTTGCTGCCAATAATTTAAATAATTAGAAGGTTGACGCCGAGAATTTTGTAATTGAAATAAATGTTCAAATGACGAAAGCACCTGATTGTGTTTTCTCTGAGCAGATGAAGTATTCGTATGGAGAATATTTTCTGTCACACTTGCCAAAGCAGGAGGCACACCGATTCCTGTGGCGACCATGCCCAGTAAAAGGTGAGACCAAAAATAACGCCTACCAAATTGTCGCCAAAGATTTAAAATACTCATTAACCCTTCATTAATAAATACGGAACCATCTTCATTATGCGAGATAGCCGCCCACAATCACTAGAGACGTTGTTGTCTGAAACATTATTTGAAAATGCGGCCACTGCTGGCAAAAGCCCACTTCAAACCATTCAACGGCATGCCATTGCATTACTAAAACTCAATCGTACCGTCCTCAGTTTGCTTCCCGTGCAACTACGTCCCTGGTGCCGAGTCGCAAATTATCGTAAACAAATTCTGGTACTGGAAACAGGTAATGCCAGTTGGAAAACCAGACTTTACTATGAAATCCCTATCTTACTCTCAACCCTAAGATGCGAAATTCTACCATCTTTATCCTCTATCGACATCAGGATTAATCCATCATTAATGGTTAATAGTCGTAATAATGGACAGAAAGTTGAAAAAATCTCAGCAAAAAAACTTAATAATGATAATCGGGATTTATCAATGCGCCAGTTAAGCCATGAAAGTGCAGAAGCATTGATGGTATTGGCTAAACGCTGCCCTGAAAAATTGAGAAGGAAATTAGAACGATTGGCTGCGCTGGCCGGAGAGAGTACCAGTACAGCCAAGATGAAGGACTAGCGCTGAATAAAAAACATCAGCGAGAGGAGTGTAATAGATAACATAACCCACTGATGAATCATAAGAATATTCTCAATACATATTTTATCAATAACGTTTGTATTAATAACATTTGTATTAATATGCCAGCACGGTAGATGGTGCACGGAAAGCCAACGGTATTTCAGTTTCATCTTCAAATGTGACAAATTCCCAAGCACTTTCTTGTGCCAGAACAGCTTGCAGCAATTTATTGTTCAATGCATGACCTGATTTAAATGCAGTAAATGCGCCGATAATATTATAACCACACATAAACAAATCACCGATGGCATCCAACATCTTATGTCGGACAAACTCATCTTCAAAACGCAAGCCATCTTCATTAAGTATGCGGTAATCATCTACCACAATTGCGCAATCAAAGCTGCCACCTAAGCACAAGCCCTGAGATTGCAGATACTCAATGTCACGCATAAATCCAAAAGTACGCGCACGACTAATCTGACGAACAAAAGAGTCCGCAGAGAAATCCAGACTATAATGCTGAGAGCTGGAATCAATAGCGGGATGTTTAAAGTCAATGGTAAAATCCAGACTAAAACCGTGATATGGTGCCAATTCAGCCCACTTATCACCATCTTCTACACGTACTGTATCCTTCATGCGCACAAATTTTTTCGCAACGCTCAACTCTTCAATACCTGCATCCAACAGCAGGAAAACAAATGGGCTGGCGCTACCATCCATAATTGGAATTTCTGGTGCATCAACTTCAATAACAATGTTATCGATACCCAGACCTGCCAATGCCGCATTCAAGTGCTCAACGGTTGAAATCCGCACATTCTGTTCGTTTACCAGACAAGTGCAGAGCATAGTATCACGCACGGATTTGGCATCTGCCGGAAAATCTACCGGAGGATTCAAGTCAGTACGACGATAGATGACCCCGGTATTAGCCGGCGCTGGACGCATTGTCAATGTGACTTTTTTACCGGTGTGCAAGCCGACACCTGTCGCCTGAACAATACGCTTTAATGTCCTTTGTTTGATCATCGTTTATATCTCGCAATGTTACCGATCCTGCCAACCACTATAAAATATGATTGGCAGAATATTTTAACACAAAAAGCGGAGAAACCAATTTTTTAGCTATCAATCAGCCTGCTTGCGCAAAAATGCTGGGATATCTAGATAATCAGGTTCCTTACTTGTTTGTGTATTTTGATCATTAACCACTTTTGCAGCAGGTTTATTCTCATCAGACAATGGCGACATTCCTCCAGGCATCTGCTGGTAACGACGATCCAATGTATTTGATTGAGATGATTTGTTGTTAGTCACCAGTGTGATTTCAGGACGTTTATCCATCCCAATACCAGTAGCCACAACAGTAACACGCAGCTCGTCATTCATATCTGGATCCAATGACGTACCGATAACCACCGTTGCATTGTCAGAAGCAAATGCACGGATGGTGTTACCGACCGTTTCAAATTCATCCAGACGCAAATCAAAACCTGCGGTAATGTTGACCAAAACACCACGCGCTCCGGACAAATCGATATCTTCCAGCAATGGGCTGGAGATGGCCATTTCAGCCGCTTCTTCTGCACGATCTTCACCTTGTGCAATACCTGAGCCCATCATGGCATAACCCATTTCAGACATCACAGTACGAACGTCAGCAAAGTCAACATTCATCAGTCCAGGACGGGTGATCAGTTCAGCGATACCCTGAACCGCACCTTTCAGTACGTCATTGGCTGCACCAAACGCATCCAACAAAGAGATACCACGCCCTAGTACTTTCAGTAACTTGTCATTTGGAATGGTAATCAACGAGTCCACATGTTTGGACAGCTCAGTGATACCCTGTTCCGCGAAGGCCATACGCTTCTTGCCTTCAAAATTAAATGGTTTGGTGACAACAGCAACAGTCAAGATACCAAGTTCTTTGGCAATTTCAGCCACAACAGGAGCAGCACCAGTTCCTGTACCACCGCCCATACCAGCAGCAATAAACACCATGTCGGCCCCTTCCAAAGCAGTACGCAATGATTCGCGATCTTCTTCCGCCGCAGTACGACCGACTTCAGGGTTTGCACCAGCGCCTAATCCTTTTGTAATGCCGTTGCCAATCTGGATAGTCTGACCGACAGCTGTTTTGCGCAACGCTTGAGCATCAGTGTTAACCGCAAAGAAGTCTACACCTTCAATACGCTCACGCACCATATGTTCAACAGCATTACCGCCGCCACCGCCGACGCCGATGACTTTAATCACCGCGTCATTGGTTAATTCCAGTGGTTCAAACATAATTTCTCTCCGTTTTGTGCCTTTATGTCGAGGCCAGCGTCATTTTCACGGCCTCTGTATAAAAAATCAAAATTCTTTTCTCAGCCAGCTACTGACTTTTTTGAACCAGCCGCCTACTGACGTTCTTTTATCAGCATCAGAATCTCCACCAAGGTGAGACTCTTTGCCATAATGCAGAAGGCCGACTGCTGTTGAGTAGCAAGGCTCCTGCACATAATCTGTCAAGCCGGTAATGTTCAGGGGACGACCAATACGTACTTGAGTATGGAATACCCGTTGAGCACATTCGGCCAATCCATCTATTTGAGCACCCCCGCCTGTTAAAACGATACCTGCGGCCAGATGATGTTTTACTCCCTGCTGACGCAACTGCTCCTGCAATCGCAAAATTTCATCATTGACTAAATTCAGCAGTTCGGTATAACGCGGCTCAATAACCTCAGCCAATGTCTGGCGTTGTAAACTACGGGGAGGACGCCCTCCCACACTTGGGACTTCGACGCTTTCATCCTTGCTGACTATCGAACCCAACGCGCAACCATGGCGCACTTTGATGGTTTCAGCGTCACTCGGAGGTGTACCAAATGCATAGGCAATATCACTGGTAACAACATTTCCTGCATATGGGATCACTTTGGTATGACGCAATGCACCGCCAGTATATACAGCGATATCCATCGTTCCGCCGCCGATATCAACGACACATACGCCTAATTCACGTTCATCTTCTGTCAAAACAGCATAACTTGCTGCTAATCCTGCAAAAATAAGCTGGTCAACTTTCAAGCCACAACGCTCAACAGCTTTTACAATGTTTTTCGCCATGTCGTTATGGCAGGTAATCAAATGAACTTTGGCCTGCATCCGCACGCCAGAAAGCCCAACCGGATTTTTGATCCCTTCCTGATAATCAATAGCGTATTCTTGTGGGATCACATGCAAAATACGGTGTTCATCGCGAACACGAACTGATTTGGCGGTATGGACTACACTGTCCACATCATCCTGTGTCACTTCTTCTTCTGAAATTGGCACCATACCAATTTCATTCTGACAACTAATATGCTTGCCAGATAACGCCAGATAAACTGAAGATATTTGGCAATCTGCCATTAATTCAGCCTGGTCAATCGCGCGCTGAACACATTTAACGACTGACTCAAGATCATTGACACCACCTTTATCCATGCCGCGGGATGGACAACTTCCCACTCCGATAATATTAACCATACCATCGGGCAGAATTTCACCAACCAGGGCAGATACCTTTGCTGTCCCGATTTCAAGGCCAACTACTAATTTTCTGTCCGTTGATTTGATCATCGTTATTCTGCCTGTCTCTGTATTATTGCCAGTCACTATTTATTTTCTTGCCCGTTCATTAAAGCCGGCGCATCAGTTAATAAAGGAGCCCAACCTACCGCAGCACCACTGTCATAACGTAAATCCACATAGGCGACACGTTTTCCCGTGTTTTTCAACAACACAGGATAAAGTTCAATAAAACGTTGAATTCGTTCTTCTTGATCTTTATTGCCTAATTCCAACCGGATGTCATTATCCAGTACCAGTTGCCAAGAATTACGCGCCGTCATGATCACTGCTTTCGATTTCATTTTATGTGCAGCAAGCTGTGCAGCCATCGTGCGATATTCTGCCAATACGACTTTTTCTTTGCCTTCCGGGCCATAGAGCATGGGATAATGTCCCCCGGCACTACGCTCAATCGGTAAACTGAATACCCTTCCTTCCGCATCCAACATGCGCGTATCATTCCAACGCACATAAGGCACGTATTCTACCAAATGAATTTTCAGTTCATCAGGCCACTGTTTACGTACAGTGACTTGCCTAATCCATGGTAGTTGCTCTATCTGTTCTTGGATGACATTCACATCCTGTGTCATAAATGTCTCAGGCGTTCCCAGTGACAGAATGGCCTGTCTGACATCATCATTCGTGGTGTAATACCGCTCACCAGTCAACACCAGTTTTGAAAGTGGCAGCCTGTTTGAATCCTTCATCCACTCTAATGTCATCCAGCCTCCCCATGTGACAGTGCCAACCACTATCAAGAAGAAGAGGATCCCAGCCAGATAATAACCATTACTGGGGCGGGAGCTTCTAACTTCAATCTCCCGCGTATTCCGGGCTGCCTGTGACATATCAATCGGCCAGCTCCAGAATTCTCGCGACTAACTGTGAAAAATTTAAGCCTGCCTGACGTGCAGCAATAGGCACCAGACTATGACTTGTCATACCTGGAGAAGTGTTCACTTCTAATAAATAGAAATTGCCATTACCATCATCCATAATATCAACCCGTCCCCAGCCACAGCAGCCCAGTACCTTATAGGCTTTTGATGCAATATCAGCCAACTCCTGCTCTTTTTCTGTGCTCAAGCCACTTGGACAGAAATATTTCGTTTCGTTGGAAATATATTTAGCTTCATAGTCATAAAATACTTCCGGTGCCTCAATCCGAATGGAGGGAAGAATCTCATCACCAAGAAATGCCACTGTGTACTCAGGGCCAAATAGCCACTTCTCAACCAGTACATTTGTGTCATATTGGAACGCCAGTTCCAATGCACCACGCAGCTCTGAATAGTCATTCACCTTGGTCATGCCGACACTGGAACCTTCCAGATTTGGCTTTACCATAAGTGGTAACCCTAATTCTTGAACATATTCTTTGATTCGAAAATCATTAAGTTGTTCAAATTTTTGAGAATTAATCACGACATAAGGAGGAACGGGCAGTTTTGCTCCCTGCCATAACAGTTTTGTGCGCAATTTATCCATTGATAAGGCGGATGCCATTACACCGCTGCCAGTATAGGGGAGCTGTAAGAATTCCAGTACACCTTGCAATGTACCATCTTCTCCACCACGCCCATGCAGAGCAATAAAGACTTTGCTGAACCCTTCTTCCTTGAGTTTAGTCACATCAACGTATTTTGTATCGACTGAATGTGCATTAATACCTGCTTCTCTCAACCCAGCCAAAACAGTTTGCCCCGATTGCAGTGAAACTTCACGCTCAGCGGAAGTTCCCCCAAACAGAACAGCGACCTTATCAACCATGATGTTCCCCCTCATTAAAAGATGGCTGTAATTTTGTTTCAGCCAAATTGCGCGCTATTTTACCGATATTCCCGGCACCTTGTACTAATACTAAGTCGTTGTTTTCCATTATTTGTGACAACATGACTGAAATTTGTTCCGGTTCTGACACAAATATGGGGTCTAACTTCCCTCGACTTCGGATGGTACGACATAAGGAACGACTGTCCGCCCCCGGAATCGGCGTTTCTCCTGCCGAATACACATCCAGCATTAATAAAACATCCACCTGATTTAAAACATTGGCAAAATCATCATACAGATCACGCGTTCTCGTATAGCGATGGGGCTGAAATACCATGACAATACGTTTATCAGGCCAACCAGTTCGTGCCGCTTTAATCGTGGCATCAACTTCGGTCGGGTGATGACCATAATCATCCACCAACATCACACCGCCTTCTTTGCCATTAATATTCCTGAGGGAAAATTCTCCAAGAAAATCAAAACGACGACCGGTTCCCTGAAATTCAGCCAATGATGACAAAATAGCGGCATCATCAATTCCTTCTTCGGTCGCAACCGCAACTGCGGCAGTGGCATTTAACGCATTATGTCGCCCAGGTGCATTCAGAATTACATGAAGTTCAGGTGAATCCACACGGCTGATAGTAAAAAAGCCCTGTGCCCCTTTTTGTTCATAATGGGTAATACGAACATCAGCCTCTTTGCTGAAGCCATAAGTCGTGACATAACGCCCGATGCGGGGAATTAACGCCTTCACAACCGGATCATCGACACACATCACCGCACGCCCGTAAAACGGCAAATTATGCAGGAAGTTGACAAATGTTTGCTTCAGATTTTCGAAATCGCCCTGATAGGTATCCATATGATCTGGCTCAATATTCGTCACAACAGCCATCATCGGTTGCAAATGCAGGAAAGAAGCATCGCTTTCATCCGCTTCTGCAATCAGGTAACGGCTAGTACCGAGACGAGCATGAGTCCCCACTGCTTTGACTAATCCACCATTGACAAATGTAGGATCAAGGCCAGCCTGAGCATAGATGCCTGCAATCATCGCCGTTGTCGTGGTTTTGCCATGTGTTCCTGCAATCGCAATTCCATGTCGATAACGCATCAGCTCTGCCAGCATTTCTGCACGACGGATAACCGGAATGCGTGCTTCACGGGCGGCAATAATTTCCGGGTTGTCAGCAGGAATTGCAGTAGATGCAACAACGACACTGGCATTACGCACGTTTTCCGCTCGGTGATTAAAATAAATGGTCGCGCCCAGAGCAATTAACTGTTGTGTGACAGAGTTGGGAGCCAGATCAGAACCACTTATTTGGTAACCTTCATTAGCCAACACCTCGGCGATACCACCCATGCCAGCACCACCGATGCCAACAAAGTGGATATGCCTGACTTTTCTCATTTCAGGCACTGAAGCTCTTAGTTTCGCCAACTGTTGTATATTCACGTTTTAATCTTCACTCGTTATGTTTACATCACTGTTCTACTGTTATTCAGAACACCTAGTATTTAGGACACCTAGTATTCAGAACACATAGACCTATTTAGAACGGCCTGAATATTTTTCGGCAGCATCAATTAATGCCGCAGCCACTTGTTCAGTTGCATTAATAATGGCAACGGAACGGGCTTTTTTTGCCATTTCCCGCAATTGCGGGCGTTGCCACTGTTTCAGCAATTCCACCACAGCATCAGCCGTAAATTGGGGTTGTTCGAGTATCTTTGCCGCCCCTGCTTTCTCTAGTGGTAAGGCATTCCAGTATTGTTGACGATCTTTATGCTGAAATGGCACAAAAATCGCGGGTAATCCTGCCGCTGATACTTCACTGACGGTCAATGCGCCGGAACGACATACTACGATATCGGCCCATGCATAAGCCTGCGCTATATCATCAATAAACGCAGTCACTTTGAATTCAGAGTTGACTGCGTTCCCATATTTTTCCTGTGTCTCTTCTTGCGCACCTTTCCCTGCCTGATGCCATATCGTGATGCTGCCTCCCATGCGGGCAGCCACTTCCGGCATGGTCTGGTTCAAGATCCTCGCGCCTTGACTCCCCCCAACAACCAACACGCGGACAGGCCCTTGTCTGCCTGCAAGGCGCTCTTCCGGCACAGGTAATGCCAATACGTCCTTACGCACAGGATTACCAACCACAAGTGCTTCAGGAAATGCTCCCGGAAATGCTTGTAAGACTGTTTTCGCAATTTTCGCCAGCCAGCGATTAGTCAAACCGGCAATGCCATTTTGCTCATGCAGAATAACCGGAATACCGCATAGCCATGCGGCAATGCCGCCCGGTCCCGAAACATATCCACCCATTCCCAGCACCACGTCCGGCTGATAGCGTTGGAGAATCGCTTTAGCCTGCCGGATAGCCTTAAAAATTCTGACTGGAGCGGCAAGCAGCGCTTTTATCCCTTTACCGCGCAATCCCGAAATCTGAATAAATTCAATATCTATGCCATGTTTCGGAACTAAATCAGCCTCCATGCGATCAGCCGTTCCTAACCAGCGAATATCCCAGCCCTGTTCTTTTAAATAATGGGCAACCGCCAATCCCGGAAACACATGGCCTCCAGTACCGCCTGCCATTACCATTAACCGCCGGTTTTTGCCACTCATTTAGGACTCCTTACGAACGCCTGTGCTTTTGCCAGACGCACTTCATAGTCAATTCGCAATAATAAAACGATGGCTGTTGACATCACGAGCAAACTCGAACCACCGTAACTTATCAGGGGTAATGTCAGCCCTTTCGTCGGCAACATTCCAGAAGCAGCGCCGACGTTGATAAATGCCTGAAAGCTGAACCAAATACCAATGGCACATGCCAGAAAACCAGCAAAACGCTGATCAAGCTGTAATGCCCGGCGGCCAATCATCATTGCGCGGAAAGCGACGAAGAATACCATCGCCAACACTAAAACCACACCCAAATAACCTAATTCTTCTCCTAAAATAGAGAAAATAAAGTCAGTATGAGCTTCTGGCAGGTATTCCAGCTTCTGAACAGAGTTTCCCAGCCCTTGTCCAAAAAAATCTCCACGACCAAATGCCATCAGGGACTGTGTGAGCTGGTAACCACTGCCGAAGGGATCATCCCACGGATTGAGGAAAGAGGTTACCCGGCGCACCCGGTATGGTTCAGCCACAATCAACACGACGACGGCAAAGATCCCGCAGCCAATGATGGCAAGAAATTGCCATAATTTTGCCCCCGCCAGAAACAGCAGAGCCAGTGTTGTCACAAACAGCACTACCACTGTTCCCAGATCAGGTTGGGCCAGCAGTAAGATAGCCAGCGCAATCATGACCCCCATCGGTTTACAGAATCCCCAGAAGTTATTCCTCACCTCTTCCACTTTTCTCACCAAATAACTGGAGAGATAACAAAAGAGCGATAACTTCGACAATTCCGCTGGCTGAATACGCAGGGGGCCAATCGCTACCCAACGTGATGCTCCATTAACCGAACTGCCAACAAACAACACCACGATCAACATCATGATCGTAATCAATAACATGACGTTGCTGTAACGCTGCCAAAACTCCATCGGAATGCGTAGTGTGATAAGTGACAGACTAAACGACAGAATCAGATAAATTGCATCGCGACGTGCAAAGATAAATGGATCCTGTGCAAGGCGCTGACCAACTGGCATTGAGGCCGATGTCACCATCACAAAACCAATCATGGCTAACCCAAATATCATCCAGACCAGGGTACGATCATACATGACGATATCTGTGGGATCTGTTTCCACATTATCCGCCAGCCAATTTTTAAATTTACCAAGGCTTGGAATGGTCATTAGCCTAGCTCCTCCGCCAAACGGGCGAATTCACACCCCCGATGTTCAAAACCATTAAACTGATCAAAGCTCGCACAAGCCGGTGACAATAACACCATGTCTCCGGTAATCAGTTTCGGTGCAATTTCCCGCATCGCCTGTTCCATCGTATCCGTCAATCTGGATACTTCCGGGCGTAGTTGTGCCAACTGATTACCATCACGACCAAAACAGTAAAGGCGAATGTTATTCCCTAATACATAAGGTCTGAGTGGCGCGAAATCTGCCTCTTTTCCATCTCCACCCACTAAAAGATAAAGCGTACCTTCCAGGGTCAGACCACTCAGTGCAGCCTGAGTACTGCCTACGTTGGTAGCTTTAGAATCGTTTACCCAACGAACACCATTTCTCATGTGTACTACCTGAAAACGATGTGCCAATCCCTGATAAGTTCGCAGTGCCCGCAGGCTCGCCGCACGAGGTATACCTACAGCATCCGCCAGTGCTAATGCTGCAAGTCCGTTGGTGTAGTTGTGTTGCCCGGTCAGACACATTTCCTGTGTGGACAACATTGGTTGTTGATTAACGACCAATTGCTGATGTTCATTATCAAGTTGATAATCACCCTGGCCTATTCCAAAACTGATACAACGGCTATCTTCACCTGCCATTGGCAAGGTCAACTCATCCTGTGCATTCACTACACATACTTTTGCCTGATCATAGATACGCAGTTTTGCTGCACGGTATTGTGCCAATCCTTCAGGGTAACGAACCACATGGTCTTCCGTGACATTCAAAACTGTCGCGGCGGCTGCCCGCAGGCTGTAAGTTGTCTCAAGCTGAAAACTGGAAAGCTCCAGCACATATAGCTGGCACGATGGCTGTTGAGTCGATTGCTTCAACAGCGCTAAAGCCGGGATACCGATGTTACCACCTACACTAACCTGCCATCCCGCTTCTTTTGCCATTTCACCAACCAGACTGGTCACTGTGCTTTTGCCATTTGAACCGGTAATAGCCACAATTGGTGCTGTTGCTTCACGACAAAACAGTTCAATATCTCCGATAATTTCAACCCCGGCGTCAGCCGCTGCCCGCAATTCAGGTGTTGCCAGTGCAATACCTGGGCTGGAGACAATTAAGTCAGCTTCCATCAACCATTGTGTATTGAAACTGCCTGTATGACATTCAACGTTATCAGCTAACTTATCAATTCCCGGCGGCATGTTACGGGTATCCATCACACGTGGCGTCACCCCACGCGCCATGAAAAAATCGACACAAGAAAGTCCAGTTAACCCCAACCCAACTATGACGACTTTTTTACCCATGTAGTTAGGAGTAATAGGGTTAGAATCAATATAATTAGGAGCCGTGTTGTTAGTCATATAGCCTGTCATGATTAACGTACCTTTAATGTTGCCAGACCAATCAGCACCAGCATCAAAGAAATAATCCAGAAACGCACAATAACCCGCGGTTCTGGCCAGCCTTTCAGTTCATAATGATGATGAATAGGTGCCATGCGGAAAATACGCTGCCCTCGTAACTTGAACGAACCAACTTGCAAAATGACAGACAGCGTTTCTACAACGAATACTCCGCCCATAATGACCAGCAGAAATTCCTGACGCAGTAATACCGCAATGGTTCCCAGTGCCCCACCCAAAGCCAATGAGCCAACATCGCCCATAAATACTTGTGCCGGATAAGTGTTAAACCACAAGAAACCCAATCCTGCTCCGACAATTGCAGTACAAACAATCACCAATTCACCTGCACGACTTAAATATGGAATATGCAGATAGTTAGCGAAATTAACATTACCTGTCGCCCACGCCACCAATGCAAAACCGGCTGCTACAAACACTGTTGGCATAATTGCCAATCCATCCAGACCATCCGTCAGGTTAACGGCATTACTGGTGCCTACAATCACAAAATAAGTCAGCAGGATATACAGCAAACCAAGCTGCGGCATCACTTCTTTGAAAAATGGCACAACCAGTTGTGTTGCTGGTGTATCTTTACCAATGCTGTACATCGTAAATGCCACACCCAGTGCCAGTACGGACTGCCAGAAATATTTCCAACGGGCAATCAACCCTTTGGTATCTTTACGAACAACTTTTCGATAATCATCAACGAATCCTACGATGCCGTAACCAAGCAGAACGACCAGTACGCACCAAACGTAAGGATTATCCAAACGTGCCCATAACAGAACAGAAATGGTAATAGAGAACAGGATCAATAACCCGCCCATAGTCGGTGTTCCACGCTTACTTAAATGGGATTCCGGCCCGTCATTGCGCACAACCTGACCAATCTGTAATCTTTGCAGGTAAACAATTAAAGTTGGTCCCATCCACAGCGCAATAAACAGTGCAGTCAGCAAGCCGACAATGGCTCTGAACGTCAGATAGGAAAAGACGTTAAAACCGGTGTGATATTTAACTAGATATTCGGCCAGCCAAACTAACATTGGAAGTTCTCCTTCAATGAGTTCACTACCTCTTCCATTTTGGTACTGCGTGAACCTTTAATTAATACAGAAATCGTTTCGTGTTTTTTCAGTAAAGGAAGCAGCGCTGCAACTAATTCAGCCTTGTTTGCAAAATGCTGCCCCCGGCCACTTGCATCAGAGATATGTACACTTAAAGGTCCGACGCTAATTAGTTGATCGATGTTTGTAGATGCGATGGCTTCACCAACCTGACGGTGACATTCAACCGCTTGTTCTCCCAATTCCCCCATATCGCTGACAACCATCACGCGATAGCCTGGCATCCGGGACAATACTTGCGCTGCGGCAATCATAGAACCTGGATTGGCATTATAGGTGTCATCCAGAACCATTTTTCCCTCGGTCAAATGAACAGGGAATAAACGCCCCGGAACAGCTTTCAACTCCAATAGGCCAGCGTAAATATTATCGAGGGAAGCCCCTACGGAAATCGCCAGCGCACTGGCAGCTAACACATTGGCAATATTATGTTTACCGGGTAGCGGTAATTTGACGTTACGACTTCCAATTGGCGTATGCAGACAAAAATGCGTTTCTAACAACTGCTCTTGAATATCTGTCGCGTAAAAATCAGCTTCTGCTGCCGGGGTAATAGAAAAACGCCATACTGTCTGTTGCTCACTGATAGCCTGCTGCCAGTTATGCCAGTCATTGCTCTCCAGATTGATAATGGCGGTTCCTGTTGGTGAAAGCCCTACAAAAATTTCACCTTTTGCTTTCGCAACTCCCGCCAACGAGCCAAATCCTTCCAGATGAGCAGAAAACAGGTTATTTACCAATGCACTTTCAGGGCATACCATTTCAGTGGTATAAGCAATTTCACCAATGTGGTTAGCACCCAACTCAATTACGGCAAACTGATGTTCCTGAGTGAGTCTGAACAAGGTTAATGGCACACCGATATCGTTATTGAAATTCCCTGCGGTATACAACGTATTACCACATTGACGCAAAATCGCTGCGGTCATCTCTTTCACCGATGTTTTGCCAGAAGAACCGGTCAATGCAACAACTCGCGCATTACTTTGCTGGCGAACCCAGCTTGCCAGTTTTCCCATCGCCAAACGGGTGTCCTGCACGATCACTTGAGGACAATCAACATCAAGAGGTCGGCTAACCAATAGTGCCCCTGCTCCCCGTTTCGCAACATCAGCCGCGAAGTGATGGGCATCAAAGTTTTCCCCTTTTAAAGCAATAAACAAATCACCACGAACTATTTTACGGCTATCAGTTTCTACAGACCGAATCTGAGTTGTAGCAGCCTGCTGTTCAAAAGCGCAATGTAGCGTTCCTTCGGTAACTTGTACCAGTTGCTGTAGTGTCAATGGGATCATGCGGCCACCCCCAATAAACGTGCAACCGTCAGGCGATCTGAATAATCCAGCCGACGATTACCCACTAATTGATAATCCTCATGGCCTTTACCTGCTACCAGCACAACATCTTCCTCGCCCGCCTGCATAATGGCACTAGTGACAGCTTCAACACGCCCATGAATAACCATTGCACTTCCCGGGTTGATGAAACCTGCCAAAATATCCGCAACAATAGACTGAGGTTCTTCACTACGAGGATTATCATCAGTCACAACAACCCGGTCGGCCTCTTGTTCTGCAACGCCTCCCATCAGTGGACGTTTGCCTTTATCGCGATCGCCTCCACAACCAAATACACACCAAAGCTGTCCCTTACAATGCAACCGTGCAGCAACCAACGCTTTTTCCAATGCATCCGGAGTGTGGGCATAATCCACGACAACCGTAGGGTGACCTGATGCCGAAAAAACCTCCATACGCCCACAGACTGGCATCAGACAAGCTGCCGTCTTCAATAGTTTTTCCAATGGATATTGCAGTGATAATAACGTTGCAAGCGCCAATAGCAGATTGCTGACATTAAAGGCCCCCATCAGAGGACTCTCGATAGTTCCTGCCCCCCAACCAGAGGTAAATGCAATGGAGGCACCTTTATCGTGATAACGAATTTCCTCCGCGGATAACCAACGCCCCTGCCAACGTTCCGGCAAACGATTTTCCATCGTGACAGCAACGGCCTCTGGCAGACAAGAGAGCCATTTCAGCCCAACCTCATCATCGGCATTAATAATTTTCTGTTTGACCTCATGGTTACTAAACAACAACCATTTGGCTTCTTCGTAATTTTTCATGTCACCGTGATAGTCAAGATGATCACGGCTTAAGTTAGTGAAAACAGCAGCCTGAAAAGGTAATGCAGCTACTCGCCCTTGAACCAGACCGTGTGAAGAAACTTCCATTGCTGCAAAAGTCGCTTGCTGATCAACGAGCTGTTGTAAATCAAGCTGAATATCAACGGCGGAGCCTGTGGTATTTTCACTGGGAACTGTCATACCTAACAGGCCATTCCCTACCGTACCCATTATCGCACTGGTTTCTCCAAGAGCTTGACTCCACTGTGCCAATAATTGTGTTGTCGTGGTCTTACCGTTGGTTCCCGTCACACCTACCAGTTTTAATTTATTACCTGGATGTTGATAAAATTCACCTGCCAATTTCGACAGTTTATTATTTAAATCATCAAAATAGATAACCGGAACACCGTGCATTTCCTGAATGGTGCCGTTATCCGCTTTTCCTTTCGCTTCAGCGATCACCGCAGTGACCCCTTGAGCGATAGCTTGAGGAATGTATTTTCGACCATCTGTCTGATGCCCTTTAACCGCAACAAACAGATCTCCGGCAGCCGCTTTGCGGCTGTCCAATGTCATTTCTCGCAGCGGAAGCTCAGGAGCATCAACTCCCCAAAGAGCCAATAAATCGCGTAAATTACGATCTTCCACTTTTATCCTCTTTATTTATTCATCACAAATTAGTTATTAACCACGAACTCTTTTTTATCGTCCGCAGGCAATGCGTCGGGTTCGACGTTCATCGTACGGAGAACACCACTCATGATGTTGCCGAAAATAGGTGCTGAAACTGCACCGCCATAATATTTACCTGCTTGTGGATCATCGACAATCACAACCAGTGCAAAACGTGGGTTACTCGCAGGCGCAACTCCTGCGGTATAAGAGATATATTTATTTACATACTTACCATCCGGCCCGACTTTTTTCGCCGTACCGGTTTTGATTGCAATACGGTAGCCTTTTATCGCCGCACGTACCCCACCTCCACCAGGTAATGCCACACTCTCCATCATGTGCACCACTGTGCGCACGATATTCTCAGGAAATACTCGAGTACCCGGAACTGGGGGATCGACCTTAGTAATTGACAATGGGCGATAAATACCGAAGCTGCCTATTGTTGCGTAGACTCGCGCTAACTGTAACGGTGTTACCATCAGCCCGTAGCCAAAAGAGAAGGTGGCCCTTTCAAGATCAGACCACCGTTGTCTATTTTTTGGAAATACACCACTCTTTTCTCCGACCAACCCCAAATCGGTCGGTTTTCCCATCCCAAAGCGGTAATAAACATCTACCAGCTCCGAGGCAGGCATCGCTAACGCCAGTTTAGAAACACCAACGTTACTCGATTTCTGTAAAATCCCCGTGATGGTTAATTCAGGGCGTGGAGCTACGTCTTTGATTTCATGTCCTCTCGAACCATACATCAATCGGTAAGGTCTGGTATCCAGCACGGTATTTTCTTTAACAATGCCACTATTCAGCGCACTCATCACAACCAGTGGTTTCACTGTAGAACCGGGTTCGAACATATCTGTAATGGTACGATTACGCATGGCGTCTTTTGGCGTTCCCGCCAGATTATTCGGGTTATAAGACGGGCTGTTTGCCATTGCTAACACTTCACCGGTGTTAACGTCTACCAATACGGCAGAGCCAGATTCCGCCTTGTTAAGTACCACAGCTTTCATCAATTCCCGATAAACCAGAGTCTGAAGACGCTCATCAATACTGAGCGCCAAATCATGGGCAGCTTTTCTGTCTACAGATGAAACATCTTCAATAACTCGCCCGGTGCGATCTTTACGAACAGTCCGGGTTCCCGGCTTACCTGTCAGCCAGCTATCGAAACTCTTTTCCACCCCCTCAATACCATTGCCATCAATATTGGTCACACCAATAATATGTGCAGTCACCTGCCCTGCCGGATAATAACGGCGGGATTCCTGGCGCAGATAGATACCGGGAAGTTTCAGTTTTCCAACATAATCACCAATAGAG
This sequence comes from Xenorhabdus siamensis, assembly GCF_037996745.1. Classification (NCBI taxonomy): domain Bacteria; kingdom Pseudomonadati; phylum Pseudomonadota; class Gammaproteobacteria; order Enterobacterales; family Morganellaceae; genus Xenorhabdus; species Xenorhabdus siamensis. The sequence goes on from NZ_JBBMXE010000002.1 coordinate 150,345, forward strand.
GTATTCACTTGACGAGCAAGATAAACAAAACGCCCTTTAGGATATTCATTGATTTTACTGGTTAATTGATCAAGAGGAATGGAGAGCGCATCAGCTAACGCCTGCCAACGGGTATCATCCGTAATACCGCCTTTTTCAAAGATTTCTTTGGGATCTGCCCAGACAGCATCTACAGGTATACTGACTGCCAGTGGGCGTCCATTACGATCGTTAATCATACCACGGGCAGTCGGAATAGATTGGACACGCAAAGAGCGAGAATCCCCTTCTTTCACCAAACGGTCAGGATTAATGATCTGCAAATAAGCCACTCGAATCAAAAGCCCGATTAAAGCAAGCGAAATGCCTCCACACAGCAAGACAAAACGCCATTTGACAAAACTGGCTTTATCTTCTTGTTTTTTCAACTTTAAAGAGCGTGCAGCTTTCATCGCCTACCTTTTAGTTGTCAACTGGACTTATTGAGTAATCACAATGTTTTCTTGTACCGGATCGACATGTTGCATATGAAATTTTTCAGTCGCTATAGATTCGATCCGACTGTGATCACCCAATGCATTTTCTTCAAGGAGCAAGTTACGCCATTCAATATCCTGAGCATTAATCTGAATTGCCTGACGTTCTTTCTCCGCAGTCAATAAGCGGGTCTGATGGGTGACCGTCACAACACTGATCGCTGAAATCACTACAGCCACCAGTAAAATCAATGGGATTTTGGCATTGCGGATTAAATCGCTACCAATGACTCCCACTAATCCATGACGTTCACCTGCCATTATTCACCTGCCTTTTCAGCAAATCGCAATACCGAGCTTCTCGCTCTCGGATTGGTTACCACTTCATCCTCTGAGGGTTTCAACCTGCCAATTGATTTCAGACTACGCCCTCCTAATGCTTTTAATTGCACTTCGGTAAGAGGCAAACCTGCTGGAACCTGTGGCCCCTGACTATGTTGCTGGATAAAGCGTTTCACTATGCGATCTTCCAACGAGTGGAAACTGATGACTGATAATCGCCCTTGTGGTGCTAAAACCTGTAATGCACCTTCCAATGCACGTTCTATTTCTTCCAGTTCACTGTTAATGTAGATCCTAATAGCCTGAAAACTGCGTGTCGCAGGATGCTTATGTTTCTCCTTAATTGGACTCGCCTGAGCAATGAGCTCTGCCAATTCTCTGGTCCGCGTGATGGGTTCTACCTGATTGCGCGCAACAATGGCTCTTGCAATCCGTTTGGCAAAACGTTCTTCACCAAAAGTTTTTAGTACCCATGCAATATCATCTGCTTCAGCCTTCATTAACCATTCTGAGGCTGATTGTCCCCGGGTGGGATCCATCCGCATATCCAGAGGTCCATCACGCATAAATGAAAAACCACGCTCAGGATCATCCAGTTGCGGTGAAGACACCCCTAAATCCAGCAAAATACCATCAATTTTTCCAGCCAGACCTGCATCTCTTACATAGGTAGCCAAGTCTGAAAATGGCCCATGAGTAATAGAGAAACGCAAGTCAGTAATTGTTTTTGATGCTTCAATGGCTTGCGGATCGCGATCTATTGCCATCAAACGACCATTCGGTCCCAACTTTGATAAAATCAGGCGAGAGTGTCCCCCTCGCCCGAATGTTCCATCAATATAAATTCCATCTTCCCGGATATTCAATCCATTGACAGCTTCATCCAGTAATACACTGGTGTGCTTAAAATGACTATTTGCCATGTTTATAGTGATAAATCCTGTAGCCTTGCTGATAAAGGTTCATGTGTGGATTGTTCAGCAGCGATATCACTCTGTATCTGCTGATACCAGACTTGCTCATCCCACAATTCAAATTTATTAAATTGCCCAACCAGCATGACTTCTTTTGTTAGCCCTGCATGTTGACGCAATGTATTGGCTAACAAAAGACGCCCTGCACTGTCCATTTGACATTCACTAGCGTGTCCTAATAACAAACGTTGAACGCGACGTTCGGCTGGGTTCATGCTGGATAAGCGAGATAATTTTTCTTCGATGATTTCCCATTCGGGTAATGTATAGAGCAACAGACACGGCTGATGAAGATCAATTGTAAAAATCATTTGACCTTTTGATTCCGTATTCAGTGTTTCCCTATATCGGGCAGGTACAATAAGTCGCCCTTTAGTATCGAGATTAACCAGCGTTGCTCCACGAAACATACTCAGGTTACCCCTTGGTGGCCCAAATCTCCACATTATCCCACAAATCACCACAATTAAGAGTTTACGGATGGTATGAAAACCTTGTCAAGCCAGAGCCGATGTGCTTTAGCTAGATTTACAGAAAGATTTAAGAGAGAAAAAGAAGGATTTTTCAGATTTGGTAATATTAATAAAATATAACTTTTTGATAAATATGAATTATTTAATAATGCTGCCGGAGTTAATCTGAAAAAAATTTTTTAGGGCAAATAATTACCACTTAAATTAATTTATGTAATCCATATCGCATTATTGCCCAATTGTTAATCAGTGGTAATCTATCAATAATAAAAATATACTCAAGTTAAAATAGTATAAAAAGTAATAATGAAATGAAATAAAATAGAATACCAAAAACTACAATTATTTTAATATCAATCAAATAGAATACTTTCTTTCATTAAAGAAATAACTTTCATTTATAATGTCTTTTTAAAAGAAAAAATATTTTTTTTCACCTTCAATAGCATGTTAGCCATTTTTTTACTCATAGATTTTTGTTTAGAAAAATTTTAGTCAGAATAATCTCAAAATTACGTCAACGAACCCATTTAATGATTTTAGATACATGATATAGCACCCTCATATTACATGAGGGCACACAATCAGATTTTACGGCTCAAACTTCCGCGGCGACATAAATGACGGCGCATACGTGTCATTCCTGGAGCCGGTCTCTGTTTTTCATCCAGACTGGCTAATACCAGCGACAGAGCCTGTTCTGCAACATCACGGTGGCGTTGTGCCACTGATAATACCGGACATTCAAGAAAATCGAGTAATTCATGGTCACCAAATGTTGCAATGACCAATTGCTCCGGCAATCGCCCACTGCGCTTAAGAATGGTATCCATCACACCCTGAAGCAAGGCAAATGAAGTTGTGTATAACGCCTGAGGTACTGGATTATTTTCCAACCATGAAGCAAAAACTTCTGCTGCGGCTTCACGTTCATAACTGTTCGCATAAAGATAGTTCACTTTACGCGGATCATTTTTCCATGCTTCGCGGAATCCTTGCTCGCGTAAAAAGCTAACTGATAATTCAGGCAGTGCTCCTAAATAAAGAACAGATTCTGACGGGAATCGACGCAATTCCTGTGCCAGCATTTTCGCATCTTCAAGATCATCTCCGACAACACTGACAAAATGTTCACTATCCAATGCACGATCAAGTGCGATAATCGGCAGAGAGCGATTTGCCCAACGTTGATAAAATGGATGTTCAGGAGGAAGAGCGGTGGAAACAATAATAGCATCCACTTGCCGTTGCAAAAGATGTTCAACGCAACGCATTTCATTATCTGGCTGATCTTCAGAACAGGCTATCAATAACTGATATCCGCGTTGCCGTGCCTGACGTTCAAGATAGTTGGCAATGCGGGTATAACTCGTATTTTCCAAATCCGGTATCACTAAACCAATTGAACGGGTACGCCCCGCCCGAAGACCAGCGGCAACAGCATTAGGATGGTAGTTATGCTCCCTGACCACTGCCATCACTTTTTCCACTGTTTTATCGCTGACACGATACTGTTTGGCTTTACCATTGATAACATAACTGGCCGTAGTACGTGAAACCCCTGCTAAGCGGGCGATCTCATCCAGTTTCACATTAACTCCTCAGTAATATGATAGAAAAAGCCCTACTTTACAGTAGGGCCCGGTAAATATCTGTATATTAATCCGCATATTGCGATCTTTCATCGCATAATTTTCTCACCACGGCTGACACCAACAATACCTGAACGTACAACTTCCACGATCTCTGCAACCTCTCGCACAGCATCAAGAAACGCATCCAGTTTTTCGCTCGTGCCCGCCAACTGGACGGTATACAACGTTGAAGTGACATCAACGATCTGCCCGCGAAAGATATCTGTGCTACGTTTGATTTCTTCACGGCCATATCCACTGGCCCGCAACTTCGCCAGCATAATTTCACGTTCAACATGAGCACCGGCAGTTAACTCATTGACCCGTAGAACATCCACCAGCTTATGTAATTGTTTTTCAATCTGCTCTAGTACCTTAGCATCGCCTTTGGTTTGAATAGTCATACGTGACAAAGTTGGGTCTTCCGTTGGTGCTACGGTCAGACTTTCAATATTATAGCCACGTTGGGAAAACAGACCCACCACACGAGACAATGCTCCCGATTCGTTTTCAAGTAATACAGACAAAATCCGGCGCATGATCAGGTCCTCTCTGTTTTGCTTAACCACATCTCATCCATTGCTCCTCCCCGGATCTGCATTGGATAAACGTGTTCTGTTTCATCAACGGTAACATCAACAAAAACCAGACGCTGGTTTTCAGCCACCTCACGCAAAGCCTGAGTCAGTTTACTTTCCAGTTCATCATACGTTCGGATGGATACACCAATGTGACCATAAGCCTCTGCTAATTTGACGAAATCAGGTAGTGACTCCATATAGGATTGAGAGTGGCGACCTGCATAAATTATATCCTGCCACTGTTTCACCATCCCTAAAAAACGGTTGTTTAAGTTCAGTACCAGCACCGGCAAACCATACTGTAATGCAGTAGACAGTTCCTGAATATTCATCTGAATACTGCCATCTCCTGTCACACATACAACGGTCGCTTCCGGTTTCGCTAGCTTAACACCGAGTGCTGCCGGCAAACCAAATCCCATGGTGCCTAAGCCACCGGAGTTAATCCAATGTCTTGGCTCATCAAATGGATAATGCAGTGCGGCGAACATCTGATGTTGGCCGACATCTGATGCGAGATAAGCTTTTCCTTCGGTCAGGCGATAGAGAGTTTCAATCACTGCCTGCGGTTTTATTTTCGGGCTGGTGCGATCATAATCAAGGCACTTGCGGCTACGCCACTGTTCAATGGAAAGCCACCAATCTTTTATGGCATCCGGGTCTTGTGTGTCTTCCGTTGTATCCAACAACTCCAGCATCTGACCAAGTACCTGTCTGGCATCACCCACAATCGGAATATCAGCCGTTACAGTTTTAGAAATCGATGTCGGATCGATATCAATGTGTAATACCGTCGCTTTCGGGCAATATTTAGCAAGATTATTGGTAGTACGATCATCAAAACGCACTCCCACAGCAAAAATAACATCAGAATTGTGCATTGCTTTATTGGCTTCAAACGTGCCATGCATTCCCAGCATTCCCAGACTCTGCCGGTGAGTCGCAGGAAAAGCACCAAGCCCCATCAGCGAACTGACAACAGGAATATGAAAACGCTCTGCCAATTTCAGCAATTGCGGTGAACACCCTGAACTGATGGCACCACCGCCCACATATAGTACTGGCTTTTTCGCATCCAACAGTGTTTTCAGCGAACGCTTAATCTGTCCCTTATGCCCCTGTATCGTGGGGTTATAAGAACGCATACTGATTTTTTCTGGATAAACATATGGAAATTTCAGTGCTGGATTGACGGTATCCTTAGGAAAATCAATAACAACTGGCCCAGGACGACCACTGGCCGCCAGATAGAAGGCTTTCTTGATTGTACTTGGGATATCTTCTGCTTTCTTCACCAGAAAACTGTGTTTTACGATAGGGCGGGAGATCCCTACCATATCACACTCTTGAAAAGCATCATTACCTATCAGAGAACTAGGCACCTGACCAGACAGCACGACCATCGGAACTGAATCCATATAGGCTGTTGCAATTCCTGTGATAGCGTTGGTTGCTCCTGGCCCTGAAGTGACTAATACAACCCCTGTTTTTCCTGTTGAACGAGTATATCCATCTGCCATATGAACAGCTCCCTGTTCATGACGCACCAGAATATGCTCTATTCCCCCAACCGTATGCAGGGCATCATAAATATCCAAAACTGCCCCGCCCGGATAACCGAATACATGTTCGACGCCCTGATCGATTAACGATCTGACGACCATTTCGGCTCCTGACAACATCTCCATCGAGTTTGCCTCCAGGCTCTGTTTGCAAGTTAATGTCAGAACTTCATAAGGCCATCATGAGAAACAACCTTACTTATTCCATTTCTTATTTATATAAAATGAATATTTAATAAGCGTACTTAATAAAGCTCATTTCATGAATACACTGAACCATTAACATAACGTTAGATACCAAGGTTATCAAACATCAATTCACATACTAAAAACATTTTTTTAATAAAGATATTGCCATTGAGCTAATTTGAACCAGAAACTACCATGTTTTTATGCTATATTTTCAATAATCTTTTTTGCCATTTCTTTTCAATCCCGATACATAGATTCAATTTCACTCTGATAATGTTGTGAGATCACCTTGCGCCGCAATTTTAGTGTTGGTGTTAATTCGCCTTTTTCCATGGAAAAAGCCTCTGGCAACAGAGTAAAACGTTTCACCTGATGGAACTTCGCAATATTTTTTTGTAATTCTTTCAGGCGTTGTTCAAATAACTCGATAACCTGATGATTACGCAATAACTCAAGACGACTGTGATAATGGAGATTAATGGATTTTGCGTAATCCTCCAGCGCTTCATAGCTAGGTACAATCAGTGCAGAAACAAACTGACGGGTATCAGCAATAACAGCAATATGTTCAATAAAACGATCCTGACCTAACGTCCCCTCAATCAATTGTGGAGCAATATATTTCCCCGTTGATGTTTTCATTAAATCTTTCAGGCGTTCGGTAATGAACAAATTACCTTTATCATCTATCCCGCCTGCATCTCCGGTGCGCAACCAACCATCTTCGGTGAAAGCATGAACAGTTTCTTCCGGTCGGTTAAAATATCCCTTCATCACGATTGAGCCACGAACCTGAATTTCGCCCTCAGTACTAATACGAACATCGACTCCGGGTAATGGGTTTCCAATCGAACCTAACAGATAATTTTTTTCTTCCCAACAGGAAACGGTGGCACAAGTTTCTGTCATACCATAGCCATACTTGATATTGAGCCCAACAGACAAGAAGAATTGCATGATGGAATCGTCAAGGCGAGCTCCCGCGACTGGCAGAAAACGGATCCGGCCACCCAATATCTGGCGAAGTTTGTCCAATACCAAGCGATCTGCCAGTTTTTCGCCACATAAAGAAAACGGGCACCCTTTCTTACTGTTTAATTGGCGTAACCAACGACTTTCACCCCGTTTGATCGCCCAGTGAAAAATCATTCTGCGCCAAAACGGAGCACGGGAAACTTTTTCAAGGATTGCGCTATATACTTTTTCATAAAAACGCGGGACAGAGCACATCACTGTCGGTCGCACATCAACCATCGCCTCACGCACAAAATTTGTGTCAGTCAGATAAACATTCAAAGCGCCTGTATGCATGACGTAATAACTCCATGCACGCTCAAAAATATGAGATAACGGCAGAAAACTCAGAGATACATCCTGCTCAGTCAGCGTTAATCGCTGGTCATGCAGATAAAGTTGAGCAGCCATATTCTGGTAATCCAGCATGACACCTTTAGGCTCTCCGGTTGTGCCTGAGGTATAAATCAGAGTAAAGAGATCACGCAAATTCTGCCCCGCGATACGGCTATCGAGTTCAGATTGATACTGTGACCAATCGGTCGCAATAAATGCCGATAAATACAATGCTTGCGGACATTCCTGCAAATCAACAGATTCATCCAATACAACCAGATGATTAAGCTGCGGACACAACGCTATCAGAGTCACCGCAACATCATATTGTTCCTGTCCTCCAACGAATAATACTCGTACGTCGGCATCATTAAGAATAAATGCAGCCTGATCACGGCTACTGGTGGAATAAAGCGGTACAGTGACAGCACGTAGCTGTAAGATAGCCAGATCTGCCAATGACCATGCCATTGAGTTATGCGCAAAAATACCGACTTTTTCCTGAATCTCCACACCAAGCGATAACAAGGATTTTGCGATAGAGTTTGTTTTCCTATCAACATCCTGCCAGCTCATTTCAAACTGTTCTGACGGTGACCATTGGCGAAATGCAATCTTTTCAGGATACTTGCTGATTTGCTGCTGTAATCGCGTGATCAAGTGATAAGAGTGCAAAAAATTTGTTATCACAATATATTCCTGTTCTAAGTCTTCGGTTCATCATATTCAGCAAAGATAACTGACTACGTTTCAGCTTACATGTGTTAGCTATTTTCGCGCAGTCTACCCATTCCTGATGAAAGGGGGAAGAATATTTTTACGATCTTCTCCCCCCTGACGGGGGAAGTTTGCAGGATTTATCAGATAACTATAGATATGTAGAGTTAAATACCACCTTATTCCTGTTCACTAAGATCTCTTAGTAACGATTTCATCCATTGGTGCCCTTTATCTCTGTTCATAGAAGCGTGCCATATTAAATAACAAGGACAAGAAATGTTACTATTGGACAGCGATACTGCTCGTATATTTAATTGTTTGGCATAGTGTTCAACCATCCATTTAGGAGCTATAGCAACCAAATAAGTCTGAGACACGATGTTGAGAACACTATTTAAATCTGTTCCCTGATAAGAGACCGAATCCAATAATTCACTATTTTCGTAGTAAGGTTTACTGAATGAATCAGTGTTATCTAATGCCACAATCGCATGTCTCTCCTCCAGCAATTGCTGTTGATTGATACATTCACTAATTCTGGGATGTTTTTGAGAAACAGCCAGAACCAACTCGTCATTAAATAATGGGAAATGCTGAAAATCAGGATGTTCAAATTTGGTATAGCTGATAACAAATTCTATTTCCTGATATTTTAATTGCCTCTCAATATTGTCGCTAATTTGCGTTTTAATCACCACATCAATATTCGGAGAGTGTTTTTTTATTTCTCCAACAATTTGAGCAGCTAAACGGATATCAAGTGGGCTGCAAATAGAAAGATTGAATATTCTTGCACTATTATCGGGATCAAACCCGGCACCGGGTAATTCATTATGCACAATCTGAAGTGCCTGCCTAAGTGGTCCGAAAAGCTGCTTTGCTCTTGCTGTTGGCTGAATTCCCCGCCCATGTCGCACAAATAACTCATCATCAAACATCGTTTTTAAACGGGAAACTGCGTTACTGACTGCTGGCTGTGACATACCTAATGCCTGAGCCGCGCGTGTAATATTCTGCATTTGCATAACAGCATTAAAAACAGTAAGCAAATTGAGATCTACACTACGCAATTGAACTTCACAGGGTTCTTTTCTTCCCATACCTGTAGTTACTGAGTTGTATCCAGCCATTATCTAATTTCACTCCACTATATTTATTTCAGCGCTCTCATTAAGGAATGAATATTGGCAACTTTACCATGCAAAATTTCAACATTTTAAAAAGCCATATCAATTAATGAGAGCATTTACCCAATTAGTTACAATTTAATTGAGATTGTTCCTTGTACAAGAAATATGCATACGACATATTCTTATCTATACCCTATGAATTTCAATTTACTTTAGCGAAGTAGGTATAAAAAGTCGTCGATAATAACAGAATAACAATCATAATTAATTCAATAGCAAATGACTGATTCCAATTACCAAACCTATGTGGGCTAAAACCAACTTTTTATATATCACTAAAATTCATCAAAAATAAACTGTCTATCATAAATTAATATCTATAACTATTTTCAGAAAGTTTATTTTTATAAAAATCGCCTTCAGAGAAGACAATGATTTACATTAATAAAAATGACAAAATACCAACAGTAATCAATATAACTGATTAATGTTGTTAATAATTTATTTTTATTGATATGTAAATTATAAATGTAGTTATTATTTATATATCTAAGAACACCATAGTGAATATTCATTTCATCCCTGTCTCTTCAATGAACATCTGTGTAAAAGCACAAACATCATATCTATTATCCATTAAGGCCGGATTTTACTTCATATATTGATACGAAAAATAGATAAAAACATCGCTAAAAATGTAAAAAATAGTCACTAAGGCTAAATGAAGGTCAAAAAAAGAACTATCAATGAATATTATTTATTCTTAAGTCATTATTTATGCTGCTTGACATTGTTTTGCAGATAACGTATCAATAAATATATCGAACCGATAATACTCGTTTAACAGATTTTCAAAGGTTGACTTACATGATTCACAATTTCCGTCTACTAAGCCTACTACTAATCGCCTTTAATGTGCGCGGTATGCTGGTAGACTGAATTCTAAGTTAACTTATACCAGAGATAAAAAACCCGCGCCGTATGCGGGTTTTTTTATACCGGCTCGGCGCTCTAAAACTCAACATGACAGCCAATTGACAGGAGCACAACATGAGCCAGCAAGTCATTATCTTCGATACAACTCTGCGTGACGGGGAACAGGCGTTACAGGCCAGTTTAAGTGTGAAAGAAAAACTGCAAATCGCTTATGCATTGGAAAGACTGGGCGTTGATATCATTGAAGCCGGCTTCCCGGTTTCTTCTCCAGGGGATTTTGAATCAGTCCAGACGATTGCCCGTGAGATTAAAAACAGCCGCATCTGTGCATTGTCCCGCTGTGTTGATAATGATATTGACATTGCGGCTGAAGCTTTGAGAATTGCAGAAGCCTTTCGGCTACATGTGTTTTTAGCCACCTCCAACTTACATGTCGAACATAAATTAAAAAAAGGGTTTGACGATGTTGTCGAAATGGCAGTTCGCTCTATCAAACGAGCACGCAATTATACCAATGATGTCGAATTTTCCTGTGAAGATGCCGGTCGTTCTAATATCGATAACTTATGTCATATCGTAGAACAGGCTATCAAAGCAGGAGCAACAACGATCAATATTCCTGATACAGTCGGTTATACAACACCCTACCAATTTGGCGGTATTATCCAAACCTTATTTGACCGGGTGCCTAATATTGATCAAGCCATTATTTCTGTCCATTGCCATGATGATTTAGGCATGTCAGTAGCCAATTCCATTACCGCAGTTCAAGCCGGAGCCAGGCAAATTGAAGGAACAATTAATGGTTTAGGCGAACGCGCCGGAAACTGTTCACTGGAAGAAGCGATCATGGCAATCAAAACCCGCCAACAAATGTTAGGAGTCCATACCAACATTAATCACAAAGAAATTTATCGTACCAGCCAATTAGTCAGCCAAATCTGTAATACTCCGATTCCAGCTAATAAAGCGGTTGTAGGCAGTAATGCTTTTGCCCATTCGTCAGGTATTCATCAGGATGGTGTTCTGAAAAACCGCGAAACTTACGAAATCATGACGCCGGATTCCATCGGCCTGAAAGATACCCAACTGAATCTGACTTCCCGCTCTGGCCGCTCTGCCGTAAAACATCGTATGACTGAAATGGGCTATCAGGAACAGGATTATGATCTGGATGTTCTGTACCAAGCCTTCCTGCGGTTGGCAGACAAAAAAGGTCAGGTATTTGATTACGATCTGGAAGCATTGGTATTCATTAATCAACAACATCAGGAAAATGAATACTATCGACTGGATTATTTTAGCATCCAATCCGGAACCAATATTGTTCCAACAGCAACTGTCCGTCTGACCTGTGGTGATGAAATTAAATCTGAAGCTGCGACCGGAAATGGGACTGTCGATGCTATCTATCATGCTATTAATCGCGTTACGGGTTATCCACTGAAATTGATCTCCTACCAATTATCCAGCAAAGGTCATGGGGAGGATGCTCTCGGACAAGTCAATATTATTGTGGAATGCTTTGGTCGCCGTTTTCATGGTATGGGATTGGAGACGGATATCATTGAGTCATCTGCTAAGGCGATGATCCACGCCCTGAACAATATTTGGCAGGCAGAACAGGTTAAAAAAGAAAAGCAACGTATACAAGGCTTTCTTTCTAAAAACATTAACCCGAATATTTCCCAGAAAAATATATCTCAGGACGTTACAAAGGAAGCGGAATAACGATGTCAAACCACACTATTGCAAACAAACAAACTTCAATTCACCATCATATTGCAGTATTACCGGGCGATGGCATCGGCCCTGAAATCATGCAGCAAGCCTACAAGGTATTGGATGCTATCCGTCATCGTTTTAATATTCGCATCACAACCAGCGAATACGATATTGGGGGAATTGCCATCGACCGGCATGGTTGTCCTTTACCTGAAGCAACAATCGTTGGTTGTGAAAAAGCAGATGCTATCCTGTTTGGCTCCGTTGGTGGCCCCAAGTGGGAACATTTACCCCCAGCCAGTCAACCAGAACGGGGCGCATTGCTACCATTACGTAAGCATTTCAAACTATTCAGCAACCTGCGACCTGCGCGTTTATATGCTGGCTTAGAATCTTTTTGCCCACTTCGTCAGGATATTGCGGAAACAGGTTTCGACATTTTATGCGTGCGAGAGTTGACTGGCGGGATCTATTTTGGTCAACCCAAGGGACGGGAAGGAGAAGGAAAATACGAACGCGCTTTTGATACTGAAATCTACCATCGCTTTGAAATAGAACGAATTGCCCGAATTGCTTTTGAATCTGCTCGCAAACGTCAGCATAAAGTCACTTCAATTGATAAAGCGAATGTCTTACAAAGCTCTGTCTTATGGCGTGAAGTCGTTAGTGAGATTGCGAAGGAATATCCTGACGTTGAGATTAATCACATGTATATCGACAACGCCACCATGCAGTTGATCAAAGCTCCTTCTCAATTTGATGTTCTGTTGTGCTCTAATATTTTTGGTGACATTTTATCCGATGAATGTGCCATGATCACTGGTTCAATGGGCCTGTTGCCTTCTGCCAGCCTGAATGAAAAAAGATTTGGCTTATATGAACCTGCCGGCGGCTCTGCCCCTGATATCGCTGGCAAAAATATCGCTAACCCAATCGCCCAGATTTTATCCACAGCACTGTTGCTGCGTTATAGCCTTGGGCGTGATGATATTGCAGATGCTATTGAGAACGCGATCAATGATGCTCTGGAACAGGGTTATCGAACGGCTGATTTAGCAGGTCATGATAAAGCAGTCAGCACTGATAAAATGGGAGATGTTATCGCACGATATATTGCCGAAAGAAGTTAAGTGCTAAAAGTTAAGCATTAAATTTAAATTGAAAAAGCGCTAACATTGAAAAAGCCAGTAATTCACCTTACTGGCTGGTAATGGAGTTTTCACCGCTGGCGGCTCTCTATGAAATTCCACTGTTGAAAAAATGTCTGATAAATGATTTAACCAAAGAAATCGCTTTATGGAAGCAAAATAATCTGAATGTCAAAGAGTGGTGTGAGAAAATCGTTGATGCTCATTGGTTACATCTGTCTGTAAATCAAACCAGTAATCCCACTTTTTACTACTTATCCCATAAATCTGTGGATAACATGGTGTAAGATCCTGTTTATTATCACTGGGAATAGGTGAACAATCATAATGAGTCTATTTTTAATACTGAAAACACACCTGAAAAAATCTTTTATATCATGCTATTATCAAGCCAGTCAGTATACTAATAAACTTATAATGAACTCCCACAATTACGTGTTCATTTTTTAAACACCATTAAATATATCTTATAAACATGCAATTCATACCGCCGGCACCACCAGAAAACGAACAACAATTACTCGAACGTGCTCAATCTCTGGCAGGTTTAACCCTGGGAGAGCTGGCCGCACAGGCCAATCTCCCTATACCTCCTAACTTGAAACGTGATAAAGGTTGGGTAGGCATGTTGCTTGAATATTATCTGGGCGCAAATGCAGGCAGTAAACCTGAGCAGGATTTCGAGCATATCGGCGTTGAATTGAAAACAATCCCGGTGGACAGAAAAGGTACACCTCTGGAAACAACCTTTGTCTGTGTCGCACCTTTAACCGGTAACAGTGGTATCACATGGGAAAATTGCCATGTCAGACGCAAACTGTCACGTGTTCTATGGGTGCCTGTTGAAGGAGAAAGAAAAATTTCCCTTTCCGAACGCCGTATTGGTTCTCCACTCCTCTGGAGCCCAAATCCGGTTGAAGAAGAACTCCTAAGATGTGATTGGGAAGAGTTAATGGACTTAATCGTCTTAGGTAAAGTTGAGAATATTACCGCCCGTCACGGTGAAGTACTCCAATTACGCCCGAAGGCGGCAAATAGCCGGGCATTAACAGAAGCTATTGGTGAATATGGTCAACCAATTATGACACTTCCCCGCGGTTTCTATTTAAAGAAAAGTTTTACCGCACCATTATTGGCCCGTCATTTTTTCGTAGGATCTGATTAACGCAATCAACAAAGCTACAACTTTAAAGATGATAGATTTCAATACTGATAAAAAATCCCAATCTGATAATCGTGTCAGGTATTTGAAACTATTTTTAATAAATTTACATTTGAATGTATACATATAAAAATATAATTTTTACTAACATAATTTTTTTGGCTATTTAATTTTTCTTGTGGCATAGTAATCTCGTTCTTTCAGCCATTGCTTTTCACGACTTACTATTTATTACTAATTAAAGATTAATATTTATCTCTTATGATTTACTCCCTGGCTTAAGGCTTCATAAATTTCAAAAGACAGTACAACTACAAAGGATTTCCCTTCAGTATCTCTATATGACTGGGGTAGTTACAGCTCATAAAGCTGCAACCTGAAAAACGCAGGGTATAAAACAGTTAATCATTATACCCAATACCACTCTTCCACAATTCCGTATTGACTTAGATTTAATATAAGAAGATTGAAATGATAAAAAAACTTAATATTGCATGCAGTAATAATGTATGCGATTTTTTTAATAGTGAAAGAAAAACTATCAGTATTAATGAAACTAATTTTATTGATGTATCTGCTGTCGTTATTTCATTGGAAGATGCATTAAATGGTGAATTAAAACGTATCGAAAAAACAGGTTATCCACTTCCTATTTATCTTGTCATATCACCGAATGAATCTATACCGCCCAATCTCTTATCTCGTATTACGGGGGTATTTCAACCAGAAAAAGGCAATGAAAACTTTTATGGGAAACAACTGGATAGAGAAGCAGAGAAATATGAAAATAACTTATTGCCTCCTTTTTTTGGTGCCATAACCAAATATGTATCACAGGGTAATTCTGCCTTTGATTGCCCAGGACATCAAGGCGGGCAATTTTTTCGCCGTCATCCCACCGGCTTACAATTTTTCAATTACTTCGGTGAAAACTTGTTTCATTCAGATCTGTGTAGCTCCGACGTTTTCATGGGAGATTTGCTCACTCATGAAGGCGCGCCCTGCGCTGCCCAAAAGAATGCAGCGAAAGTCTTCAATGCTGACAAAACCTACTTTATCCTCAGCGGCACTTCTTCTGCTAATCAGGTCGTATTGAATGCTTTATTAACTCCCGGTGATCTGGTGCTTTTCGATAGAAATAACCATAAATCTAATCACATCGGTGCACTTATTCAGGCAGGAGCTACGCCCATTTATCTGGAAACGGCCCGTAATCCATTTGGTCTGATTGGAGGTATAGATGCCCATTGCTATGAGGAAGATTATCTGCGCAACTTAATAAAAGAAGTTTCCCCTGAACGCGCAGAAGAAAAACGTCCGATTCGTCTGGCCATCATCCAATTAGGGACATATGACGGTACTGTCTATAACGCCAGACAGATCGTGGATAAAATCGGTCCTCTTTGCGATTACATTTTGTTCGATTCTGCCTGGCTTGGTTACGAACAATTCATTCCGATGATGGCGAATTGTTCACCATTATTACTGGAACTTAATGAAAATGACCCCGGTATTCTGGTCACACAATCTGTACACAAACAACAAGCGGGTTTCTCTCAGACATCACAGATCCATAAAAAAGATCGGCACATCAAAGGACAACCACGTTATGTAAACCACAAACGGTTTAACCACGCCTTTACCGCCCATGCATCTACCAGTCCATTCTATCCTCTTTTTGCTGCCCTTGATGTCAACGCCAAGATACATGAAGGAGAAAGTGGCAGGAAAATGTGGATGGATTGCGTGAAAATTGGCATTGAAACACGGAAGTTGATCTTACAACAATGTCAGCATATCAAGCCGTTTATTCCAGATACCATTGATGGCCGTCATTGGGCGCATTATGATACAGATGAAATCGCAAGTAACCTGCGTTTCTTTGATTTTTTGCCGGGAGAAAAATGGCATTCATTTGAGTGTTATGACGAGCATCAATACTTTATCGATCCTTGCAAACTTTTACTCACAACGCCGGGAATTGATATCAATGTTGGAGAATATACTCAATTCGGTGTACCTGCGACTGTTTTGGCATACTTCCTGCGCGAAAATGGTATCATTCCAGAAAAATGTGATTTGAATTCTATCCTGTTTGTACTCACACCTGCCGAAGATATGGCCAAAATAACTCATCTTGTCTCCCAACTTGCTCGTTTTGAGCAATTGTTGGAACAAGATGCTCCCGTAGAAACTATGTTACCTACACTCTATCGCACTTATAAAACACGCTATCTTAACTACACAATTCGCCAATTATGTCAGGAAATGCATGATCTATATGTACGTAACAACATCAAACAATTACAAAAAGAGATCTTCCGAAAATCTCACTTTCCTAAAATGGTCATGAGTCCTCAACAAGCCAATATCGAGTTTGTCCGTAATAATGTGGAACTAATTCCCCTGCAAAATATGGACAAGAAAATTGCAGCAGAAGGTGCAGTACCTTATCCCCCCTGTTTATGTTGTATCGTACCCGGCGAAGTTTGGGGAGGCGCTGTATTAAGCTATTTTCTTGCTTTGGAAGAATGTATCAGTCAATTGCCAGGTTTCGAACAAAAGTTGCAGGGGGTTTATTGCCAAAAAGAACCTGATGGCTCCATTCGTATTTATGGATACGCTATAAAACCAGAAACTGCCGCTAAATTCACAACGGCATGATTATTTTTTATCTGATTTATTATCATCCTGCGGTGGTCTGTATATGACCACCTTGCTTAACTTTCGACATAATAAACCAAAGTCACTCTCTTTTTCTCAGTATAAAATGAAACTTAGTGTTATCCACTTGATCAATGGCTAAGTCGAGCAGAGAGTTGGGAGATATCTTAATTTCAGTAATATTAATATGTTCCGACGATGGATGGTAGTGAACATAAATAGTTCCAACCAGTGGATAACTGCCATTCTCCCTGTTCTGAATATAAATAGAACAAGTGATTCGATTACTACTCGCTATTGAAGGAATATGGGCATACCTGATGTCATTTCCAGCCTTAACCGAAGAAACCTTCAAATGATTAATACCTTCTGCATCAATCATCATCACATAATTACCGTCCTTAGCATCGGTGGTATCTATCAAGCTCAGGCTGATAATAAAATTAGATTGCTGATAAAATACAATCTCACTTGTCTCAATCACAATAATTCCCCTGTTTATTTCACCATCTAAACAATCACGCAAAAACCAAAACCATTTTATTGCCGCGATGGTTCAAAACTGAAATACTGCATAAAATTATGCAGTATTATTGTACTTAGCGATGTAGTTCGAAATCTATTGGTATAGATTTTAAATCTTTTATATGTATTTATAATTAATAATTTGAACAATACCAATATATCAATCACATTATTCAATAGTATTGAAATGAAACTAAAGATACTATTTTCACTGGTAACAATCAGTTAGTTTGCTCTGCTATTCAAATACTTTTTCACTTTTTTTAGCGCCATCTGCCTTTTTAATGGCGATAAGTAATCGATAAAGATAATACCATGCAGGTGGTCAATTTCATGCTGCATAACGATAGACAAAAAATCTTCACTTGCCACTGTAATCGCTTTACCATGCCGATCCAGAGCTTCCACCTTTACTTTTTCAAATCGCTCTACGTCTGCGTAATATCCGGGAATAGATAAGCATCCTTCTTGATTTACAGACCGACGCTCTTTTTCAACGATTTTAGGGTTGATTAAAACCAGAGGTTGATTGCGTTCCGGCGAAATATCAATGACTAACACAGCCTCTTTTCTTCCCACTTGAGGAGCGGCCAACCCAATACCATTATCCGTGTCATACATTGTTTCCAGCATATCATCAATCAGAGTCTGGACATCCTCTACATCAGTGACATCAACACATTTCTGCTTCAATCTTTCATCAGGAATTGTGAGTATATCTAAAACAGCCATAACCATTCTCCTCTGTTCACGAGGTAACTAAAACACCTCTTACGTCTGATTCAGAAAAAGTAGTATCTCTTCCCATCCAGATGATTAAAAAATACTTTACCACTAAAAGGCAAGCACGCTATACCCAATGGATTTCAAGATAATGGATTTCAAGATAGAGGATACAGGCAATTTTAATCAATATCTGTAAATTATAGTAATAAAAAATGCCAACCGGGAAACCCGGTCAGCATACGACTTTTTATTTACTTATATTGTAACATTATATTTTTTCTACAGATTTGCTGTTTCCAATGCTTGTGATAAATCAGCAATCAAATCATCTACATTTTCAATACCTACTGAGATACGGATTAATTGTGGTGTGATACCTGCCGCCAGACGTTTTTCCAGCGGAATTGAAGCATGGGTCATCGTAAATGGCTGACCAATCAAACTTTCTACACCTCCCAGACTTTCTGCCAACGTAAATAATTTCAAAGCATTAATCATCCTATTCGTATAGTCATCATCACCTTTCAGCACGATAGAAATCATGCCACCAAACCCTTTCATCTGCTGTTTTGCCAGTTCATGCTGAGGATGTGAAGTAAGACCGGGATAAAAAACTTTTTCTACTTGTGGTTGTTGCTCTAACCAGTGAGCAATCTTCTCTGCGTTGCTGATATGTCGTTCCATACGCAGTGCCAATGTCCGTATTCCACGCAGAACAAGAAAGCTACTGAAAGGATCAAGAATTCCGCCAATCGAATTTTGCAGAAAAGCAACCTGCTCTGCCAATTCAGGATTATTACCTACCACCGCAAGCCCTGCGACAACATCCGAATGGCCGTTCAGATATTTAGTCGCAGAGTGAACAACAATATCAAACCCTAAATCAAGCGGACGCTGAATATAAGGCGAAGCGAAAGTATTATCCGCAACACTGATAATCTTATGGCGTTGTGCTATTCGGGCAATCGCCGCTAAATCAGCCAGTTTAAGTAGTGGATTTGTAGGGGTTTCAACCCAAATCATTTGGGTATCTGGTTGAATGGCCGCTTCCAATGCCTCAATATCTCCCGCTTCAACATAGGTGACGCGTAAACCAGCTGTTCTGCGACGTACTTTTTCCAGCAAACGATAGGTTCCGCCATACAGATCATCTACGGCAACAATGTGACTGTCTTTATCCAGCAATTCCAGAATAGTCGAACTGGCTGCCAGACCAGAGCCAAAAGCATAACCCCGGCTACCATTTTCCAGCTCAGCAATTGCACGCTCCAAAGCATCACGTGTAGGATTACCACTGCGGGAATACTCATACCCTGTATGCTGACCCGGCGCTGGTTGTGCATAAGTGGATGTAGCATAAATTGCAGGCATTACAGCACCAGTATGGTCAGGGATATAACCAGCATGAACGCTTTTAGTATCAAATTTAGTCATTAAATTATTCCTGAAAGAGATTAATTGAGTTGTTGACGCCATGCGTTCAGCACATCCGTACGAGTAACAAGGCCGATGAAGTGATTACCATCTTCAACAATCAGCGCTACATGGCCCGCATCAAAAGTCGCAACCAGTTGCTCTAATGACGCTTTTTTATGAAGAGTATTAACCTGGCTGGTCATTGCCTGACTGACAGGCAAAGAGAAATTACGGGAATCAGCCTGAATAGCATGCATTAAATCCCACTCATCTATGATGCCGACAACCTGACCATTATCGAGCACAGGGAGTTGTGAAATGTCATACAACCGCATTCGCCCATGAGCAATTTGCAAGGTATCCTGTGGAGAAACAAAAACCGTCGCACCATCCCGGTAACGATACGTTACATAATCGCTTAAATCGTTCTCTTTCTGCTGTGAACGCAATCCCTGCTCCAATAACCAGTAGTCATTGAACATTTTGGATAAATATTTATTGCCACTGTCACAAGCTAAAGTCACCACCCGTTTTGGTGTTTTTTGCGCACGACAATAGCGTAAAGCAGCCGCCAATAACGTACCGGAAGAAGAGCCAGCCAGAATACCCTCCTGTAACAGCAGCGCTCTTGCGCAAGAAAATGCTTCTGCATCCATGATCCGGTAAGCATGACGAATTTGGGAGAAATCCCCAAGCGGAGGGATAAAATCCTCCCCAATACCTTCAACAAACCAACTTCCTGCTTCATCGTAGTGACCGTATTCAACGTAATCAGCCAGAATAGAACCTTTGGGATCAGCAAGAACAAATTCAGTATTAGGAGAAACTTCTTTGAAGTATTGACTTAAGCCGCCCAGTGTCCCACCAGAGCCGACGCCCACAACTACCGCATCCACGTCATGTTCCATTTGCTGCCATATTTCAGGGCCAGTCGTTGTCGTGTGAGCAAGCGAATTCGAAAGGTTATTGAACTGATCGATATAATAGGCTCCGCTGATTTCCTTTGACAAACGTAAGGCATAATCCTGATAGTATTCTGGGTGTCCTTTACACACATCAGAACGTGTCAAACGAACATCCGTTCCTAATGCTCTCAGGTGATATATTTTCTCCCTGCTCATCTTATCCGGTACAACCAGGATCAGCTTATAGCCTTTCATAGCAGCAACCAGCGCCAACCCGATACCAGTATTACCTGCGGTAGCTTCAATGATAGTGCCACCAGGCTTTAGCAAACCTTGCTTTTCCGCCTGCTCAATCATTGAGAGTGCAACCCTGTCTTTAATAGAACCACCTGGATTTTGGTTTTCTAACTTCATAAATAACTGACATGGGCCAGTGTCCAGATGAGTCAGTTCCAGTAATGGTGTATTTCCAATCAATTCCAGAACCGAACGTGGTGCTGACATATTAGCCTCTTAATATTCAGTAATATTTAAAAATAATACTTACAGATTAATAAAGGATAACGCTGCATAGCGGCAGATTTAAAAGAACAAATCAAAACTATATATAACAAAACGTAATTAATTAATTCTATATTGATAAATAGAAAGCATTTCTCCGACAGTTCCCTTCATTCGACAATGATTACTGATTAATTACTGGTTAAAAACATAACGCGATCAAATTCCCAGAAATTCTGGCAGAATGATATACGCTTAAATTATCCCTTTTATATTTTTTATGCTGCAAGATATTCGAATTGCAGTGTGTCAGAGATATGCATGATACACACAGCCAACAATGATAAAGAGGAAATAGATTATGTATAACATAACATTATCCAGAGAAGCCCAATTGGCATCGTTAATATTGTACGCAGCAGATATGAACCTACAATATTACAATAATCCCACTCCTCCGCCTGATCCGCGTATAGAAGAAGATGGCTGGAAACTTGTCGGTTATATTAGTGGTAATGATCTGTCTTTCTCTGTCGATCCAAAAACTAATAAGCAATTTTTAATTATGCTGCCTGTTAGCGTCTGCTATGGATATATCGCAGAGAATAAAAAAACGCCAAAAGAGTATGTTATTGTTATTCGCGGGACAGATATTTCAAACCTATTTGAAGCTCTACATGATCTTGTTCCTGTTTTCACCTCACCATGGGCAGATACTCCTGAACAAAAAGTCAGTATGGGTTTCTATAGCATTTATAACTCATTGAAACTTAATATTGTTGATCCTGAGTATAAAGGTGATCTCCAATATCTCAGATTCTGCAACGCAATCGCACAATTCATCGGAATCAACACGCCATATACCATACTTGGTCATAGCCTTGGCGCCACCATTGCTGCTTATCTTATGAGAGATATTCCGTTACTTGGTGATAAACATAAAGCCTGTTTATTCGCCAGCCCAAAACCGGGGAATCATGAATTTGTTACCTATATTGACCACCATTTCTCCAATTATGCAGTCTTCAACTACGAAAAAGATCTGGTTCCCCATCTTCCCCTGCATATTCCACTCATACTGGAATATGAATCCCTGTCAAAAGTGACCTTACTCAAACCACCAGATGGCCTGAACATAGCTGACAGTTTGGGATGTAATCATTATTTAGCCAGTTACATTGCAATATTGGATCCAAATCAATTCAGGCACCTGATCTTAGAATCTAAAACTCCAGATGCAGAAAAGCCTAAAATGAAATCGTCTTGCATATCATTAAAATAAACATCTAATGAAATAACAACAGGCAACTGATCGATATAAAAATTTAATAAGCAGGAGAAAAAAATGAGATGGCGTGGCTATACATACGGAACAATGCTGATATTACTGGCAAGTTGTCTGTTCAGCCCGATCTTACGGGCGCAAGGGGAAGCTCATCTGTTATTCCACATGGGATTGGGAGCTAATGAAAAATTCTTTGTGGGAGGAACACTGCAAAATAAAGGCGATCAACCTGTAGCAGGTGGTTATCTGGCGATTTTGCCTCTTAATATTCAATGTGAACCACAATCCCTGATCGTGTACTCATTTGATTCCCTGGTCCCTGAGGAAAAAAAGGAATTTCGCATTCCTGTGGATGTCCCGCTCAGTAGTTATCATTTGATGGGTTTTGTGGCTTATGATGACATGGGTTTTTCTCTTCCCACGGTGGATGAAACAGCCAAAATCATCAAAGATCGTGAACCAAATGAACGTAAAGCCTGCCAGTTGGCACGAGAAACCAAAGTTACTCATAAATGAACAAAATGCAGAAGACATCCCGCACTAACCAACTTATTAAAACTATAGGAGGAATATAACGTGTTATGTCCTATTGCGATTAAAATTGGTGTTGAAAACCACGCTTACAGCGTGGTTATGCCCTTGTACTTGATGCTAATTAGATGTGTTATCCGGCTTTATAACCATTGGGATTCTGTGACTGCCAACGCCACGCATCATTAGTCATTTCCACAATGGTACGGCTTGCTTTCCAGCCCAGTTCACGTTCAGCTTTCTCCGGGCTTGACCAACATTCAGCAATATCTCCCGGACGACGTGGGCAAATTTCATAAGGAACAGACTTACCACATGCCTGACCGAATGCTTCCACCATTTCCAATACACTCGTTCCTTTGCCAGTTCCCAAGTTGTAGATATGCAAACCTGATTTCCTGCCAACTGCATTCAATGCCGCTATATGTCCATCAGCTAAATCAATGACATGGATATAATCACGGACGCCTGTTCCATCCTGTGTAGGATAGTCATTACCATAAACAGACAACCTTTCCCGACGCCCTACCGCCACTTGGGCGATATACGGCATTAAATTGTTAGGAATGCCTTGCGGATCTTCTCCCATCGTACCAGAAGGGTGTGCGCCGACCGGGTTAAAATAGCGTAGTAATACCACTGACCAGTCATTTTCCGCATGATGGAAATCAGACAGGCAACGTTCCACCATATATTTACTTGTACCATAAGGACTTGTGGTATTACCCACCGCAGATTGCTCTGTGATAGGCACAATCGCAGGATCGCCATACACAGTTGCCGATGAACTGAAAATGATGCTTTTCACACCTGCTTTGTGCATGCTACGCACTAATACCAGAGTTCCATTAACATTATTATCATAATATTCAAGCGGTTTTGCGACTGATTCCCCAACTGCCTTCAAACCAGCAAAGTGGATAACTGACTCAATTGAGTGACGGGAGAAAACAGAATCCAGGAATGTTTCATCACGAATATCGCCTTCGTAAAACAGCGGCTTGATACCCGTCAGTGCTTCAATACGATTCAAAACTTCACGATTAGAATTACACAGATTATCGACAATAATCGGCGTCATTCCCGCTTCAATCATCTGGACACAGGTATGGCTGCCAATGTACCCCATTCCACCTGTCACTAATATTTCCACATTTACCTCTTTTTCAATTGGAATAAGTAAAACATCCATACAATCAATAGGATAATATCACTTTTCAGTTTATTATCGATATATACGATAAAAAGATACAGTATAAAAAGAGTTAACAAATTAGTGAACTAAAAACCAAGTATGGCAAAATCAGCCGAAGACAATTTACCAATATTTCCAACAAACAATTCCCACAAAACATAATGAAAGAAATTACTTTTATCCCTGTACAAATGGCCACCATCAATGAACCTTTTTTCACGGACATACAAAGAGGCCAATTATCTGATCACCCTGAGATTCAAGTTATGCTGACTTATTTCGCTCCCAACTTCTATCAGGATAATTTATTTGATAAATATGGTATTACTTATCCCACACGGTTACATAATGCTGTTACCAAACGGCGGGCAGAATACCTGGCCGCTCGTTACTGCACCCGACAGATATTGAAGTCCATGGGACATCCTGAGTTTCAGGTGGAAACAGCAAAAGATCGTTCCCCTGTCTGGCCTGAAAAAATTTACGGTTCCATCTCTCACTCAACCCATTGCGCTATCGTTTTTGCTG
Organism: Xenorhabdus siamensis; assembly: GCF_037996745.1. Classification (NCBI taxonomy): domain Bacteria; kingdom Pseudomonadati; phylum Pseudomonadota; class Gammaproteobacteria; order Enterobacterales; family Morganellaceae; genus Xenorhabdus; species Xenorhabdus siamensis. The sequence continues at coordinate 175,005 of NZ_JBBMXE010000002.1, forward strand.
CTTCCAGCGATAAATATCAACTAATAGGCATTGATATTGAAAAGGAAATCAAACAGGATACGATCGACAGTGTTTCAGCCAGTATTATTAATGAAGCTGAGGCTGAATTACTTTCAAAATGCTCACTTTCTTTTATTCAGGCTTTTACGCTCGTTTTTTCCATTAAAGAGAGCCTTTTTAAAGCGCTCTATCCCCATGTAAAGCGATTTTTCGATTTCCATGCAGCAGAGATTATGGAAATTGATTGTATCCATCGCACTATAACCATTAAATTACGACAAACACTATCTGATAAGTATCAAGCTGGTTGCCAGTTCCTTGGCAATTTCGTTCTGATGCCACAACAACAGATATTGACCTACCTTGTGGGATAAAAATAAGGGATGAAAAACTCGGAAGAGTTGACGACGTAGCTTACAAGGCGGCAATCTACAAGATAGGATGGCAAAATACATGCCAGTTCATAATCTACTGGCATGTTACGTCAATATGATTTGGTTCCAGTATTACTTAATTCTTCCGGTTGACCGCGCATAAGAGAACAGTCCACCAGCAGCAACAATATTGGCCAGTTCTCCCACAGGGTCAGTCGGATATTGTTCACCACTTTTCAGCAAAGTCACCGTCTGGTTTTCAATATCAATCTCAACACTGTCTCCCGTAACTAATTTGTCACACAGACGCTCTTGTGCCGCAACAGGTAATAATTCTCCGGTAGAAACGCAATTACGGAAGAAAATACGGGCATAAGATTGCGCTAAAATCGCCTTTACGCCAGAAGCACCTAAAGCAGCCACTGCATGTTCACGGGAAGAGCCACAACCAAAATTCTGCCCCGCCACAATAATCGGATATTTTGCTTTTCCTTTTTCTTCATCAATAAAAGGCAACGATCCTTCCGGTAATCCACACATCGCCAATGAAGCCAACTGCGCATAACCTTCGGGCGTAGATGGATTTACTTTGATATATTCTCCGGCCAGAATCTGGTCAGTATCAATATTGTCAGCCAATACATAGACCTGACCGCAAATAATATTTTCCTTTTGTTCATTCAAAACAGCATCATTCATGACAACATCACTCATAAAAATGCTCCCGGATTGGTGATCTGGCCAGTAATCGCTGCCGCAGCAACAGAGTAAGGGGAAGCAAGATAAATATTGGCACGCTTGTGCCCCATTCTTCCGACAAAATTACGATTGGTGGTGGATATCACTGATATCGGATCATTAACACGACCAAAGGTATCCGGTGGGCCACCGCAGCAGGCGGCACATCCAGATTCAGCAGAAAGTTTCACTCCTGCATCGCTTAAGATTTGATAGACAGACATACCATCAATCTGGGTGGTGATAGTTTTATGGAACACTTCTTTTGTTGCTGGCACAGCATAAGTTGGAATTTTGACTTTATGCCCTTTTATAATACGGGCAGCGGCAACAAAATCTTCCAGTTTGCCGCCTGTACAGGAGCCGATATACGCCTGTGAAATCGCAACATTAGCAACCTGTTCAATGGAAACAACATTGTCTGGGGAATGGGGCTTAGCAATCTTCGGCTGCATATCAGAAACATCAATATTTAATACCCTGGTATATTGTGCGTCCTCATCGGGGTAAACGATGTCAAAAGGAATATCATTTCTCTCTGCCAGATAATCGAGCGTCGCCTGATTCGGCACCATAATGCCATTTTTAGCGCCACATTCGACGACCATATTGCAAATCGTCATTCGTTCTTCGACAGATAATTCATCAATGACATTTCCACCAAACTCGATAGCCTGATATGTTGCTCCATCCACAGTTAATTCCGCCAATACCGCCAAGATCATATCCTTAGCCAGAACATGAGCTGGTTTAGTACCGATAAAGTTCACACGAATAGAGCTCGGAACTTTGAGCGGAATTTCTCCCGTCCCTATCGCATAAGCGGCATCAGTAATACCTAACCCAATCGCAAATGTACCAAAAGCCCCCGCAGTCACCGTGTGGGAATCTGTGCCCAACAGGACTTCTCCGGGACGGGTATGCCCTCCCTCAGCCAGCCCGATATGACAAACCCCCTTATAATTGGGAGTCCCAACATCATAGAAATATTTAACCTTCTGCTCAGCGGCAAATTCACGCATCACCCGAATGTTCTGATTGGCCTGTGGATCAGCGGAATAGACAAAATGATCGGGGATCATAATAAAACGGGCAGGATCCCATATCTTGGCATCCTGCCCGAACTCTTTTTTAAATACACTGGCGACACCCGGAGTACAGGGATCGTGAGACATTAAAATATCCACTTTCGCCCAAACCACTTCACCCGGAGTGACATGTTCGCGCCCACTTGCTCGTGCGAGAATTTTTTGAGTTATAGTTTGGTTCATCTCACATTGCCCTCCAAAAGATTTAGACATACTGAAAAAGAAAAAATTGTAATCCTGATAAGATTACTACTCTTTATTCTGGAGAAATGCCATCATATAGCACACTGTTTCTATAATGAAACAGTCGTTCGTCACAAGAAAAATTTCCACCAGGAATATTGGCATTTCTTCGCATAACCTGTGATATGTTATGCTTTTTCGGAGTAAATCATCAGGTTACTTTATGAATAATATTGAGAATCTTACCTCAATGGTGATCTTTGCCCGTGTAGTGGAGACACTGAGTTTTACCGAAACGGCAAAATCATTAAGACTGTCCAAGTCTTCTGTCAGCCGTGAAATTGCGCAGCTAGAAGTAAGATTGGGCACTCAATTACTCAACCGAACCACACGCAAAATCCAGGTGACAGAAGTTGGGATGAATTATTACCAGTACTGCCACCGTATTCTTGATGAAGCCAAAAACGCCGAACGTTTTATCCGCAATTTTCATGAAGAGCCAATGGGTAGCCTGCGTCTGATTGCTCCGGTATCCTTTGGCAGCCAATGTATTGTCCCTGTCCTGAACAATTTTATCGCCGGGAATATCCATGTCAGTGTTGATCTGGAACTGACAGACAGAATTATTAATATGCAAGATGATCACTGCGATATAGCCGTTGTGATAGGGCGTGAAACACCAAATCATGCACTTGTTATGCCTCTGATTGATATCACTTGGGGGCTTTACGCCGCTCCTAACTATATCGGTCAGTTTTCAACCATCAAGAAACCGGAAGATCTCCCCCGCTATGATTACCTGCTCTTCCGTGGCCCCGCACATACTATTTCTCTGCCGTTTAGAAAAGAAAGGCATAAATTTGATATTGAAGTACGCAGCCGATTTCGCATCAATAACAGTGTAGCATTGATGAGTTCTGCGCTGGCTGGTGCCGGTATTGCCTATCTGCCGGATTACATCACCCATGAATCCGTAGCAGCCGGAAAACTAATACGACTTCTTCCCGAATGGAACATGGATATCTATCAATCCTGGATATTGTTTAAATCAGAAGAAACACTCTCTTCACGTGTGCAGTTTTTTGCCAATACCTTACAGCATAAGCTGAGACAAGATCTGGCAAATAACAGACAGAAATAGCCAAGAAAATTTTTACGAGTACAGTATCCACAATGCTGTACCCGCAACGAATATCACCTTGTCAGCCCAAGCGTAACCGTTATCTATCAATAATAGTTACCGTGACGGTAATCCCAAGTCGTGAAAATATCAGACATCATTACCATAATTTTGTTGACATCCAAACCCTTACGGATCAATACCGGACACGGTGTAATATCACGCTGACCATTTTGTACCGGAACTAATTTGCCGTTTTCATCCACCATTGAAATCATCACACCCTGCTCATAACGGGTTTGTTCAGTTTCATTTGGCTGGATAGATTTAACATAATCATTAGCGGCAATAATCAAATCTGCACGCTCTTCAATACGTTCACCGATACATTCAACCAATCCCCGATTACCTTTACCTGATGGATTAGCTGAACTGGCAAAAGAGAATTTACCGTATTCTTCCCACAATGCTTTCGCCAGAATTTCGCCAGGTTTACCGAATTTAATCACGAAGCAACTTGTACCACGCTTATCCATCATCAATTCTTTAGAACCATCATCGGGAATGCGTCCTACAGCTTCTTCTTTCCATGGCAAAATACAACCCAATAATACATCTGCATCCCAATGTTTTTGATAAAGTTCTTCAATTTCCGGGTTAAGCTGAGCCAGCTCTTTAAGTTGTTCCAGAGATCCACACAGTACTACTCCCGGTTTATTGCGATTACGCTGCTTGGCTTCAAACTTACGTTCCAGCCCTTTCGCATCGGAAGTCATAATGATGTAGCCCACTTTAGTTGGACAAACAATCATTCCACCATCCTTAGAAAGGATCTCTACCGCTTCCTGCTGTATCCCTTGGTTCCATTGAATTTTTTTACCGCTCATATATTGATACCCTTTAACTTAAAACTGAAGAACGATTAATCCGTTAACGCTGGTAGTAACCGGTAATAGTGGCTGTTGCCAGAGTGTTGGCCTGGATCATAAAACGCGCAACCGCGTTTGTTGTTTCTGAATCAATACCCAGTTTCTCTACCGACAAGGCATGCACCGTGAAAATATAGCGATGAGCTTTATCTCCCTCAGGAGGACAAGGCCCGCCAAAACCGAACGCGCCATAATCATTTTTGCTTTGGATCACGCCGGCTGGCTGCTTATTGCCATCACTCCGTCCCGAATCTGCGGGCAAAGTTTGTACTTCCCGCGGAATATCAAAAACAACCCAATGCCAGAAACCGCTGCCCGTTGGCGCATCCGGATCATAGACCGTAATAGCAAAACTTTTTGTTCCGGCTGGAACATTTGTCCAGGCTAGCTCAGGTGAACGATTACCACCATTGGCACCAAATTCGTTAAATTCATGCTCTTTGCGCAAGAAGTCATTATTCTTAAATTCAGTTGAAGTGATTATCATGCTTTTCTCCTCATAGAAATGCCTTTTAAAACATCCTAACGCAGTTTTTTTATGCTGCAAGATTAAGCTGTCGTTTTGCCTGATTGTTTCAATTTAGGAACAATAAGTGAGTTTTGGGGGGATTTTTTTATTTATATGATTGCGGTAAGGATAGAGTAGAGAAAGAATCTATGGTCATCTCATTTTTGCAACACTGATTTTGAATTATGATGGGGTTACTTAAAATTATCCGACATGTACTAGTGTGATCACCGAGGGAGACTGTCGGATATTATGGAGAACGCAAGGGTCTTGTTGAGACAGGTTCTTACCGGAACAAAATGCATACCAGGCCGATTCGCAGCTTCACTGATTGCCAAAGCATCATTGGCATCATTTTTATGGTTTTTAACGAAGGCTCTCACGTGCTGAGGAGGAATAGGGCAAACCTCAAAACCAAGAAGTTCAATCGTTCATCCCCAATAGTGGGCGGTACTACAGGTCATCATGGCAATCAAAGTACTGGGTTCCATTGTCTGACAGCATCCAGTAACCGACTTCGGGTAATTTTTTTATTAAACACAACATGGTTACCGGTAAGTAAACAGGGCTGAAAAACAGATTTAGCTAGATCAATACCAAGAATTTCATGATGCATGATGGGCGCTCCCATAAAATGAATATGCTTATTTCATTTTGGTACAATTGACGCCATATGGGACGTTCCATCTCATCAGATTTGGGTTAAATTCTTTTCAGCCCAAACCCGTTTTTCATCCAGTAAAGTTTCCATTGGCATTCGACCACAATAGATTTTGCCCTGATATACCAACCACCATTGAAGATGCTTGATTTCTTATCCAAACCAGATCATGCTTACAACCACGAAAATTCATCTGACACCAAAACAAAAACGTGCCCTCGAATTGATGCATGAGACAACTCGTGACAGTCGAGTCTGTGATCGCATTAAGGCCGTGCTTTTGGCCTCCGAAGGCTGGACAGCTCAGATGATTGCACAGGCCTTGCGTATTCATGAAGATTGATTATTTGACGGCAAATTTGATGCATACTACCCTCAAATTGTGGCCTATGTCCGGGCACGTTGGCAGGCGTCTTTCAGCGTGGGTGGAATGACGAAATGGCTTCACCGCCAAGGTTTCAGCTACAAAAAACCAAACGAAGTGCCTCATAAATTTGATGCGGATAAACAGCAACAATTTATTGATGACTACCAGTCTCTGAAAAATAGTTGTAATGCACTACCAGTCATCCAGATCTTGTTGCAGTCCTTCAAGGCTCCTTTAGAGCTTCTTGCGGAAGGCTATCTGATTAAACGCTTAAAGGATCATTTTATGAAAACGTTTACAAATACCATTGGTTTTGGGCGACATCACTTTCCTTTTGGTGTGGTCTATATCACTTCTCGCGAGGTAGAGCTTATAGTCATGTTTATCCACTTACCACAGCATTCCGTTCTCCGGTCAATTAATATACGTAACAGACAAATAATGTTCTTCATATAACAGCAATACCTTATCGTTAAGTAAATCTGCGAGGTAATCGGGGTTTTGGTCGTGTAAAGCTTACAGTGAGCCACCTTACTGTAAGTATCAATATACGTTTGCTGATAAATCCGCCGACGCCTTTGAAATTCCCCACATAAACCAGGGGCCCCAGATAACCGGGATGTTCGGTTTCAATTTCACCGCACGCTTCATCATCCTGTTTTTTTTCCAGCGCGATGAGTTGCATTCTGTCAGGATGATGCCTTCAGTGCCGACTTCCTCCTCCTCGAACGCTTTCAACCGTTTTTTAAAGTTTAGTCAGTTGGTGAACCGAACGCATCCAGTTGATAAAATAGAGAGGAAACGTTCTAGTTTGATCCGAGAAATAATCCGGGCAAAGGTGTCATCAACAGGAATGCCTTCTTTAAACATGCCTTGTTTAAGGAACCAGTCATGATGACCTTCAGTATATTCCTGAATATCACTCCAGCCCTCAGCGCCAGCAATCACCGCACGAAGTGCGGCAAACAGAGGGCCATCAACTTTAGCTGTCTGGCACGGATATTCGATATTTGAAAAATGTTCGGTAAGGCTTTCAAGAGAGAGTATAAGATCACAGCTATTCGATCGAATCAATGAATTTATTTCTGATTAGAAAATATTCACGCTCTTGCCCTAAGTTATATTACCTCCAATCAACAAATAAGTTAGACAACTTATAACTATTTTTATTCATAAGATTATAAATATACTGACAAGAATCACATAACATTTAAAAAAAACTAGACAATTGAATGTCCAATATTAGATAAGAATAAAATATTAATAATAATTATTATCATTTATGGTGAACTAAACGATGAATGTGATTTCAAAAAAATCAATTAAAAAAATCATTGAAAAACAACCTATTGATTGTAAGTCCAATCTTGTGACACAAAAATTGCATTCTGATTCAGAATGCCAGAATATGGGTTGGTACAATATTTACCTCCCAAAACAACAGGGACAAAGTAACTTTCGTTGCTTTAATATTGGTAAAGAAATTTATTTTACAAAAAGCTATTACTATGGAAAAGAACCTCTGTTTTCTAAGAGCAGCTATCCTTATGACACCACACTTATAATATTTGGACTGAAAGGAAAAAGCCATCTAGGTTTCTCAGAAACACAACTAAATCATACGATTAGTGCAGGAGATATCTGGTTATTTAATCTTCATCACCATCAGGCATTATACCGCTTTAGCACTTCGAATCTCCGGCATGAAATGGCCGTTCTCAAATTTCCTACAGAACGTTTAAAACGCACCTTTTCAGCTAATGATGAGCAACTTCTATCAATTTTTAATTTGTATGTCTCCCATGTGGCAGTACAACAGGATAATGATGAGTGGATTGCCCCTCTGATCGAGAACCCTCTCAGAACCCCCTTTGATCGGATGAAAGCAGAGGGAAGGACATTAGAACTCATTTCACACTGGTTACTTCCACTAGGACAATCTATTTCCATCACCTCAAAAATCATTTAGGCTCATGTTGCTATCAAGGTAATGCGGTAGAAAAAGCACGAGAGATTCTGATTACTAAACTGACTGATCCTCCGACCTTATGTGATTTGGCAAAACAAGTGGGAATGAGTCACACTCGACTCAATCAGAACTTCAAAAAAAACTATGGAAAAACTGTTTTTGACTGGCTAAGAGGATATAGGTTACAGCTTGCAAAAACGTATCTTCAAGATAGACAATATAGTATCACTTTTATAGCACATTTATGTGGTTTCAGCAGCACTAGCCATTTCATACAAACATTTCGTCAACATGAAGGTTGCACCCCTGTTACCTATCGAACTAATTATCTTAATAAGGAAATGTATCATGTTGATTAAATTACCGACTCATTATCTTTCATTATTTCCTCTGATGATAATGCTTCTTGGGAACGCTATAGCACACAGTCTATTTATGATTGGTTTCCCAATTATAGGGCGCACTATGGGAATCAATGAATTGTTGACAGGAACATTACTTTCTGTCTCGGCTTTCAGTATGATGATTTTTGCTCCCTTCTGGGGCCGCTATACAGATAAACATGGGCAAAAAGCACCTGTAGTTATCGGAATTGTGAGCACTGCATTATTTCTGATATTAACTGCTGGGATGATCAAATTTCACACATCCTTTGAACTTACTATCCCGCTGCTTTTTTCCTTGTTCTTACTGTTAAAACTGACTCAATCTATTGGTGTTGCAGGACTTATGCCCAGCGCACAAGCGTATGTTGTAAACCAAACTTCACACCACGATCGTCTTTCAGGAATGGGGGTGATTGGGGCAACATTTGGCTTTGGTAGCATTATTGGTGGCTATCTTGCAATGAGTTCCGGCATAACACAATTTCCATCAGCGCTGTTTATTTTGGGGGTAATTATGCTCATCATTAGCTTGGGGCATCGTTTTTTGAAAACACGTCCACTATCCCATGCACCACAGAATCCCATGCTCCCTTGTTCTTCATGCCCCCAGCCACACAACTCGATTTTACCCTTTGCTTTAATAACATTCTGCGTCTTACTCGTTTATGGCATGCTCCAGCAGACCACTGGTCTCAGATTACAAGATCAACTTGGGTTTTCTACTCAAGAGGCTTTAAAAGGAAGTGGGGAACTGTTGACTTCATCTATGATCAGTATGGCAGCAGGACAAATTATATTCACTAATTTCACTACCAAGTACGCAGGCCGACTCATGATCATTGGATTTTTCTTCGGTTTGTTGAGTCTGATATATCTTGCGATAAGCAGCACCTATATTTGTATGCTGATTGCGATGGTTTGTCTGGGAGGCGCCATGAGTTTGATTATTCCTGCCAACCTTACGTTGCTGAGTCAGACTGTCGGTGAAAAACATCAGGCTTATGCAGCCTCAATTAATTTGATCGGTAAGGGACTAGGATGGGCTGCCGGACCTGTTATGGGAGTTGTATTTTATCAATATACACCGACCCTACCTGTCTGGTTCTCAATGATATTCTTCCTTGTAGCACTAGGTATTGTGATTTATCAGCGAAAAAACAGGCTGATTTTACAATAAACTAATCATCATGAGGGCTCTGAAACAGATTGGAATAGAGCCCTCCGAGAACACTACACATCAACAATAATAGGTGCGCCCTGTTTGATTAAAGAGTTAGCGATAATATTACGATGGATTTCAGATGTTCCATCGATAATTCTGAATAACCGTGCATCGCGATAAAAACTTTCTATTAAATGCCCGTCATGGCAACCTGAAGCGCCAAAAATCTGAACGGCATGATCGGCAACTCTCCCCAGCAGCTCGGTAACAAACACTTTCAGCATCGAAATTTCTTCACGACACGATTCTCCCTTATCCATTCGTCTAGCTGTTTCCCACAACAATGCTCGCGCCGCCCGAATCTCAATAGCACAATCTGCAAGTATGTATCGAATATTCCCAGTTTCAACAATAGGTTTTCCAAATTGGTGACGTTGCTTGGCATGTTCTGTCATCAGATCAAGTAAACGCACACATTTACCCAAACCACGTGCAGCAACTTTCGCAAGCCGTGCCCTTCCCAGAGTTTGACATAATATTTTAAATCCTTGATTCATCTCACCCAGTAAGGCGTCTTCTTCCACATGAATTTGATTAAATATCAGTTCATTATGGCTAGTGCCAATAAATCCCATCATATTAAAACTCTTACCGAGAGAGAAGCCAGGCACATTTTTGTCTACTAAAAACAGAGAAATCCCTTTCGCCCCCAGTTCAGCGGCTGTTTTCGCTGCCACAATAAAATAGTCTGAGTACTCGGCATCACTGATATACGCTTTCCGTCCATTAAGCACCCACCCCTGATCGCTCTTAGTTGCACAGGTCTTAATGGAAGCTGCATCAGATCCAGCCTCAAGCTCAGAAACAGCTAGCGAGCACCAACGCTTTCCTTTCAGTGCTGGAAATAAGTATCGTTCCTGTTGAGCCGCTGTACCCAGCATCAGACATTCATAGATATTTCCCGTTGCCCGCCTGATTAGAACATCTTTTGTCACCCCCAATTGTTCCTGAATGAGTACATTTTCAAATGTACTCAGTCCAACACCGCCATACTGAAAATCAATATTGGTCGCAAACAACTTTGATTCCTGCCCCAATCTCATCAGAATCCTGGCTTGCTCCGGCTCAATTCCTCCCTGTTGAGTCACCGTGTTCTCCAATGGCACGAGGTGTTCCCAAGTAAAGCGACGTGCTTTTTCGACCAGCACATGTTGGTCTAGTGTTAACTGAGTCATTACTCATTCCTTCTGACATCCAGGTCAATTCAGATGATCTAATAATGAAATGTCGACATATCTTCGCAAACCTGACGAAATGCCTCAGCAAAATATTTAGCATCATCGTGAGTAAGGGTTAGTGGTGGCTGAATCCGCATCACTCGGTTACTATTTGCGGTCATAAATGTCAAAATCTGGTGTTCTTGTGCCAATTTAGTGACAATGCGCAAAACGAACATGTCTTCCATGCCTTGCTCTATCTCATGCAGAGCCTCATCAATATGGTATTTAGCCTTATCTGACAACAGATAGTAGGTTCCAACAGCATCCCAACTGAAACGGTGAGCCAACTCATTAACTGTGGCAGCAACACTTCCAGCAAAGGGTTGCTCGAACTCAATGGCTAACATGAGGCCTTTTCCCCGAACCGATTTCACAAACGGATAGTCGCCAGCAACGTCCTGTAATAATTTTTTCAAATAGGACCCCACATCTATAGCATTTTCGGCTAGTTTTTCTTCTTCAATCAACTTAAGTGCACTCAAAGCAACAGCTGCAGCCAAATTTCCTCCGCCAAATGTTGATGTATGCAATATAAATCGATCTATACTGCCATAAGCCGCATCCCACACTTTAGGGGTCGAAATTGTGGCACCAATAGGAATGACACCGCCAGACAGCGATTTCGATAGAGTCAGAATATCAGGACACACCTGTTCCCACTCACAGTAGAACATTTTTCCAGTACGCCCCAGTCCCGTCTGGATTTCATCCAAAATCAGCAAACAGTCATACTGATCACAAAGACGGCGCACAGCTTGCAAGTAGCCTGGAGGAGAAAGAATGACACCGCCTTCACCTTGGATAGGTTCCAAAATAAACGCAGCGATATTGCCCAATTTCAATTGCTGTTCCAATGCGACGACATCCCCAAATGGAATAGCATGACACTGACTCAATAAAGGTTCGAAATGCTTACGGTGCTTCTCCCTTCCTGTGACGGAGAGAGCCCCCATGGTTTTTCCGTGATACCCATTTTCGCAATATAGCAATGTATTTTTATCCGATGCGGCTAATGCCAATTTTATTGCAGCTTCAACGGCTTCTGTCCCTGAATTACTGAGAAATACTCGTGATAAAGCACCCGGTGCTATATTAGCCAGTTTTTCTGCCAATAGTGACGCCTGATATGGAATCGAGACATACTGAATAAAAGTAGGTTGTTGATGGGCTAAATAATTTGTTACTGCTGCCACAATGGCCGGATGGTTATGACCAACATTTACACATCCATAACCAGAAATAAAGTCATAGTATTCAATTCCCTGCGTATCAGTCAGTTTGAGTCCTTCTCCTTTAACAAATACTCTTTCCAGATGATTATATTCATAGAAATCGATCATTTCAGGGTTGATGTACTGGCGGAAACGTTCTACCGTCTCCCGGAAATTCGAGATACCAGGATGAGAAACCAGTTCTGCTGGAGGTTGAGGATGATGATAACGTCGGATCGCCACCCAATCCTGCTCTTTTACATGCCTCCCCAGACTGGCAAGCCGGGTCGGACTAAAACCATGTTTCAAGGCAATCTCTCCAATATTGAGAACTTTATTACAATCTAACTCTCTGCCAATAGAATAGAGTTCTGCCCGTTCTTCAAGAGCAAGAATCAGAGTTTCAGCCAGACATCCATTCATAAACATTTTTGGCTCAAACTCAGGCTGAGCTCCGCCAAAAGAGATCTGATCATTGGCAGAAATCAATCCCCCATCAAGCAGGAGTATATCTCGCCTTGGTTCATCTTGAGGCAAAACATCCCGGGGAAGTGCCACATCAATCACCACTGAACCAGGTTTTAATCTGGTAGGATCAATAACCCCACCAGTGGAGGTTGCCGCGACATAGAACGAAACGATTGGATAACATGTGCTAATATCATTTGTCAGCCGTATCTGAGCGTGGTAGGTTTCGGGCAGATAAGACAACAATTTTTCGGTAACCGCTTCACGGTGACGATGCACCAGATGTAAGCGAACCCCTAAAGGCAGTAATAAGCGGGCAAGCACGAGGGCAATGGAACCTGGATAGCCAGCAATGGCTATTTCTGCCTCATCTTCACTTATATTTAAATTTGCCAGTGTATCGAGCACATTCCGGTAAGCCACATAAGCTGTCAGAGAATTCCCTGTCGTCACCGGAACTACAGCCTGTTCGGCTGTTTGTAAACCACGTTGGCCGACAATACCCGTGAATCCGCCTAGCCCCACCAACTCAGCACCTTCTTCGCAAAGTTGACTAATTCCTGCAACTACACGCTCAGTAATCACTTTAGGCTGTGTTAGCATTTCTTCGGCAGTTAATGGCATGTAATGAATGATCCCACTACAGGTAGCTCCCGTTGCACTAATCACTTTTTCAAATCGTGTAAAAGGAACTAAGTTTTCATGCTGCCAAATATTCGGTTGAAATCCTTGAGCTTGATCACGGCAAGTTCGGATAAACATATCCATCAACTTTGAATGTCGCTTAAGTGGTATTGATGTAGGATGTGCAATAAAACCAAATTTCACGTTACATTCCTTATACTATATTGACACATTGCCATGCAGCTTCAGAGAGCAGGCTTAGCCCATCCCCATCGGAGTTATGTGAGAGCATGACGTCGATAAAATAAATAGCTTGAGGAGTTGTTAACACAGTTTCGCAATAGGCTGCATCAAAAGTTGCCCAGCGCTCACGAATGACCTGTATTGTTCCATGTGGCTCAGAGGAAATCTGGATATTAGAAGTCGTGACCAGAGCTAGATAACGCGATGATGCAACAAGAGAGGACTGTTTTATCTCATTGGTTGCACTTCGCTTATCGATATATGATCGAATCATTGACAGCATACCATTACACAAATAAAACACAGAAATATTAATCTTCTGTCGATGTGGATTTTGCATCAATGCTCGCTCAATATGATGTTCGATGTTTGGAGTTAAATCTCTGGCACCATCACCAATAAATGCCAGAATATTCTGAGATGATGTGCGAGCCAAATAGGGTAATGACATCAACGCATCTCCCATCAGTGCCCGACCATACCAACCGGAAAATCCTTTTCCTGTTTTCGGTAAATTCCGAATCGCACTGACTCCACATCTCCCTACATCATAAACACCTGTATAGACAAATCCCTGCTTACTAATCAGATTATGCAACTGTTTCCCTAAGTGGGCGTAAAAGTAATTGGGTGACATCGGCATCTGTGGCAGCCAATCTATCGGCGTTGTGTCAGGGCAATTCTGGACTCGTGCCAGTTCGTGACGACGATAAGCAAGCACCTCTTCATCCACATTAAGCCGGGCGAGTACTGTTTTTAAGAACGGGAGTAAATCACTATGTACAGCCAAATCAGTGTAAGGTGACATGTGTTCTGAACGACAGTTCACCTGAACAATATGACACTTATTTTTAAGTTTACTGGGAGAAAGTGGCGAGGATGCTTCATCGACTTTACTTTTGAGGAAAAAAATACTCTGGCTTTCAGGTGCAGCAAGCTCCTGTCCCTCATGTAAATAACGAAATATTCTGCGGCTGAAGCCGTAGTTCGACAACGTTCCGATATAGTTATTAACAAGCTTTTGCTGATGGTAATCACTGATCCCCCCCGGCGAAATCATCGCATCTGCTAACACTATTCCTGCTTTTTCAGCAATCTGATAAATCAGTTCACGTTCTTGATCTGCCAAATGGCAACATTGCCACAGTATACGACGCTTGTCATGATTGATCAGAAACATCACGGCATCTATGACAGACGTTTCACTATCCTCAATCCGTGGAGACAAAAGATTCCACTGATTCGGATAGGGCAACTGTTCAGATTTCAGAGTGCATTCCAAAGCAGATTGCGTTGCCAAAATAAACACAGGACCGGGCTGTGACTGTAATAGAGCACCGATTTCACTCAACCGCTCAGGTAAGGTCGCTCTATCATCAATATAGACACACGGAATTCCTTTGGCTTCAATCGATTTCCTGCCATCATAATCTTGGTGCATCGTACCTTGAAATGGATACCAGCTATTGCCAGGACTATCTGCACAAATGATGATACCTGGCGCGTGAGCACGCTTTAGGTTGTATAATGTGCCACGAAACTCATCAATCATACCTGAAGTCGCTGCAATCACGTAACCATGCTGATAAAATTGCCAGCCACAAAGTGCAGAAACAGCCAAGCTGTGCTCATTCGGCCCACTTTCACACAAGGTAGATGTATTATCACATAAACGAAGCATGGAATCGATAAACCCAGAGATCATCGACCCTGTATAGTAGTGAAAGTCCCAACGCTCTTGGAAATGGTACTCCATATAATTATAGATAAACTGTGCCATCGATGAGGTCATCAATTTAGAAGTCGTTGCTCTAACGAGCAAGGGATTAATATAAACATTATCCAAATGATCCATCAGATTTTTTAATACCTGTATTTCCCAAACCAGCGGATCAGACTGCCTAATATTGAACGTCACAGAATCCATCATTTGTATTTGTGCACTATCCTGCGTCATTTCTGACAACGAAAACAAACAAGAGTAGGGAGAAAATTTCCCAGAGTTCGACTCAATCAACTGGAAAAACTGATGACAGACCTGTTCGTAATCCCCATGCTGTAAAAACTGATCATCAGCAATCACTAGATCGAGTGTTCTGTCTGGATGCAATGTCATATCGGCCAGAGCTTCATCCAGTGTTTCATAGGTCATAACATGGAAAGAAAATTGATGTTTTTTCTGATAGGCCAGCAAGTATTCTCTGGCTTGCTGAAGCAAGTACGTCATAATAAAGTCAACCGAAACTGCCGAATTGGGTTCCCAAACTCCACAGTCACCAGATTCAGTGCCAATTGACAATTCCAACTTGTTAATTGCTTCTTTCACACCTTGACTTACAATTTGAGACTGAGTGACCACACAAATTCCGATATAATGATGCATAGGCTCTCCATAATTATTCATCAAAATGTACTAGCTTTGATCGTACCTGAAACGACAAGCAAAGCCTGACATAGGAAAAAGTAGCCATAAGGCATTTCTATAATTTCTTGGTTATTTTCAGAAGTGGTATAGCAACATCCAACAAACCTGATTGTTTCGTCCTCTTCGATAAAACTGGGATAAGTGAGTACCTGATGCAGTAAAACTTTTCCTCTTTCCCACCAGACAGAATGCCCGCCACAGGCTTCATCCAGCTTAAAAAAAGCCACAGCACTGATCAGTGTTGCAGAAGGATCAATAACAGGATGCTTATAATGCCCCGTCTTTGGCACATCGGAAGAATGAACGGAATAGTCTTGCCACCATACACTGCAAGATAATTCCGCTACGTGGAGAAATGTTTCTGGATTATACAAAGCAGCACAAGCCATTCCTAACATTCCCCAACTTTGCCCACGTGGCCAACTGCCTGCCTCTCCCACTGGCTTCCATTTTTCTGAACTCTCTGACGGACAAAAATGACTGTGGGTATAAAATTTTCCTGAAGGGTGAATTAATTGATGGGCAGTTAATTGGGCATGTGCTTGTGGCATCTCCTGCCAATGATGATGTACTCCTAATTCAACCAATGCGGCACAAGGATCTATTGATAGGCAGTTGTTTCCATATTCTCCTCCTCCCATTTCAGTCCCAACAGGAAAGCCCTGCCAAGGAGCAAAGGTCTGACTCAATTTTTCTTGAAATTGGAGGATAAGTTCGCCAGCCCGAGCATCATTCACTAAACGCAACGCGGGACCAAATCCGTACCAAGCATTCATCGCCCGAAATATAGACTGAACATACTTCTCGGATTGGATTTGATCCCAACGGAATTGGGTACGGGATATCAAAGTAGGATGATTTGAGAAATAACCTGCTAGCCAACAACTCCCCATCCAGAATCCAGCAACCCAAGAGCCACGAGATGACGTCATCCATGACGGACTATCGATAAGTCGATATAAAGGAAAACGGGGAGCAATCTGTTTCTCAATCTTAGCCACAGACATTGCCAATTTATGAATCAATCTCTGGTAATCGAAGTACATAATGAGTGCCTTCTGCTTACATCATCTGTGACAAAGACCAGCGCAAACGGAGCACTGCAAGAAAGCCGAAGCTTAATAGTATTAACATGAACACCATTCCTGCCCATGTCGATCCAACATAAGCCACCACCCACTGGAAAAGCAATGATCCCAATGCCAGCCCACCAAAAAATGCAAAAGAAACTCGTCCAGATGCAATGGGTATCTCACCAAAACAATCATGATGCAGAATCATAGACATCGCCAGAGCATTGGTTGCTACAAGCGTACAACCAATCCCAATCACCCCGACATAAACCAGCCAGAGATTTTGTGGGGAGGCATTAAATGTCGCAAGTAAAGCGAGAAATGCGAATACAAACAATAAAGCCAATAAATCGGATTCTTGCTTAAAGCGACTTGCCAGAGGTGTCAGCACCAAACGAGAGATCCAGCCCATCAACCCGAATAATGTGACAAGAAATGCAGCCTGACTAATAGGCATTCCCAATTGAGAAGCAAACATCGGTACCTGGGTAATAAAGGCTGCCAACACAATACCAACACAACCTTGCATTAACATAAGCATACTTATTGTGTTCAATTGTTCTGTTCTGTGGGATTTCATCTGTGGAACAGTCACTTTTGGCTGCCAGTTACAGATCGCAGCTAAAATCGCCATGAATAGACACACTGGAACAATAGCACCTAACGCTACCCGCCATCCCCATTGTGCTGCCATCCATGGCAAAATCGTCCCTGCCACCAATGCGGAGAGTTGAACTCCAGATTGCTTTACTCCCACCATGAACGATTTATGTGTAGGTGTCACCTGAGTCGCAATGGCCTGATTGGTCATTGGATTTGCCAAAGCCTGCGCAATACCGCAGACTGCTATTGCCAGTATCATCAGCCAAGGATGATTTGCCAAAACCAATGCTGCAAATGCTCCACCAGTGAACAAAAACAACGTAATACTTGCCCAACGGATACCTAATTTTTTCACCCATCTTCCCGCGGGAAAGGATAAAATAGCAGCTACACCAAATGCTGCTAGCGTAAATCCTCCCAGGAGTTCGCGGTCAATCTCACCCTCCTGTAACATAAAAGGTGCCAATGCTCCACTAGCATAAAGAATCAGCATAGGCAGTGCCATCGCCAGTACTAAAATAAATCCTAGCGATAATTCCGTCTTCTTATTATGGGCTTCATTTTGAATCGCCATATACACTTACCTCTTCTGATGCACTGATTTATTTTCAATACAATAGGTTTGAGCCAATTCTGATAACATATTATGAAGAGTAGGTTTATCAACTTTACCTGCAGGGCTAAGAGGTAATTGACTGAAATGGCAAAGATATTCTGGTAATTTGTGTTGCTCTAATCCATATGACAGCAAAAACTGTGCCACATCATTTAGAGAAAGTGGTTGTACGCCTTCCCGCAGTGACAAACAGAGACAAATTCTTTGTCCTAAGTCCCTATCAGGAATGGCAATACATGCAGCACTGACAATATCCTGATGATTAGTCATCAGTTTCTCAATCTGAATAGGGCTAATATTGACTCCTCCACGGATAATGACATCCTTCTTCCTTCCCATCAAATTAAGATAGCCACTTTCATCAATGCATCCCAAATCACCAGTGTAAACCCAACCATTTTGATCTCGATACTTTTCATCCAGCATGGGGGAATTCACGTACTGCATGGGAGAAATTGGTCCACGAGCCGCAATCTCCCCAATCTGTCCCTGAGGCAGTGGTTGATGACGTTCATCAACAATTCGGATATCACAAATGGAAGGGTTAGGACGCCCAACCGTCATAGCAATCTTTTCTCGTGTATCAGTCAAAGCATTAAAACAGTTTACACCATCAGCTGATCCGTAAAGGCTGACAAATCGACACCCAAATTTTTCATAACAGCGGTTAATTGTGGCTTCATCGATCAAAGCTCCTCCACTGACTAATGCGACTAAATCACGAAGATCCAAGTCATTCAGGCGATCATCGGCAACAATTCTCTGGAACATGGTCGGCACACCGAGAATGTGAGTCGGGCGATAATCATGAATTGCCTCCAATGCCGCATCGACACTAAACTTAGGCAAAATGACAATAGTGCCACCCAGCCATGCTATAACACATGCACTGGCAGTAGAACCAAATGCCGAGCCTAGGGGCATCAGATACAAAGGAACAAACCTCGTATGGTTTCCTCTTAGTTCCTCCATAAAACGTCCCCGTCCTCCTAACAAGGCGTTATGGGAATATGCAACTAATTTAGGCTCTGATTCAGAACCGGAAGATATGAGAAAACGCACTGGATCATCAGCGGAAACCAAAGGAAATTGTGTTAAAGGCTTCCCATCCAGTAATGCTTCAAATGATAGCCAATAGTCACGAGTTTTTCCCACTGTGATCAATACACGTAGCGATAATATCAAAGGCCGTAACGCTTCGATAATCTGACATACATCACCCTGATCATGCCGGTTTTCAACAATAATCGCACGCGCCTGACTGCGCTTAAGGATCGACTCAATATCTAACCGACCTCTTCCTTGTGGAAAAGGACACACCACGACGCCTATAGCAGCGGCAGCAATATCAATGACAATCGAGCGCCAACTGTTACTCAACTGATAAACAATCACATCACCACGCACAAGCCCTGCATTAGCCAGACCTGCTGCCAACCTCAAACTTTGCTGATAAATTTCAGAATAACGATAACTTCCATCCTGGGAACAAACCGCTAACCCATCAGGCTGTTTTTCAACTTGCTTACGAAAGGCTTCAAATACAGTTGATTCCGGATAAGCACCTGATGCTTTCCATTCATGGCGAACTGATTCGGGGACTAAATTGATAATACCTGCTGGATTCATAAGGGCCTCCATAATTCACGTAATTGTGTGTAACTCCCTCTCATCAAATAGGGTTCAACAAGTGGATGTGTAGGGAGTGATGCCAAATCGGTACAACACCATTCGGGTAAGGAGCTCTCTTTTGGGATAGACGAATTGTCGGTGAGAATGGGTTCTATCAACATCGTTGCAGCCCCCAGCAATGAGCTTCCAACACTCAGTCCTGACGTGCCTCTAACCCGACAGTAAAGAGCCATGATCGCTGCCTGTGCGGCAAGAATACCTCCGAAAACATCAGTCGCTGTAAACAACGTACCACCTTTAACACCCGAACTTTGGGCAATCACATCCGCCATACCGGAATAAGCCTGAGCCATAAAATCCGTGCCAGGAATCATCATTTCATTGTCTAGTATCCCCCAACCACCTGCATAGACATATACCAAATCAGGGTGATTAAGACTTAAATCAGAGATATCCAGCGCTAGCTCAGATGCTTTTCCCGGCGCCCAGTTGTGTATAAATAAGTCAGCATCATGAACCAATTTTTCGATGGTTTGTTTTCCCTCAGCTGATTTGATATCTACTTCAATCACCTGCTTACGAGCGTTCAACGCCTGAAAACGGGCAGAAGAATCACCAGCCAGAGGAGGCATATCACGCAAAGGATCGCCCCCCAGCGGCTCTATGCGCGTCACAGTCGCTCCAAGCATGGCGAGCAAATGCCCTGCCATAGGTCCTTGAATTCTCCGACAGGATTCCACCAGACAGATTCCTGCAAGTGGCAACCCAGATTTCACAGTGTCCGAGAGCATCCGAGCAGGCTTCTTGGCTTCATCACCAATGGCCTTAATAGACCAAGGGCCGAACTCAAGTAATGACTGTAAATCTCGATCCATCTTACGATCCTGAATACGCCTGACTGGGGTAATTGCAATTCCTGTCTGACGAGCCAGATCAGCCAAATCTGCATAGACATGACTGGTAAGTAGTGCCACCATCTCTCCAGGCAGTGACACAGTCCCTCTAGCATATCGCTGCATAAAGGTATGCCAGCCTCTGCCTATCTGTTGAATATCTGCCCCTAATTGAAGCCAAAACTTCTGCCAAAGCAGTGGAGAAAGAGACTCTAATTCAAACAGGACACCATCAAGAGATACAAAAGGAGGCCTGAGAGAGACATCTGCTTCGCCACATGAGAACACCTCAGCTCCAGTTTCTGCAGTAGCACCTGCTAGATATTGTCCGACAGCTAATACTCCGGCTTGCACTAGATCAAAAGTAGCTTTCTGTATTCTGCTGCCTCGGTTCCACGCTATTAACCCAGCCAATAGCTGTTGCAATACCAAAGAGGCGCTAATCACCGAAATATATTCAATACCTAACGGAACAATCCGATCCAATGAGCGACTGTGAACAGCAACTAATCCGGTCAGTGCTTGTAATGCGACTTCATCACAAACCTGTCCATTGATCACAGGCGAAGTAACCGTCAGCATAAATTGCCAGCCTTCCTGCTCCTGTAATATCAACACCAATTCGTTGTTCGAAGCCTTAATTGAAGATTCATTGACCGCAATACCGATTTTCTCCGCCTGAGAATTTAATGCCCTGATAAACGGGGCAAACGCTGCATCGGCCTGACTAAATGTGCCACTGAGCCGCAATAACTGAAATATTTTTTTTCTTGGCATGAATACGCCCCCGATTACAATAAATAACGGTTCTAACGTTGTGAATTATCCTCCAGCCACTGCCGGAAGGATGGTGATCACATCGCCGGCTTTCACGGTAGTTTGCAGCCCTTTTCCAAATCGGATGTCATCGTCATTTACATAGAAATTGATAAACCCGTGAACATCTCCTTCCTTCACTAAACGATCTTTAATTCCAGGGAAATCAATATCTAATTTATCAATAACTTCACAAACACTTTCACCAGAAGAGGTTACAGTTTTCTGGTCATTAGTGAATGTTCTTAAAATAGTAGGTATATGGACCATGACCGACATAATTATTATTTCCTCATTGAGTAATTTTTATGATTTCTTCGATTGCATGTCCCTGCACATATCGGTAGCTACGCAGTTCAAGCAGCGATGCTGGCGCAGTAGAAAGAATGACATGGTGAATCTGGGGTGAAACAGAAAAAGCTAAGTCTTCTCTACTCGGATAAGCCCGTGAGCCAGAATGAGAGTGGTAAAGAACTATCGGTTCCAGTTCTTTTTCTTCCATCTGACGCCAAACCTGAAGCTGTTGTCTCGAATCAAACCGGAAATAAACCTCGGAAGCAGCACTATTGTGCATAGGAATAACCAATTCAGGCTTATCGCTCCCACAGGGACCAACGATGAGTCCACAAGCTTCAATTGGATGTTCTTTCTCAGCATGTTTCACAATTTCATCCAATTGGACTTGAGATAACACTAGCATTGGATACTCCTTAATATGTAGCTTGTGAGGAATCAACTTGTCGGATCCAATTTAGGATTCCGCCTTCCAAACTAAATAGTGATTTAAATCCCTGTCTCTGCATGGCAAGCAGTACTTTTCGGGAGCGTCCACCCATCTTGCAATACACAACTACCGGACATTGTCGATCAAGCAGTTTGAGACCTATCCCATTTATAATTTCTTGTTGAAGTATCCCAATAGAGTTTTCGATATTACAGATAGCTCGTTCGCCAGGTTCTCGTACATCCACCAATTGAACAGCTTCTCCCCGCTCCAACATTTTTTGAAGCTCTTGCGGAGTTATTTGGGGAACAACTTCATCAGGGGTTTGTGATTTGAGACCACAGAAGATCTGATAATCTGTCAATTGTGTTATCGTCATACGATTTTGAGCACGGCGAAGCGGTAACGTACGATATGTCATATCCAACGCGTCATAGACCATCAAACGACCTAAAAGGCTTGTTCCTGCCCCCGTAATCAATTTGATGGCTTCAGTCGCCATAATAGAACCAATAGCAGCACACAGCACGCCAAATACCCCACCTTCAGAGCAAGAGGGAGCATGTTCAGGTGGTGGAGGTACAGGATATAAATCACGGTAGTTCAGTCCCAGCTCACCCGGTGCATTTTCCCAAAACACGGACGCCTGTCCTTCAAAACGGTAGATAGATCCCCATACATAAGGCTTGCCAGCCAGCACACAAGCATCATTTACCAGATAACGGGTTGAAAAGTTATCCGTTCCATCGAGTACCAAATCGTACTGACGGATCAGTTCTAATGCATTCTCTGGTTCAAGGCGTTGTTGATGGCAAATGATATGAGTAAGGTGGTTGGTTTCTTGTATCGACTGACGAGCACTATCCGCTTTGTTGCGTCCGATATCGGATTGACCGTGAATTATCTGACGTTGTAAATTTGATTCATCAACCACATCAAAATCGATAATTCCTATTGTTCCAATACCCGCCGCAGCTAAATAGAATAATATAGGTGATCCTAATCCCCCAGCCCCTATCACTAACACTTTGGCGTTTTTCAGACGACACTGGCCGATATATCCAATATCTGGCAGTAATAAATGACGGCTGTATCTCTCCTTTTCCTCTTTATCTAAGTGAGGTGCAGGCTCGACAAGCGGTGGTAGTTTCATTGTAATCCCTCCACTTTCTCTTTATCTGTCCCACGTGCAAATAATCGGGACTTCAACATACGGCTAGCTATTTAAAAGGAGGGTAGGTAGTAAAGAATATCAAACGCAGAGCTAATTTTTATCATTCTGTGAACGAAAATCTAGTTTGTTCGTCATTTGATATCAGATTGCTCCGTGTTTTATATCGGGCGACACCACAATCCCTATAGTGATATTGGACAGGAAAAACAATCTTAAGACGGGACGGTTATCAATTAATTGGCTTCAACACATGTTATTCACGGAGTTTATTCTCGTTCATGCTTGCAATGAACTGCCTGAGCGATGAAGAAACCTCTAACCAGATTATCAAAATACCACAGGTATTCTGATAGAAATTAGAGGAAAACCTCCTCATTCTCACAAGTTATTAAAAGTGACTCACAGATGAATTTGTCAATAAACAAAACTAACGAGCAACAATATCTATTTAATATGCTATTAGGCCCAATTCGCTGGAATATACTCGCATTCGCATTCCATCACAGACTGTTTGATCACTTCATCACTATGGCCGATGCAACCACTGTGGCCCAACAATTCAACTGGTGCCCGACACGATTAACATTACTTCTCAACTCTTATGTCTCCCTGGGGATTATGGAAAAACAAGCCCAGAGTTTTTTTATTAAATCCAATTATCAGCCTTACTTGCTTAGTCATTCACAACATTATCTCGGGGAAACACTCTGCTCGCTGGCAGAAATCAAATCTCTCACATTGACGAAATCCGCTGAATGGCTGGTACAAAACACACAACCAAAACAACAAATGGATATGCATGACCAACGTTTTTGGCAAAAAGCGACATCGCGTTTACGAGCTTTTCACCGAAGTACAAGAAACCCAATCCTGCTATCTATCCTTCAGTCGCTTGATAATTGGCAAGATGGACTGCATTTCCTTGATGTTGGAGCAGGCTCTGCAGAGCTAGCCCAAAATATTTTAGCTATTCACCCACAAAGCAAAATCACATTGTTTGATTTGCCTCTCTGTTGTACAGCAATACAAATGCAATTGATAGATTCGGATGGATTTGATGAATCTAATCCCTCTCAGTCCATCAAGTTTCTTCCTGGTGATATGAACACCACCCTTTTTGGCGGACCTTACCAAATAATAGTAGCTGCAATGTCTCTCTATTTTGCTACCAATCTTCAAGATTGTATAAAGTTAGGCTCTGGGCATCATTGTTTCCCGGCGGAACATTGATTAGTTTCCACGAATCACTGAACCAAGAACGCACTCAACCTGAGTTTCATGTATTGGGCCGCCTCCCTGCTGAACTGGCAAATGGCCCATTTTCTATCGAATCAGAACAGATTGAAGAGGCGTTAAAAGCCAATCACCCCTCTCGTCTAGATACCCGAAAAATCCCAACTCCATTTGGAGAAATGACACTAATTATTGCCCATAAATGCATTTGACAATCAGGAAAAGGAAACAAAAACAATGTCATTAAGTATGGATCTTATCCGCCAATCGATTATCGGAGAGTGCTGGCCCATTAAAACCCCGTTTGGTATCAAGCCATTGATCTATGCAGATTATACGGCTTCCGGGCGAAGCCTCAGTTTTATCGAGCAGTTTATTCAGCAACAAGTGATGCCCTTCTATGGAAACACACATACCGAAACCTCAATCACTGGGTTCCAAACAACATATCTGCGTGAGCAAAGCCGTCACATTATCCGCCAAGCGCTAAACGCCACTCAGGAGTATCACATTATTTTCACTGGATCAGGAGCAACCAGTGCTATTAACCGCTTTATTCATATGCTGAATATTCCTCGTTATAAGGAACAAAAACCTGTTGTTTTCATAGGCGGTTATGAACACCACTCCAACGATCTGCCTTGGCGGGAAGCGGATGTAGAATTGGTTCGTATTCCACTCACTCCAGAAGGTATACTTGATCAAACAGAATTAAAAACACAACTCCTCAAATATCAACATGTTCCTCTCAAAGTCGGCTCTTTCTCTGCTGCTTCGAATGTCACAGGGATTAAAACCGATATTACTGGAATCTTTACCCTACTCAAAAGCTTTAATGCACTATCATGTTGGGATTTTGCGGCAGCAGCGCCCTATATGTCCATTGATTTACAGGAAATTCCAATGGATGCCATATTTATTTCACCTCATAAATTTCTAGGTGGTCCTGGTACACCGGGCTTGTTGGTGATTAGAAATAATTGTTTTAGTCAGACTATCCCTGGCCTTAATGGCGGTGGCACCGTATCTTATGTAAATGCATCAACCCACCAGTATGTCGACAATATCGAACGTCGTGAAGAAGGTGGCACTCCTGCCATCATTGAATCAATTCGTGCAGGGCTGGTATTTAAAATCCAACAACAAATTGGTCTAGACTACATTAAAAAACGGGAAAAAGATCTGGTTGAACAAACACTCTTATATTGGAGGAATCTCCCTAATTTCGAGTTAATGGGCAATCCTTCCCTTCCCAGACTAGCCATCTTCTCATTTAATATTAAAGGACTACATTATGGTGTGGTTGTTGCCATGCTAAATGACTTATTCGGAATTCAGGCCAGAGGCGGTTGTTCTTGTGCAGGACCTTATGCCCACCAGTTATTGGATATCAACCAAGACGATAGCCGGAATATCCAAGAAAAACTAGCACAGGGAAACAATCTTGCCCGTCCTGGCTGGGTACGGTTAAATCTGCATTATCTGCTGGAACAATCCACAGTTTATTACATTCTAGAGGCTGTTTCACTCATCGCCCGCTATGGGCACTGGTTAGCAAAGCAGTATCATTACCATAATGACAAAGGTGTTTGGTTATACCAACAATACCAACCTCAACTGACCGTTTCTCTCGATCATCTGGAGTTCTCTCGCCAACAGAGGAACATCCGCCCGGAATCTCTTGAAGAATCCATGAAATCAGCTAAGAATATCCTGTTAAAAAGCAAGTCACATGTTAGTAGTAAGAAAATTGTCAATATATTAAACAGTTAGTTGTTATGGTAAACTCCGCCTCCTTTTTATTGGTGGCACATATTTAAAGTTGTTATCTATTGTCGTTATTGCCAAAAATCAGAAGACGTAAAGGGGCATGACAAAGGAAACAAAGGTTAGCACCGCGATTCCTGTAGTAAGGTCTTTCAGCTCAAATATACCTACTGTGCTTACAACCCAATCTAGGGTTAAAGAACAAATTATCGATATGACCATAAATACATCAACATTTGCACAGTTGTACTTTAATGAATTCGGCCACTTTGATAAAAAGTGACTTTCTGATGAGCAACGCACGTTTTACATCGAAAAGCGACAGCGATATTTAAATAACATCGGGAAAGCTTAGCTATCGGACTCCTCGCAAAGGTAAAACAATATTGACGGCCTGTAATCTATCAACCGGAATTTTAACCCACTTACGCCGAATTAACACTGTTACACTCGGACAATTATTATGTTGCAAAGCTAATCTGTGGTTTTACCTGATTGTTTCAATTTGGCAACAATAGGTGCGTTTTTGGGCACTAATGAGCAACTGTCTTTCGCTTTAAACTGTGTGGAATGATTCATCCCACGGTTTATTTGTTTTTATCATTGCATCGGATCAGAGAGTCACTGGTCAAGGATAAAGTCAAAACGACTAACCAGATGCACGGTTTCTTGCTGGAATTCGGGATTAGCTTACCGAGGGGAGAGGCTGTTATTAAGC
Source organism: Xenorhabdus siamensis (assembly GCF_037996745.1). NCBI lineage: Bacteria > Pseudomonadati > Pseudomonadota > Gammaproteobacteria > Enterobacterales > Morganellaceae > Xenorhabdus > Xenorhabdus siamensis. The sequence goes on from NZ_JBBMXE010000002.1 coordinate 201,990, forward strand.
GCTTATCTTTAGTATTGGCTGAACATGAACTTCCCGATTACCTGCTCCGATTATTGATGCGACTTCATGCACATTATCTTTATCTTGTTGAGCAAATTGCTGAATTGGAAGTTGAACTAAAATAAACAATAACAATGGATGACATCGCTCAACGTCTCAGGACGATCCCTGGAGTAGGTCTCATCACGGCCAGCTTACTTTCTTCACAGTTAGGCGATGGCAAACAGTATGTAAAAAGCCGTGATTTTGCTGCATCAATGGGATTAGTTCCTCGGCAATACAGCACAGGAGGAAGAAATACCCTGTTGGGCATCAGTAAGCGAGGAAATAAGAATTTACGAAGACTTCTGGTGCAATGTGCACGAGTGTTTATGCAACGATTGGAACGTTATCCAGGGAAATGAGCTGATTGGGGCAGAGGACAGCTTGAACGAAAACACTCTAATATCGTGGCTTGTGCACTGGCAAACAAATTAGCCCGGATAGCCTAGGCGTTAGCGACACACTGCACGGTGTTTGAAAATTAATTCTGACACCCGCATCAGTAAATTTAAACAGTTACCTGCCAGGTTTTGCGAAGACTGATAATTGATGACATGAGCGGTCTATCGGCCTTATGAGAAACCTAGAATAACCTGAATTCTGGATAAGAAATTGACGAGAGGCCTGTTCCAGGAGCAAAGTTTTGGTGAAAGCCTAAAACGACTCCGGGGAGGAACAGGCCATGGACAAGTTAGTTGAAATTTTCTGCGATGTCGACGACTTTTGTCGTCTTTTCATCCCCCAGTGGGCGCAGTTTTGTCTCGATAACGGATACCGCCTGCGCCGCAGACAAGGCCGCATGTATCCCAGTGAAATCATGACAATTTTAATCCTCTTTCAGCGGTCGCATTACCGTGATTTTAAAAACTTTTATTTGGAGCATATCTGGCAATACCATCACCGCGACTTCCCCTCCTTGCTCAGTTATACCCGTTTTATCAGCGTTGCCCCGTCCGTTTTGGTCCCCTTATCCAGTTATCTGACTCAATTAAAAGGAAAACCGACAGGCATTGCTTTTATCGACTCCACGAGTTTGCGCGTTTGTCATAACATCCGTATTCCTCGTCATAAGGTCTTTCAGGGCATAGCGCAACGCGGAAAAACCTCAATGGGATGGTTCTATGGGTTCAAATTACACCTGATTATTAACCATCTGGGCGAAATTTTAGCGCTTAAAGTGACCCCGGGTAATGTGGATGATAGGGAGCCTGTACGCGAATTATCAAAAGATCTCACGGGTTCTCTTTACGGCGACAAAGGATATCTGAGTCAGGAATTGGCGGATGATTTAGCTAAAACGGATATCACCTTTATCACGAAAAAGCGCCGCAACATGAAAGCGCTTGCACTGGCTGAGTGGGATAAGGTTATGCTTAAAAAGCGTTTTATCATTGAAACGATTAATGGACAATTAAAAAACGGCTCTCAATTAGAACATTCTCGTCACCGAAGTATAACCGGTTTTTTGTTAACCATTTTAACGGGATTGATTGCTTACTGCCTTAAAGAGAAAAAGCCATCACTGAAAATTTTCTACTCAGAAGAAGATATTTCAGTAATAGCTTAAGCGGAATTGGGGTTAGAATAAAAAATGGCTCTTTTGAAGCCGAGTCGCTTTTAAGGTTCATCAGGTGCGAAACGCATTGAGGCGCGGGCATCCTTGCCTATAGTGACGCCGGATAGATTTAAGCAAGCCCAAAATTCATCAAAAATGAGTGTTGCAAAAACGAGGGTGACCATAGATTTTATTCATATGGCTACTAGATACAGTAACGATCAGTAAAGGCAGTAAAAAAAGAAAAAACCCGTCAATTGGACGGGCTTTAAAACTTTGCTATTACAAAAACAGTGCTTATTTAGCTGAATATGTTAAACACGCTTTTTCGAGGCCTGTAAATATAACAATTCCAATCCAATCGTCGCTGCCGCCAGCGCGGTAATTTCTGATTGGTCATAGGCAGGAGCAACTTCCACGACATCCATGCCAACGATATGCAAAGGTTGCAGACCACGCAGGATTTTCAACGCACGATCTGAAGTCAGACCACCGATCACGGGAGTCCCTGTGCCGGGTGCAAATGCCGGATCAAGACAATCAATATCGAAAGTCAGATATACAGGCAGATCACCGACAACAGCTTTGATCTGCTCAACAACATCATCAACGCTACGATCATTAACCTGTCCGGCATCTAATACCGTGAAATCATTATCGGTATCGTGCTCGGTACGAATACCGATTTGTACAGAGTGGGCTGGATCGATTAGCCCCTCATTTGGTGCATGGTAAAACATCGTACCGTGATCAAACTTACTGCCATTTGGGTAGGTATCCGTATGAGCGTCAAAATGCACCAGTGCCATTTTACCGAAATGTTTCGCATGAGCACGTAAGAGTGGCAATGTAACAAAGTGATCACCACCAAAAGAAAGCATCTTCTTGCCTGACGCCAGCACTTTCTCAGCATGAGCCTGCAATTTTTCGCTCATATCCTGAGCATCACCAAAATTAAATACCAGATCACCACAATCCACGATATTCAGGCGATTACGCAGGCTGAAGTTCCATGGCCAACGGCTGCTTTCCCAAGCCAGATTAGTCGATACCTGACGAATGGCTGCTGGCCCGTGGCGACTGCCAGCTCGTCCAGATGTAGCCATATCAAAAGGCACACCTGTAATCACCCACTCTGCATCACTGGAATAAGGTTGGAAATTCAACGGGAAGCGCAGGAAGCCGAAGGCATTTGAAACCAAGGAGTTATCGATTTGGTTTCCTAAGGAACTAATATTCATGATATTTCCCCAAAAGTCCTGTGTTTAACTAGCACAGAGCTTGATTACGCTAATTTCAAAAGAGTCTAGATTTTAAAATTAATTTAAAAAATAATAAATTACTGCCTAAAGAGAACAGATATGTACTTATTCATGCTCTAACAGAAAAAGCCCCAAACACTCCAGCTTGGTAACTACTTCTATAGTATTAGACATATATAGTATTAGACATATATAGTATTAGACATATTTTTTTCTTACCACTATTTTGAGAAGAATTACATTGAATAAACGCTACAATGATCTGAAAGACAAACGAGGGTTTATTCAATCGTGAGATAGCTCTGTTGTTTGATGATCAACCTGAAACGGGTTGACTTGAATCCAATTACATGAAAATCATGATATTAATGAGTAAAAACTATGAAAAAGAACATGACCCGATCGCTTTCCCAAATCCCATTGAAGCCATTAAATTCAGCATGGAATAACCCGGCTTGACAGTTAAAGGTTTAGAACCAACGACGGGTAAATCTAACCGTGTTTACTGAAGCTCTCAATAGTGCAATGAATGTTATCAGCAAGATCGTCACTACTGTGACACAAAAACATTAAAACCAATAAATAGTTATATTAATAATCAGATTTAATAACGACTTCTTCTCCAAATCTTCCGGCTTTTGGCAAAGGTTGATAAGAAGAATTTGATGCTCTCAAGATACGAATGCCACGAATATTTAACTCGCGAGCTGCTATAATATCTGCATCAGCATCTCCATAATAAATTTTCAACTTATGCTTTTTTATCCAACTTACTTTATCATTTTTATTTGGTTCATCCCCTGCGAAAATTACAGTATGCATTTTATCTTCAGGAATATGTAGGCCTTTCTGTATATGCTGAGTAATAGATTCTATTTTTGTTTCGGTACGCCCTGTAATAAAGTAAATATCATCTCCTCGTTTTATATGCATCTGAACTAGTTCAATACCGATTTTTTTCGGCATACTGAATTTATTCCATTCATTATTCATTTTTTCCCAAAACTCTGTCTTTTTCAGATAGTTTTCATTATTAGGTGAATATTCTAATTTTCCTCGATAAAACCCTGGACTAGAAAATATGATTGTATCATCAACATCAAACCCAACAGCCATTGGCGGTTGTCCTTCCAAACTTCTCTCGATCTGCTTAACTGAAACCCAATGTACGGCGTGGCGCGGGGTTAAATCAGCCGAAGTTACTCCAGATTCAACTTGCTCAAGCATAAACTCGTTTGCTTGCACTGCACCATTTAAACCGAAAGCAAGTGTAATTACACCGAATATCAGTGTTACTTTACTCATCATTATTACTCCCTGCCTATATTATTTATAACATTATATTTAATAAACGTTAGTATATAAGTTAATAGACAAAATATTATTTCATGAGAAATACAAAACCTAATTTAAAGAGGAATTAAAAATTAGAAAAGTGAATTAAAAAATCTTTCAATTCTAACTCCCTTCTCTTTAAATAATAAAGATAACTGAATAATTTAGATGGAAATAAAGTATTAGGAATAAATTCCAAATCAATATTTTTTAGATACCTGGAGCTCAATGCTGAACTATTAATTATAGAATAACCAATATCAAAACAAACAAAATCTATAATATAATTAATTTCTGGAACAACTAACATTTGAGTTTTAATTTCATGTTCTTCTCGATAATTCAATAAATCATAAAACAATGGATGATTTTTTATTTCGGAATGTAGAACCATTTTTTCATTACGAATAATATTATCTAATGAGTTATTTCTATTCAATATTTTTTTTGAAAAAATAAACATATCTACTTCATGACCATATTTTTTACAAGAAATTCGTTCTAATTCGTCTTCTGTTGGTGGATGAATTGAAATAAAAAGATCCAATTCTCCTGAAAGGAGTTTACTACGATGATCTCCAAATTGATACCTTTCACTAATAAAATCAATTTGGCCATTTTCAATTATTTTACTTGTTAATTTTTTAAACAATTTATTGTAACTATCTGTTCCTACTTTAATCTCTTTTTTTTTAATCTTGAGAAAAAACTTGATTTAATATTCTCAACATTATCACGTATAGGTAATAAATATTTGTATAAATTTATTCCTTCTTCCGTCAGAGTTACTCCTGTATTAGAACGGTTAAATAGCTTAAATCCCAATACCTCTTCTATATCAGCGATACTTTTACAAAGTGCTGGAGGGCTTATATGAATATTTTTGGAAGCTTTTTTGAAAGACCCACATTCTACAACACTCAAAAAATGATTTATTTTCTTTGATAAAATCATAATAATCCCACCAATAAAAAACAAAATATTAACAATAGTAATATGAGGTTATATAAAGCATACAAAGATGTCAAGGTTATATTTTAGTTCAAAATAGGACAATTAATAATTCATATTAAAGCAAAAACATACTAATATTATAGTCATTTTGAGAATACAAAATTGTAAGATATTAAATTCGATAAAATTAAAATCAAAGAAAGAGGTATTTAAAGTTTAATAGTCATCTATGCATTTAAAGTATGACAGGAAACGCTAAAACTGTTGTGATCAATAAAAACTGGTCACTGGTTGATAAAATAACCTGTACTGAGCATTTGATGTTACCATGAAGAACATTAGAAAATTAAGTCCCACTTTAACTTTTAGTTAACCGTGGAAAAAAATTTTTGAATTGATTTTAAGACTGATAGATATCATTTTTAGTCACAACAAGGTTTAATAGTTTGAAAGTTAGAAATAAATAATCATCAATAAATTATGAGCCATATATAAAAATTTTCATTATGATAAGCATTTTGACCTATTGTTTGATATTTGGACAAATCATACATAGCACATTGCAGGCTACATTAACTAACGATTCTACTATGGAGAATCATTACCCTTGTAGCACATGACATTATGAAAATATGCTTACTATTTTGAAAAATTATATATAAATATGAAAAAGAATATTAAAGGAAAATATTATGACTAATTCTATTAATACCCATAATAACCCAAAATCAAACAATCTCCCTATCCATGTAGAATGTCATACAGAATGGGGAAAATTACGGCATGTCATTGTCGGTCGTGCAGATCATGCCTGCATTCCTCCACCAGAGCCTGCCTTTATGGCTCGCATCCCAGAAGATTCAGATATGCGCGGTCGTTATGGCCCAAGAAGCCAAGAATCCATTGATGCTGCCAATGAACAATTGGATGGATTATCTTCTATACTGACTTCACGTGGCATTCGTGTTGATCGACCAACTCCATTAGATTTTAATTCTCCTGTACAGACCCCGGATTTTACCCAAGGCACTATGTTCGGTTGTCAACCGCCAAGAGACATTCTCATCACTATTGGCCGGGAAATTCTTGAAGCAACAATGAGTTTCAGATCTCGTTTCTTTGAGTATTTGTGTTATCGACCTTTGATTGCGGCTTATATGAAAGAAGATAAAACCATGCGGCATGAATCAGCCCCTCGTCCCCGGCTTTCGGATAAGAGTTACCGGCATGGTTATTTATCTGAAAAGATCAGTATGGAAACCCGAAAAGAGTGGGTAATGAAAAAAGAATTCGTCACAACAGAAGAAGAACCCATTTTTGAAGCTGCAGATATTTTCCGATGTGGAAAAGATCTTTTCGTACAGCATGGCTTTACGACAAACATGAAAGGTATTGATTGGTTACGGCGCCATTTTCCTGATTACCGCATTCATGCTGTCAATTTTCCTGGTGATCCTTTCCCAAGCCACATAGACTGTACTCTATTACCTTTGCGTCCCGGTTTAGTTTTAAATAATCCTGATAGGCCATTACTGCCCGAATTCAGAGAATTATTTATTCGTAATGACTGGCAAATTATCACAGCAGCGCCTCCCGCACATCACCAGTCTCCCCCGTTATGTTATTCAAGTACATGGCTGTCAATGAATATATTGTCACTTGATGAGAAAACTGTGTGTGTAGAAGAAAGTGAAATTCATCAAATAGAGCAACTGGATAAATTAGGATTTGAAGTCATCCCTGTACCTTTCCGCAATGCTTATCCTTTTGGCGGTGGTTTGCACTGTGCCACGACGGATATTTGGCGAGAAGGAAACCTTGATGATTATTTCGCTAAAGAAAGTTCACCATATTAACACATAACGTGTTGGCGTATTGATCATACAAAAACAATGAGTCTTATTTTGACCATTGAAAATGGTGGCCTGAAAATTGGAGATTTTTCAATGAATAATATGGAACTCAATACAAACTCTTCCAAATATTCACCGAATACCTTTTTCTGCAAGGATGTTCAATATTGCCTTAAAAAAGTGCCTGCCGATTTTCTCGTGGAAGAAGTTCCAAACTTCTATCAACCCTCAATAGAAAAACAGATCTGGCATTTTCAATTACGCAAAAAAGGAATGACAACCTCTGAAGCAGTGACAAATATTGCCAGTATATTAGAAATACCAGAAAGCCATATTGGGTATGCAGGATTAAAAGATGAAGATGGAATAACAAGTCAGAGAATATCTATTCAATCTTTATCACGAAATATAATAGATACCAGTGCCATTAATGCGCATTTGGATATGACATCAAGTAAATGGCTCTCATTGCATGAAGTTGGTTGTTTTGAAGAAAATATCAAGATTGGCCAACTCGTGGGTAATAGCTTTCGAATTGTCATACGTAACTTAGATAAGCCTATTGCACACGCCTTGGCAAAACAGACATTCCATAACCATGCTTTTATTAACTACTATGACACACAAAGATTCGGTGTACCTGGAGGGCCATCTACAACTCATCTTATTGGGCAAGCTTTTCACCACGGCAAATGGGAAAAAGCCTTGTCATTGATACGCCAATCGGCATCACCAGAAGCACAAACAGCCCAAAAATGGCAAGGTAAAGCTGAACATTTTTTCCATCAATTAGATCCCAGACGGCTCTCTTTTTATTATGCTTCTTTTGGCTCTTACCAATGGAACAATCTCGTCGCCCAAGAATTCCAGCGATATCACCACGGGCTACATGTGATGCGCTCATCCATACCCTATGTTTTACCCACTGCTTATTCTGATGTCATGACGTTTGCCGCTACGATGCCTTGGTATCCCTTTATTCGATTTAATATCGTTGATGGGGAAAAAGTAGAAAAGCAAAGTCTTCGCCCAACCATTGTGCATACCTTTATAAAAATTATCGACCTCAATGAAGATCAAGAATTCCCTGATCGTGCCAGTTTAACAGTCGAGTTTTTTCTTCCATCTGGCTGTTACGCGACGATGGCAGTTTGTCAATTTATCTACTTGGCAAACACGCAGTTTTTCACTGTTTAACTTAGGAGGTTTGCATATGCGTATACTATTATTGATTCCTCCCTATATTCCCTCTTATTTCAATGCCGGTCATCACCTGCCTTTATTTCAAGTTGCCACCTATATCAGGGAAAGAAACTCATCATGGCAAGTTACTGCGTTAGACGGTGGTGCATTAAATCTCACCTGGCATGATTTAGCCCAGGAATTGGCAAAAGGCTATGACTTTATTGGTTTATTTAATGATTTTGATGCCGTGGATAGTTTCGGCCGCACAGCAATGTATTGTCGAGAGATTCTACCCCAAGTGAAAATATTTACTTTCGGACGATTATCAAAGCAGGTTCCTGATTGGTTTAAGCAATTTGATTTTGAAGGTATTGTTTTCAGCGGTGATTATGAAAGTGGTGTTGAATCTTTCCTGCTAAATTATGCACCCGATACAAAGCGTATTCCCGGTCTTATTGTGAAAACCCCCCTTGGTTATTTACAAGGAGATGTCGGTCAGATGCTGAGTCCAGAAGAGTGGATACTCCCCGATACATTGGAGATCCCTTACGCGGCATATGATCGGATGTATAAGAATGACTTGAACAAATTTTGTGGTATTCCTGAACGACGTGAGCTCGTTATTCCTGTCGCACGAGGATGCCCGGTAGGATGCGAATTTTGTGAGCGGCTTTCGGTAGATCGCGTCATTGAATATATCACGGAACAGCAGCATATCCAGCCATTTGATTATGTCTCTTTTTACGCTCCCACTTTTACCCTGAATCGTCGATGGGTAAAAGAATTGTGTCATAAATTCATCGAATTAAAACTGCCTATTCGATGGAAATGCGTGACAACAATTTATCATTTGAATAAAGAATTGATTGAATTGATGGCACAAGCTGGCTGCATCCGAATCAGTCTGGGAGTAGAAACCATTTCTGTCTCACCAAACCTGCAATTACCCAAAATAAAGCTAAATACTGAGGCTAAGGTTGAAGAGCTACTCGCAATTGCCAAACAGAACGACATAGAAATTAACGCTTTCATTATTCTTGGGTTACCCGGAGACACAATAGAAGCATCAATTAAGACAATCGACTGGTTGATTGCTGAAGGTGCCAGAGTCCGTCCCACTGTTTATACCCCTTACAACGAATTACACGAAAATTCCTCAATAACCGAGGTAGGTAAATATAACCGCCAGCTTTTTCATGCATTGCCTCAATCACCAGAAGAACGACAAAAAGGCTACGCATTGCTATTCGCTAATCAAAAAGATCGCGCCACTGAAGTCATGAAAAAAATTACACAGCAAGCGGGATATGAGCAATCCCCTACATCAGGAGATCACCTATGAATATCCGCTGGCACTCCCCTGATTTCAAAAAGAAAAAAGAACCGTTTAAATGGTTTTGTTCAGATCATTTTTTATCTCAGAACGTCTTCAAACGATTACAAGCAGAATTTCCACATACGGGTTTCTGTAAATCTCACCGTGAAGAAGGTGACGGAAAATACTATAGCACTTGGGATCTATTGGCTATTGATAACGGTATTCCTGTGCCGGAAACATGGAATCACCTGACCACCGCATGGAAATCAATGCTGAAAGTTATCTTAAGCGATGATTATCGCCATTACTTTTCAACATTGATGGAACGCGATCTCTCAAAGACTCGTTTACACGTGCGCTTTACTATTTACCATGAAAATTGCTGGCTGGCTCCCCATTGTGACCGCCCCGATAAGATCCTGACTCAAACCCTCTATTTCCCGACGGGTAGCATAGAAGGAGGAGAGTTACTTATTCTCGGTTCATCTGAGCCTGATGATATCAAGGAAGCCGTTGCGCCTTCTCCCAATCGCTCAGTGATCCTCCTGCCTTCCCCTCGCTCCTGGCACAGTGTCCGTAAGGTGGCGCCTGGTTCGCAACATGCACGGCGAGCCTTACTCCTGCATTATGTATGCCCTGATAACCTTTAAATCATAAGGATGATGAAACTCATGTTTAATTTATTACTGCCCCAAGCATTAACAAACTTCCCCTACCACTGGGGCATGGTATCTCCTTTTATTGACGAGGAGATAGCCAACAGCCTGATGGAAACATTTCCTCATGAAGGCTTTATCATTGCAGAAAAAATGGCAGAAGAGACCGATGATAAAAAAACCTACAGTCTGGAAGCATTACGTATTGAAAAAGATACCCCTCTTTCTTCTGTATGGAATGAATTTTGCGAATATTTAAGAAGCGATCAATATCGGACTCGAATGGGAAAATTGATCGGAAAAGATCTCAGCTCGGCTCGTTTGAATTTAACGCTATGGCGATATCGTTCTTCTCAATGGTTAGGGCCACATACAGATAAAACCGAAAAAATTGTGACTCAAATCTTTAACTTCAGCCGAAATTGGTCTCCTGATTGGGGAGGTTGTCTGCGTATTTTACACTCTGATGATTCACAAGATATTTATCGTGAGATCCCACCTGAACTGAATACGTCAGTGATCCTACAACGTTCAGAACAATCATGGCATATGGTAACGCCCATTTCTGCTTCCGCGCCTGAAGGAACTTACCGGCGTGTACTCACGGCTGTTTTTATTTCGGAATAAGTGCTGGAGAAATCATATGCAAGAGATTGAAGTGACGGGCGGCAACCAATTATCAGGGCATGTGCACATTTCAGGATTTAAGCATGCTTTCCCACCGTTGTTCAGCCTGGCATTGTCAGCAAAACAACCTTCTTTAATCAAAAATGTTCCTGATATTGCAGATATCAGGATATTGGGCGAAATAGGTCAATTACTGGGTGCCAACATATTGCATGAGCCAGAAAAACGCACCATGCACATTGATCCCCGTGGTTTAAACAATACCAAAATACCTGAAGATTTAAGTACATTGATTCATGGTGCCTGGTATCTTGCCCCTGGGATATTGGCTCATGCAGGCCACGTTATATTAGGTGAAACCGGTGGCTGTAAGATTGGAGTCGGTCAAGGAGGAGAACGCCCCATTGAACAACTATGTACCGTTTTACAACGATTCGGTGCCAAAGTTGAAACCATAGGAAATATGATCCAAGCCACTGTATCACGTTTTTCCTCCACTCAAATCGATATGGCTCACTTTGCTGTCGTTGAAAAAAGCACTGGCAAATTAACTGGCCCACTTTATTCTGGCGCAACAAAAGCCGCATTGTTATGCGCTGCAAGGGCTGAGGGTATTAGCGAGATTATCAATCCTTATTCTAAACCAGACGTTGCGGCATTAGTTGAAGCCATTAAATGTCAGCAGGTTGATATTGCGTGGGAAAAAGACCGAATCGTCATTGCGGGGAAACCTGATGCGGAGGGTTTTGAAACGACTCTTGGCCCTGACCTGATCGAAGTTATGACTTATTTGACCCTTTCCGCCTATTGCAATGCTCCAATTTCTATTACTGGCGTTTCGCAAGATGCTATCGAAACCGGGCTATCGGCTGAAATAACTTGCCTGGAAAAATTGGGTTATCAGCTTCAATGGGAAGAAAATACTCTCACCATCGCCCAGGTGTCCCCTGCATCCCGATTGGATATTCAAGTGACCTCGCACGGAATATTCAGTGACAGTCAACCTTTTATGGCTCTTTTACTGATGGCATCTCAATTAGGCGGAAGTATTACAGAGCAAGTTTGGGTCAAGCGTTTTCAATATATTGAAGAATTGGAAAAGATGGGAGCCAAAGTTATTCACAATGCCAGATCAGTAGACATTATTCCCCATGTTCCCTGCAAAAGTGGCATAACAGTTCAAGCCGCTGATTTACGTGGAGCCGCAGCCTTAGTTATTGCAGCATTAAAAATATCAGGGAAAACACAAATAGGTGGTATCGATCACCTTGAGCGCGGTTACCCAGACTTTTTAGGGCAACTTCGTTTATTAGGAGCCCAAATTTAAAAAATCTGCTACGGAGTGTATTAATGGCAAAGACAACATCTGTTAATAATATTTATCCGCTGCCTTTGGCACCCAAGCGCCCTTCTCGTCAGCGAGAATTTTTATCTGATGGAATAAACTTACGTAGTGGTGAATTACACCATAAAGCATTAACAAAAATCCTTCAGGAGATTACTGTTCCGCCACAGAGACATCAATTTTACCCTTATCCTCAAGTTGAACATGAACATGCTGCAAAAATATTAGGAATTAACTCGTCTTCTATTTATTTCACTCCAGGGTCAGACGTCGCCATTGGTCTGATATTACGTCTAATTGCATGTACAACAAAAAGATTAATTATTCCTGTACCTAACTATTTTGGTTGGATTGATCACGCCAATCTTAATCAAATTGATATATTACCCATTTATTTCGATGAGCAATGCGCAGAAAATTTTTGTATCAAAACATTATTAAAAACAATCCAAATAACCCCACCTTCTATTGTTACAATTTCAAATCCCAATAGCCCGACTGGGATAGAGTTTGATAATAATACGTTATTAGCAATTTCTCATGCTTGCGCCAAACATGGTCACTTATTGGTTATTGACGAATGTTTTATAGCATTTGGTAACATTAATCATTTAGCTCTTTTAGGCCAACCTGAACACATTATTTATATTCGATCATTTTCTAAAGGTTACGGTTTAGCGGGCGCTCGTATTGCCGCCATAATAGCCTCTTCTACGATTATAGATATCCTGTCCCAGGAAAGAACTGAATCAGCTATTTCAGGCAGTACTTGGACACTACTTCAAGAAATTTTAGCGAAAAAAGAACATATTAATAAAATTTGCCAATCCATTATTCAAACACGAGAATATGTTATTGAAACCATTATGAAATTACGTTCAAATTGGCAAATTCTTCCTTCAGGTGCCAATTTTATCAATGTCAAAACTATTGGTGATCATCCCACTAAATTAGTAGAAACCGCCGCTTTAGGTGGATTTTACATCCGTGATATGAGTTCACAAGAAAGAATGAATGGCTATGTCAGAATTGGTATTGGAGAATTAGAATTAATGGTGAAATTTCTTAAGCAAATTTTTCCCTCAGAATACCATCATAACGAAAAAATTTAGAGTAAATAATAACAGTGAGTAGTAATGAAAAAACAATTAAATAATATCAGCCAACTACAGATATACCCAATACATCACTCTGCTATTCTGAATGGCAGAATATTAAAAATCAAGCATACCGAAAAAAATAACCGTGGAACGCTCATTCGTTGTGGTATACAAAGAGGAAAAGAAAAAGCAGCATTTAATAAATTATCAGAAATGTTTCCCATCAATATTTGGGTGGATTTACGCACACCTGAAGAATATGAACCACAATTCAAACCGCATATTCCTGCATCAACTAAATATATCAATCGCCCTATTAGATTTAAACCACCAGAGAATAATCAAACACATATTGTCACAGAATCTGATTATATTAATCTTTATTTCACTATGAGCCATGTGGCATGGGAAATTGCTCAGGAAATCACAGAATTACTTGACACAGGAAATGTGATGCTTCATTGCAGCTTAGGGAAAGATCGTACAGGGCTTGTCACGGCTGCCATTCTTCACCAGCTTCAATGTTCCACTTTAGAAATCGCCCATGATTTTGCGCTGTCTGCCAGATTTCTTCGTCGCCAATATCAATTGATCGAAGATAAAGCCAAAAAAAATGGTGTTCCTAATCACCTGCAAGCTCGCCGCTATGAACTATCGGAGAAAACAATTATCCCTGTCTTGAACGAATGGACAAAAATAATCTCATGCAGTGGGGATAAATATGATTAATAATATGCAACGTATCTTAGTGATTGGTTCTCCTGGAGCGGGAAAATCAACCTTTGCCAGACAGCTAAGCCAAATCTGCTCGATTCCCTTATTTCATCTTGATAAAGAATATTGGCAAGAAGGGTGGATAGCCCCTTCAGTAGAAGAATGGCAGCAAAAATTATGCTCCTTAACGAATCAATCATCATGGATTATCGATGGTAATTATGGTCCAAGTCTGCCACTACGTTTAGAAAAAGCAGATACTGTCATTCATCTCTACATACCAACTTATATTTGTTTATTCCAGGCCATAAAACGTATAACTAAATGGTATGGAAAACAACGTCCTGATATGGCACTTGGTTGCTATGAAAAAATAAATTTCGATTTTTTACGACAAATAATAAAATATAGAAAACATCAACTTAAAAAAGACAAAGTATTACTGGATAACTTTGATGGCAATTATATTCAATTGACTTCCAGAACAGAAATGAAAGTATTTTTACAAAAAATAGCTCAAGGTTATAAACATCATCATTGACCCAATATTTTGAATCTGTATTTGAAAAACGAAGGGTATAGCTCATTAATTGCATGAGAGAAAAAAATCATGGCATTAAACCGTCAAGAACACCTGTTTTTACTGGCCATGGCAATTGGCAGTATGGGTGGAGGGATCTGGCGCCCTATGGCGATCTTTTATTTAGTGTTAGTGCAAGGGTTAAATATCGTAGATGTTGGGCTGGCAATGACGATAGGAGCGATGATCGCATTACTTATTGCCGGTTACCCAGCAGGCCTATTGGCTGATAGATTAGGGCCAGCTAACTCAACGCTGGTAGGTAGTTTATTGCGATTTAGTGCATTTCCCTGGATGTTAGTTGTTTCAACACACTGGCAGGTCGCTATCATCGTTATGTGTGTTTCCATCGGTGAACGTATTTACTGGTGTGCCAATCCTGCTGCCATCAGGGTTCTATTTCCTATGCAAAATACTCAGATGAATATTTTTGCTATTATAAATAGCTGTAGAAATATTGGATTAGGTTTTGGCGCCTTATTCTCGTTATTCTTTATTAATAAAGATGGAATATCTGATATCATCGTTAATTTGATTATTTGGGGAAATTCTTTTGGTTATTTTATATCAGGGATCATTATTTTCATCATAACTCAAAACGCTACTAAACAGTCTAATAAAATTATTCAAAATCCAATACAAACTGATCAAAAACACATTTCCTCTTTTTCTATCCTGAAGGATAGAAAATATCTTATTTTCGTTTTTTTGATTGGTATATTACTACTGGCAGGAAAAAGCATCGAGCTTGTCTTACCCTACTACTTTCTGATTGAGCGCGCTTTACCATCTTGGTTTGCCGCTTTTGTATTTACCGGCCTTTGTTTTGGCATTCCCTGCTTTCAGCAAGTTGCGTTGAGATTAGGCAATAAACTTGGTTGCCTGAAATCTTTAGCCTGGTCTGGATTTTTACAAACGATCGCTTATAGCATTATTTTATTTCTTCATGGTGACTTTGCATTACAATTTATCTTAATTTTGATTGTAACCTTACTGCTTAGCCTTGCTGAAGCCATCCTCGGAGCACAAATGGGAATCGCTATTTTAATTTTTTCTCATTCTGGTTATGAAGGGCGTTATTCTGCTGTCCTTCAATTTGCTTTCGGAGGTGCTACTGTCATATCCCCCTGGTTATTCACCCAACTTCTCAGCTTTTCCAGCACTATCTTATGGGGGAATATTATATTATACGTTACCTTAACAGGCATTGGATTTCTTATTCTCAATCGATATCACAATACTAATCATGATCTAATGCAAAAAAGATAAAATAAGCTTGAAGAGCGTTTTCTCCCCAAGCTATGAATATATTCTATACCTAATGGATTTCAAGTAGCTTCGCGGCGGCAAAGGAAAGAATCCCCCGGAGCATAGATAACTATGTGACCGGGGTAAGTGAGCAGAGGCAACTTGAAAGACGAAGGATATATACTTCTTATATCCAGTATATTTCAGATTACAAAACAGAACTTGAAACATTAGAAAATCAGTCATTTTTTATATTATTATCGATAAAACTTACATAATGACGATGGGAGACTCGACTGACCAGTTCAGCTACAATATTCCCAAGTAATTTTTCCTGACCCAGTGGGCGATAAATAAGTGCATCAACACCTTCAGAAGGAACTCCCAATACGATCATCTGGTCATTCACTTCAATTTCAATCACTTTTTGCTGTTTTTCATCTCTATCCAATACAGTGATATCTTGACCTGGATAATGTTGGATCATATCACGCCAGATGATTTCAACCTGATAAGGGTCAAGCTCCGTAATAAAAGCATTATTTTCCTGAACAGCCCGGTTAAATAAATAATCAGGAAACAAAGGAACTGCACGATTAAGCCCCAATCCAGATGCATGGCGAGGATTAATTTCTGTCGCAAAAAACTCACTGCCCGTCCATATTCCATCAAGGCTGAAGATCCCTCGATAACCGACCTCCTCTGACAGTTTTTCTCCCACCAACCGGGTATAATCACGCATAACTTCGGCATGTTTTCCAGGTCGCCAACGATTCGAGGAACCACAGAACAAAAGCTGATTAGTTGATTTCTCAAAAACCGTCAATATTTCTATCGGATCAAAGACAGCAACCCCATTGGGCAAAACCAGTGCAAGGATACTGCATGGAATTCCTTGTATAAATTCAGCCATACGAAGTTTTTCAGTTTGATGGCGAAATTTATCCAACGCCTTAATAAGTTCATGATGATCCTTAATCCAAGACAAACCTTCTGAACCTGCATTAAATGACTTTGAACTATCGGCAGCCAATATAACTCCTTTACCTTTATTCAGAAGATAAAATGCGGCTACCGCATCGTTACAATCAGGTGCGATAATTTTATAAGGCGGTGTATTAATTCCCCATCGACGAAAATTTTCATCAATATAAGTCTTATCTTCAAATTTTGCCCATCCAGGCCTTTGCCAACCATAAACAGGTCGGGCCGCTAATGGAGAAATGGCTAATCTCACTCCTCCTAGGAAAGTGATATTTTTCTCTGGATCGATTTTATCCAACCAATGTTTGATACAAACAAACTCCTTTTTCAATAACTCTGATAAAGGACATTTTTCAATATTAATTATATGCCAACACAATACCCCTTTAGGCCGCCACATTTTATCCGATACGGATATTAACGCTTTTATTTTGGCACCACATATTTGCAGTTCGAACATCAAACTTTTTAACGCATCCAGACTATCTGAACAATCAATTAATAAACCAACTTCACGATCTTGCCAATATTCCTTCAAATGTTTTGTTACTTCCGCAAACCAATTATCTGATACCCGTTGTATCGCCATTGAGTTCCCATCCATAAAGCATGAAAATAAAATATACCATTTATCTTTCAAGTTGCTGCTCTATCGGCTATACCCTTCGTCTTATTGGGGCTACTCTCTTCATTCCACCAAATTGCATTATTTTTCCACCAGGTGTCAATTTCAGTAATAACCCCCGCAGGATCACGATCAATCGGCTGCAAAGCAAATGCCTTAGCAATGTGATCTGAAATCGAGCGAGGAGCCTGATAATATCTGCCAGTACGTGCCATTAGTTGATAATCAATAATGCCAGAAACAGGACAACTGTCCGGTGCATAATGAAATATCCCCTCGTTGGGAGGAAACCAGGCAAACCCTGCCATCGTCTGAGGATAAATATGCCGATAAGTTTCTTGAGCGCGAAGCCCTGCCTGACCAAGCAGCGTTTCCTTATACAAGTTCAGGCCAAATGCCATTTCGTACACAGGTACATGCCCTGCTCCTCCAGGACGGCATGCAATCTCACACAGCACAAGGCGATGTGTTTTTTCACAAAAGAAAGCTTCTGCATGAAATGCCGTAGTATCCGGCGTTGGTGGAAGGCTCATAATCACCCGTGAAATGAGCGCAGACAATTCCGTTGTTAAAGGGTTATCTGGCAATAGCATCCAGCTAAGCAACGCAGAATTCCCACTAACTGCCGAAAAGTTAGCTGTTGTGTGTGAAGGCCAGCAATGTAGCATTTCACCGTTTCTCATCAGCCCATCAATCGTAAAAAACTCCCCTTCAATCCATTCTTCAACAAGATAACCTGATTTTAATAACTCAAAATTAATATCCTGTAATTGTGCGGCATGGTGAATAATCTGCACACCTACCGAGCCCCCTCCATCAACCGGCTTAATCACAACAGGAAAACCACACTCATCAGCAAATTTCTCTACCGATTGCCTGTCAGTGATTTGCAGCATTCTGGCAACTGGGAGCCCATTCTTTTTCAATAGGGATTTCATTATCCACTTGTTGCGATATGCCAGTGCTGATATTTCGCTTTGGCCCATTAAACCCATTTTTTCACGTGCTTTCGCTGCCCGTAAGACATCAATCTCTGTTGCCGAAATAATACGATCAATTTGCTTTTCTTCGACTAATTTAAGAATTAATTCATTAATTGAAGGTGAATCATAATTATCAACAGGATAAATCCCCTTAATATATTGATGGGATTTATTAGGTAATTTTTCCGATGGATATAATAACGCCTTTGGTGTTATAAGAAAAACGTCAATTTCGGCTTCAGAAAACCATAATGCAATCTTTTCTACAATAGGGCGACGATTAAGAACCAGTACTCTCATCATATTTTCCTGCTGTAATGTGATGACATGAAAAATGTTATCCCTGTGACTTTTTAGGTAGGCAAGCCAAACGGATACGGAGAAAAGCAATATCAAAACCAGATACAGCGATAATTCGAATACTATGTAAATCACATCCCTGATTTTCATCCAATTTAAATTCAAACTGGATGACACTATTATTTTTCAATTCTGCTGTTTTTATTTCAGAGGCAAAACATTGTCCTGTGGATTTATCATATCCACGAAGTTCCAAATGCACCCGCTGAGAAATAGGATGAACAGAATGGGGAATATGGAGTCGAATTTTTGCTGTGATTCTTTCCCCTTGCCGGGCAATCCATGTTTCTGTCAAATCTTCCAAACGAATACCATCACAACGGTAAGCAGCAAGCGGACCACAGACTCGACACATATAAGTTTCGCTACATCCCGTTATTCCCCCGGCATGACCAAATGAAGAGACTTCCATTAATGTTCCACATCGCCGGCAAGGTTCAACGGTTTTTAATGTATTCATCAATTGATCGTAATGCAGTAAATCAAAGGCATCAAAATTTTCACGCCCCTCATGTAACAGCGATACCAAGATTTTTTCCCATTGAACAATCAATAGTTGGATAAGCGCGTTATTTCGCAAGAGCGCTTTTTTATCTTCCTGGAGATAAGAAACTTCATGTTTTTTCAGAGAAAAAAGAGCCAGCCGCTCAATATTTATCAGCTTTTCACGCAAGCTGAATAATTTATCCGCCACCGTCTTACCTAACCACGCATCAATTGAACGTAGTAATCGATGACCATGAATTCCTTCTTCTAATACTGTTTGAATCCCTATCATGAGCTGGCGGGTTGTTTCTGATTCAGTATTATCATACAGGCCTATTGGCAGAGACAGAGTTTCATCTTTTAATGACAATTGCAATGTTGGATCACCCATTAATGCAAACGTAAAAGGTTGCCCAAGCACAGCACAAGCATCATTCAATACTGCCACAATTTGCCCAAGGGGCATTTCTTCTTTCGCCATATTTCTGAGTAACGTCAGAAGGTAATCTGGAGCAATCAATGGGCGAATGGGCGCTAAAACAGCTGCTGGCCACCCTTCTGTCAATGCCAAAATCATTGATACTGGTGAAGGATAAAGTTCTTCAGCCATATTAAAACCATTGCAACATATATAATTAATGGCATAGGCACGAATATCTACCCCATAAAACACTTGTGTTTTTCCATGTGCTCGTTTACATCGCCGGGTCAGGCGCGAACACCCACATTCAGGCATCAGAGGGAATTCTGTTTCTTCAAGCAACCCACAAACAGTTAATGCGGGCAGTTTTGCATGACTTCCTTCACCATGACTTCTGATCGTTTTCAACATAGCGGGTTGTGCTAGTAATTCTGCTAATTTTTCTGGCTGACTTTCATCACTTGTATATTTATGTTTCGGTGCGTCAATAAGAAATTCATGCTGTTCTAACAGAGCAGGTTTTAATAACGATTTAGCAATTAAATAACTGAGGCCAGAAAAAGTTCTTCCACATAAAAAACCGATATTTTTGCCAAGCTCAGAAGCTATTTCCAGCGTATTAGCAACAAAACCCACTTTCAATTTATGTGCCATGGTTATGAGCAGAATATTTTTTTCTCTGACTTCTGTTAATAGCAAGGTAATATTATCAATGTCATTAACTGAAATAACGCGATACCCCATCACCTTTGCATATAATAAAGCCATTGGATACGTATTTTCCCCTATATTCAATATGGCAACATCCTGATTGTCACTGGTACGCAATTCTTCCGCATACATTTCTTCTATGACTTGACGCCAGCGAATTTCCTGCTCGGTATTTTCTGGCCGGATAATCGGTATCCCTAAGCCAGAAGCAACCACATCATTATATTCAGAAAGTGTATTCAACCAATTTATCATGTGACTATTCCTGGCTGATTAATAATCATAATTAACCAACAGTTAAATGTTCATTTATTCCTAGGCAACACTCTTCGGTTGATCTCAAGTTGCAGGTGTATCCCAAAACCATACTTGCAAAACTTTTCTTACTGCCTGCATCTCTCTAGGAATAGGTGTAACCGCATGCCAGGCTGAATCTGTTCTGCGAATAAGTGCTGACGTATTTTTTCTCGGTGCGATTTCCACCACAACATCCTTCGGATCAGCAGAGCGTAATAATTGCAAACACCCTCCCATTTCAGGCACCCAATTATCCGTTAGATACATTAGGTGAGTTACCATCTTGTGCGGTTTATCTACATGAGGCTGGAAGAATGAACCAGGGCCGAATTCCCAAAAATGTGCCTGAAATTGCAACTTTCTGACATTATATTCGCTGACATCACTGATACATTCGATATAGTCATCTGACAAAAGATCGCTTGCAACTGACAGCCAAATATCAGCGAGCTCATCTGGCATGTAAGGCTCTTTTACTCCCAATTCCAGAAGAGGCCGGGTTTTGACATTATGTTGATACCATTCTTGTGACCCTTTCTTGCCAAGCGCTTCAGCAAGTTTACGCTGCGAATGATAAGTCCAGTGACTGCCCGGAAAATCATCATCAGGAATCATTTGCTTAAACGTATTATCGCAAGTTGCCCACGGTGAAGGATCATAATTAAGTTTCATATTTTTTAATGCATCTAAATTCAGAATATTAGCCATTTAATATACCTCCAATATAATGATGAATTAATTTTTGGTACATATTCAATCCAGAGCTAAACGTCGCCCAAGAATATAATCAATCGTTTTTTGCTGGAGTAATGATGAATTAAGATCAGCCAAAGAAAGTAATTGGTCAGAATGACTTATACCAACCAGAACAGAAATAATATCTTTATTTGCCAATATGACTTCCAACGCTAATACAGATGGGGGACGGTTTAATTGTTGTGCAGCGTATATTAATCGATCAATGGCTTTTTTTGTGCGCACATTACGATAACCAATCCCCTTATAACCTGACAAAGGATGTGTTCGAGGAACATCCAGCACAGAACGGTAACGCCCTCCCAATAACCCACGAGCCAGAGGAAGTGCCGCCAACAAACCAAGCTGAAATGTGTTGAGGGAAGGCCGTATCTCTTCATAACTCTGGTAGTTCAATATATTGACAGGATTTTGCACACAGGCAGGTAATATTCCCCCCGTTGCCTGGGCTGTATCACAATAATGCTCTATTTCTGAAAGCCTGACGTTACAAATGCCGTAACATCGGATTTTGCCTTCTTTTACCCATAATTGAAGGGTAGAAACAGTTTCTTCGACAGGCGTTGACGGATCAGGTGCATGTAGCTGATATAAATCGATATAATCCGTTTTCAAGCGTTTAAGACTATTGTGTAAGCATTGAGTCATTGCTGCCCGGCTCGCGCCTTTTGCCGTCTCATCATGACCAAATTTTGTCGCAATAACAATATCATGCCGACGCCCGTATATCGCATCACCTAATGCACTTTCACTTTCACCTTTGCTATAAATATCGGCTGTATCAAAAAAATTCACCCCCAAATCTAATGCTGTAGAAACAATACGCATGACATCTTTTCTACAGGCACTTACACCAAAATGGCTCCCGCCGACAGCCAAGCGAGATACCCGCAAGCCTATGGTTTCCAGGAAATGGGAACTGAAATCAATCATTACCAGCTAACTCTCATTTGCTGGACATGTCTATCCGCCAGCCCTTCATTGATCAAATCGTCTATATTGCCCTCAGAAAGTGCGCGGTACTGTGTTGGTGTTAGCTGATATTCTTGCATGACTTTTTCAGGTTCATTTTCCCAACGTACCTGTACTTCAGGCTTAGAAATTAAATCATCAAGCAAGTCATTCACATCTTTCATTTTATTTTGCATAGTTAATTTTCTCACTGATTCATATAAAAGCGTTGTATGGTATATAAAAACACCTTTAATATATGAGGTAAATTATAAAAAATATTCAAATTAACTGCTTAAAAAAACAGGCTTAGTGGTTCTCTTAATTATGCTATTTATTAACAATGAAGCTTAAGATTATAAAAAGCAATTAGATTTTTTTTATGGTCATTAACCAAGAGTTAATTAAGGTAAACATCTATTCGACTTCAAAAAGCGTTGATGAAAATCCGCACTCTCTGTTCTCATCGTTTCAACAGCCTTAGCAGACTAGGTTATTAATCCTGAATTAGGTGTGGAATGTCGGTTAGCATTAAATTGGTAAAATGGGAGGCGATTTACCACTATCACAAGCCACACAGTGGCTTGAAAGGTAAAACTCCTTATAGGAGGATGGTAAAAAAATAAGAATATAAAAGTGCTCTGTCAATCGAAGCCAAAACAGATTTTTATCCGCACAATAATATCAAACATTATTACAGCAATCCTTTACTTTGAAATATACGTTGATAAATTTCATATACCACTTGTTCTTTTCTCTTATTATAGTCCATTACCTGTTTAACATTATTTTTAGCAGTTATCTTCGCAGCTATATATCGTTCACAATCTTCAGGATGTTCTCTAAGCCAATCACGAAACCAAATATGTCGAATATGTTCAGGGCAATTAAGGCCAAAAACATGAAGATTAACTCTAGGTTTTGCCAAGCGGAGGCATCGATGTTGATAAAAACTCGGTTCACGAACCGTTAAATCATAACCAAGCTGCTCCAATGCTGGTACATATTTTTCTTCTTGAGTTGGGTCTTCCACAATAAGATCAATATCAATAACAGGTTTGGCAACCATCCCAGGAACTGCCGTTGACCCAACGTGCTCAATATTCAAAACAACGTTGCCAAGTGTTTCTTTGATAACCGAAGAAAGTTGTTGCCATGTAGCTAACCATTCAGGATTGTATTCTACAACGTCAATCGCCTCTTCAGCAGGTTTACCATGTACCCAGGGATTTTCATTAGGATCAGGCTCAGG
This sequence comes from Xenorhabdus siamensis, assembly GCF_037996745.1. Taxonomy (NCBI): domain Bacteria; kingdom Pseudomonadati; phylum Pseudomonadota; class Gammaproteobacteria; order Enterobacterales; family Morganellaceae; genus Xenorhabdus; species Xenorhabdus siamensis. Next base: position 225,590 of record NZ_JBBMXE010000002.1, read on the forward strand.
GAAGAAGATAATATCTTTAGTATTTATCACTAACTCGCTCCTTATTTCTTTGTTAAGTTTGCCCGCTATTTTTGTATTCGAATTTATCACAAAAGAAGTTCACAGAAAGAGTGCGACTTCGCATAGTAATTAAATAAAATAGCCATCCCAAAACAAATGATTATCTAAAATCCATGATTAAGAATGACTATTAATGAAGGTTAGTAACTAATCAGAATGACTCATCTTCCAAGTAAGTGTAACCATACAGACCACTTTCAAACTCTTGCAGGAATTGCTCTTGCAAATTTTCACCTAAATCCGTCGATTTCACTTGATCACGAAAACGAGTCAATAACACTTGTGGCTCCAGTTTCACATATTGAAGCATATTGGCTACCGTATCACCCTCTTCACTCTGCTGATATGTGACTTCACCGTTTTCTGAAACGTAAACATCAATGGCCGCTGTATCACCAAACAGGTTATGCATATTGCCCAGAATTTCCTGATATGCCCCGACCATGAAGAAACCAATTAATGGAGGGTTTTCCGGATCGTAAGCTGGCATTGGCATTGTTGTTGCCACACCGTCACCATCAACATAATGATCAATAATACCATCAGAGTCACAAGTAATATCCAGCAATACAGCACGACGATCTAATGGCTTATCCAGCCCCTCAAGTGGCAGAACAGGGAACAGTTGATCGATACCCCAGGCATCAGGCATAGACTGGAACAGGGAAAAATTCACATACAATTTATCCGCCATGCGCTCTTGTAATTCATCAATGATCGGCCGGTGAGCACGGTTGCTTGGATCAAGATCCTGCTGAATATGACGGCAAATATTTAAATATAATTCCTCTGCCCAGGCTCTTTCAGAAAGGCTCAATATCCCGTGTGCATATTGGGTATGAACATCGTGCAGGTCAAATTGACTGTCATGCAACCATTCACGCAAAGAACGCTTATAGCCTCCCTCCTGCATCTCCAGCCATGTATCCCATAAACTTGTCAGAGGACGTGCCGCATCTTCTGCGGGTGGCGTTGTATCGGTGAACTCATTACGCTCAACCCCAATAACATTGGAGATCAAAACAGTATGATGAGCGGTCAATGCCCGACCAGATTCAGTGATCACGGTTGGATGTGGCAGGCCATGTTCCTCACAGGCATCACCAATGCCCCAAATAACATTGTTTGCATATTCATTCAGGCCGTAGTTAACAGAACATTCTGACTGGGAACGTGTACCTTCATAATCAACGCCCAGCCCTCCACCAACATCAAAACACTGAATGTTAACGCCCAGTTTATACAGCTCGACATAAAAATGGGCGGATTCACGCACGCCTGTTGCCACATCCCGAATATTCGCCAGTTGAGAACCCAGATGGAAATGCAGCAGTTGTAAGCTATCCAGTTTTCCAGCCGCACGGAGGGTTTCAACCAATTGCAGCACTTGTGCCGCTGCCAGACCAAACTTAGATTTTTCACCGCCACTGGACTGCCATTTACCGGCTCCCTGTGAAGCAAGGCGCGCCCGTACTCCAAGACGGGGGATGACATTAATGCGCTCCGCTTCTTCCAGCACTATTTCTATTTCGGACATTTTCTCGATAACCAGATACACCTTGTGTCCCAGTTTTTCACCGATCAGTGCCAGACGAATATATTCACGATCTTTATAGCCATTACAGACAATGACAGTCCGCGTCATGCCTGCATGAGCCAACACGGCCATCAGTTCAGCTTTGGAACCCGCTTCCAACCCAACAGGCTCACCAGAGTTTGCCAACGACTCAATCACGCGGCGCTGCTGGTTTACCTTAATCGGATAAACCAGAAAATAATCACCTTTATAACCATAAGATTCACGTGCGCGTTTAAATGCAGTATTAATAGAGCGCAAACGGTGTTGCAGGATCTGGGGAAAACAAAACAATGCAGGCAACCGTAACTGTTTTTTCTCTTCCTGAACTTTTTTTACCAAATCGACAAGCTCAACTTGTGCTTCTGGCAAATCAGGATTTGGACAAACACTGACATTACCCAGGTCATTGACGTAGTAATAGTTACCGCCCCAATATGCAATATTGTAGGTCTGTCGCATTTTACGTGCGATATTATCATTCATGGCAGTCTCCTTCATGGAGTAGAGATTTGCCTTCACCTGTAAGTCAATAACCCAAGACGCTATTTATTGTGCGTATCTTGCGCATTAATAAATGTCAGGGAATAGCATGCTCTTAAATTATAGAAACGTTTAGAGGGAACTAAACAATATGTATTTACTGTTTGGCAATATGACTTCTGTTCAAAATGACCCGCCTGCTTAAACGCTTCAGATAACATCGGGTTGAATTCATATCAATAAGAGAGGAACAAGATGTGGATACATCAATGGCATAATGTGGCTGTTGGCCGTTAACAATCAGCAGATAATGGTTCATAACCCCATTCACTCCACATGGCTTATCATCCGAAAGCCGTTTCTCAATTGAGAAGCAGAACACGTATAAACGCACCCTGCAAACGCCCATAACTTGAAGTGCAAAAACCTATCAGTTACGGGCGCTTTATACCTGTAATCCTGCAAAATTGCAAAACGAAATTTATTTGTACTTAACAGAATTAGATAGATTTACCCGATAGATTTCGAACCTAGAGAAAAGCAGAGAAGAAACCCAAAATGTCATACTGTGAAAGATATTTAAAACTAAAAAAACTGGTATATTTGGCGATAGTAACTTAGACTAGCCGTCTAGATGGTAAAACATCCACCCTTAAACCGAAATTATATTTAAGGTAACGAAATATAATGACTACACACCTTTTTACTTCTGAATCCGTTTCAGAAGGTCATCCAGATAAAATTGCTGATCAGATTTCCGACGCCGTTCTTGATGCGATCTTAGAACAAGATCCCAAGGCTCGTGTAGCTTGTGAAACTTATGTGAAAACCGGTATGGTTATGGTTGGTGGTGAAATTACCACCAGCGCTTGGGTTGATATTGAAGAAATAACCCGCAGTACTGTACGTGAAATTGGCTATACCAGCTCCGACATGGGTTTTGATGCTAATTCTTGTGCAGTAATTAGTGCGATTGGCAAACAGTCACCTGATATTAATCAGGGAGTTGACCGGGCTGATCCTCTGGAGCAAGGAGCAGGTGATCAGGGATTGATGTTTGGTTACGCAACCAACGAAACCGACGTATTGATGCCAGCACCTATTACATATGCTCACCGTCTGGTTGAGCGTCAGGCTCATGTACGTAAAAACAAAACACTGCCGTGGTTGCGTCCTGATGCCAAAAGTCAGGTTACATTCCAATACGACAACGGTAAAATTGTCGGTATTGATGCAGTCGTACTCTCTACTCAGCATTCTGAAGAAATTGGCCAGAAAGAGCTGCATGAAGCAGTTATGGATGAGATCATCAAACCTGTATTGCCGGCTGAATGGCTCACTCCGATGACTAAATATTTCATCAATCCAACAGGCCGTTTCGTGATCGGAGGCCCAATGGGTGACTGTGGTCTGACAGGTCGTAAGATCATTGTAGATACCTACGGTGGTATGGCTCGTCATGGTGGTGGAGCGTTCTCAGGTAAAGATCCATCTAAAGTTGACCGTTCTGCGGCTTATGCTGCACGTTACGTGGCTAAAAATATTGTCGCAGCAGGTCTGGCTGATCGCTGTGAGATCCAAGTGTCTTATGCGATCGGTGTTGCTGAACCCACTTCCATCATGGTTGAAACGTTCGGAACTGAAAAAGTGCCAACGTCAACACTGATCCAATTAGTACGCGAATTCTTTGATCTGCGTCCTTATGGCCTCATCAAGATGTTGGATCTGTTGCATCCGATCTATAGCGATACCGCAGCATACGGTCACTTTGGCCGTGAGCAGTTCCCGTGGGAAGCGACAGATAAGGCCATGATCCTACGTAATGCAGCAGGGTTGAAATAACCTCTGCTACGCCTAAAAAGCCCGCCGATACCAGCGGGCTTTTTAGTATTACAACCATACATATTCGTTTTCGTTAGTTAAGTTACTATATAATTATTGCTGTTATGAAATTCGTTAAGGTTCCGCTTCCTCTTCAGCAAGCAGTCATGCGTACTTTGCGGCAAAAAATAGTTCAGGCAAATGATTTTCTTGAACAAACCTTTCCCGAACCCAATGTGACCTATCAACAACGAGGTACAATTGCGGGAAGTGCTCGTCTACAGGATTGGGAAATTCGCCTTAACCCAATTCTGCTCATTGAAAATCAACAATCATTTATTGATGAAGTGATCCCTCACGAACTGGCTCATTTATTGGCTTACCATCAATTTGGCAAAGTAGCACCTCATGGCAAGGAGTGGCGTTATATCATGGAAACTGTGTTTAAAGTACCAGCCAATCGAACACACCAATTTTCAGTCCAATCCGTTTGTAGTAAGACATTCATTTATTCTTGCCACTGCCAACAGCATGAATTAACCATCAGGCAGCACAATAAAGTGCTCAGGGGAAAAAGTTGCTATGTTTGCCGTCAGTGCGGAGAGCGATTAACTCTATTGGAAGATCATAAGTAACGGTAACAAAATGCCCATAATCAGGGCACTTCGCTTAAGAAATCAGTAGTTATCATTGAGCGCACTCAACAATAAGATTTGTAACTTGAAAAATACAGGCAGATAATTGTATTCATTTGTTAATAGTACTCGTATTCGATTTAATTCTTTCTGCTTCACTAATAACCTGATCGGCTGTTTTTCCATTCAGTGATTGATAAAACTTATATTCCAGCTTTTCCATATCTTCATATTTGATATTTCCATACTTGTTATTTTTAAATAATTCATCAAAATCGATACTATTAAGCATGATAATATTCAATGAATCATCAAATTTTAATTTTTTATCTTCAGATAAAGTATCTCTTATTTTTTCGATGGATGTTTTTACTGCCATTTCATTTGTACCGTCAATCTTAAGTTGACTATCACACCCGGCCAATGTAAAACCTAATAAACAAATTAATAACAAATTTTTCATAATCATCCCCGCCAATGATTGGTAGTATAATAATAGCAGAGTGCTGAGAAAATAAATCACCTTAACTAAAAAAATTATCATTAAATATAAACGTATTGATAATTTGTTTACTTATTATCTTGTATCATTAAGTTGTTTATGGTCATTTAAACTACTCTCTAAGCTACTCCTCCGATAACATCTTGAAAAAAGACAGCAGAAAAATAGACCATACAAAATATAATCACATACCAATAATAATTCTCAAAATTTATTTCATGTGTTTATTATTTTATTATAAAAATCAATTACCCCCCCTTATTTATTGATATAAGATTTTTATTTATTGATATAAGATTTTTATATTTAAATCCGAATTTAAGAATTAATCCAATAATACTCTTTGAACAGATGGTTTAGCATACCCAAAAATCAAAAGTACCTGGAGAATATGATGAAGAAATTACATGATATCGTAAAAGAACTATTACCTGCTAAGTCTTATAAGATGCTGATTGGCGGTGAATGGGTTGATAGTGTTTCAAAAGAAACAATGAAGAGCTATAACCCGGCAACTGGAGAATTACTCACTGAATATGTGGCAGGAAATGCTCAGGATGTTGAACTTGCCGTTCAAGCAGCAACTAAAGCCTTACCCGCCTGGAGCAAAACTTCAGCGGCAGAAAGACAATCCATCCTATTGAAAATTGCCGACTTATTGGAAGCAGAAGCAGAGCGTTTTATCACCCTTGAAACATTAGATGGTGGTAAGACACAAGCTTTATGCCGCAATTTTGACATTCCTTTTGCTATCGATCATTTCCGTTACTTTGCAGGTGTGATCCGCTCTCACTCTGATGCAATGGATGTTATTGATGATGATAACCTGAGTCTGGTGATCAGAGAGCCAATCGGTGTAATCGGGCAAATCATTCCCTGGAACTTCCCACTGCTGATGGCAGCCTGGAAACTCGCTCCTGCCTTAGCGGCAGGTAATACCGTGATTATCAACCCTGCCAGTCTGACTCCCATTAGTTTGCTGGAATTGGGACGCATCATAAATCAAGTTCTTCCTGCGGGCGTTGTCAATATTGTCACAGGTCGCGGTTCTGTCGTCGGTCAGGCAATCCTTGATCATGAAAGTATTGACAAAGTAGCCTTTACAGGCTCAACAGAAGTCGGTTACAACGTTGCAGCCGCTGCCGCTAAGAGACTTATTCCGGCCACGCTGGAGCTAGGAGGAAAATCGGCCAATATCATTTTCCCTGATGCCAATATGAAAAAAGCGGTCAAGCATGCAGCTAACGCGATTTTACTGAATCAGGGACAGGCTTGTGAATCTGGTGCTCGTCTATTCCTGCATAAAGATATCTATGATTCATTCCTGCCCTCGTTGAAAACCGTCTTCGAATCCGTTCGAGTCGGCGACCCAATGGATCCTGCAACTGAAATGGGATGTCAGGTCAGTGAAGAACAAATGAATACTATCCTGGGCTATATTGATCTTGCCAAACAGGAAGGAGCAACCATCCTTACTGGTGGCAGACGCATAACAGGAGCAGGATATGACGATGGGTTCTTTGTTCAGCCAACAATTCTCACTAATGTGACCAATGATATGCGTGTTGCACGAGAAGAAATCTTCGGGCCGGTTCTCTGTGTTATCCCATTCAGTGATGAAAACGAAGTCATTGAGATGGCTAATGATTCAGAATATGGTCTGGCTGGTGCGGTCTGGACACAGGATATTAATCGTGCTCTGCGTGTCGCTAAAGCTGTTAAAGCTGGCCGTATGTGGATCAATACCTATCATGAACTTCCTGCCCACACACCATTTGGTGGTTATAAAAAATCAGGGCTTGGGCGAGAAACACATAAGATGGCTTTGGATGCTTATACTCAGGTCAAAAATATTTATATCAGCACCAAAGAATAATCACTTTAAGAGAAAATCATCCCGAAAAATAATCGCCACCTCAAAGGTGGCGATTCAAAACGCTTATAACTCTTTTACAGAGTCTGGCAGTTCACCATTTAATGCTCGATTCATTTTTTCTTTATCCAAAGCACCTTCCCAACGAGCTACAACAATACAAGCACAGGCATTACCGACAAAATTGGTCAATGCACGACATTCAGACATAAATCTATCAATACCTAAAATAAGTGCCATTCCAGCTATTGGAATACTTGGTACAACAGATAGAGTCGCAGCCAAAGTAATAAAGCCAGCGCCTGTAATACCTGCGGCACCTTTTGAACTGATCATTGCAATTAATAATAAAGAAATTTGCTCTGTGAGAGTTAAATCAATACCCGTGGCTTGAGCAATAAATAATGCAGCCATTGTCATATAAATATTAGTACCATCAAGATTGAATGAGTAACCTGTTGGGACAACTAACCCTACAACAGATTTCTCACAACCAGCATTTTCCATTTTCCTCATTAAGCTAGGTAAAGCTGCTTCAGAAGAAGATGTACCTAATATTAAAAATAGCTCATCTTTAATATATTTCATTAATTGGATGATAGAAAATCCGTTATATTTAGCTACTCCCCCCAGAACAACCAAAACAAATATTAATGATGTAATGTAGAAGGTGGCGATGAGTATTATCAGATTACCAATAGATGAAAGACCATATTTACCAATGGTAAACGCCATTGCTCCAAATGCACCAATTGGCGCCAGTTTCATTAACATACTCACCATTTTAAAAACAGGTTCAGAAAGACTTTGTAAAAATACTAATACAGGCTCCCCCTTTTTCCCTGTTAATGCTAACGAGAGGCCAAAGATAACAGAAATAAAGAGAACTTGAAGAATATTTCCGTTTACAAGCGGACTGACAACGGATTCAGGTATCACATCCATAAGAAAACCCACAAAAGATGATTCGTGAGCTTTCTTCACATAATCCGCGACCTTACTACCATCCAACGATTCAGGCGAGATATTCAGTCCATCACCGGGACGAATAATATTAGCGACAATTAAACCAATAATTAAAGCAAGTGTTGAAAATGTCAGAAAATATAACATTGATTTTCCGACAACACTACCCACTGTTTTCATATTGTTCATACTCGCTATTCCTGTTACGACGGTCAGAAAAATAACAGGAGCAATAATCATTTTCACAATCTTGATGAAAGCATCGCCTAATGGCTTAAGTGATTCACCTATATCTGGATAAAAATGGCCTAGAGAAATACCCAGTAAAATTGCAAAAATGACTTGTACGTAAAGGATCTTGTACAGCGGTTTTTTCTTTAAACTGTAACGCATAGTATGCCCTATTGTTAATGTTATTATGGCTTAATCCTACTCTTCTGAATTTATGAGTCTGATTTTATGAATAATTCTTCGGTTATATTAATGTACTTATAATATGAATATTATGGTGATTCAGGGAAAATAAATTAATTTGCATCACAAAAACACTACAATATCAGCATACATATAAAACACCTACTGTATTTTATTAGTTGCACAAAGAACTTAATGCTATCACTGTCACTATTGTCAAATTTTACTGTATTCAGTATCTACAATAAGAATATCTTTTATTTCATTTAATTTTTTCTGGTAAATGCATCAATGTCACAAAAATTAGCGAATTCTTATTAAATCATCTGATTAATATCAAGATCCTTCTCAATCACTAATATGCACTTTTTTATCAATGGTTTTTGGCCGTTTTTCAATACTCACAAATAAAATGGCCACCTTAAAGGTGGCCATTTTATTGATGATTTATTTATTGATAAAAATTACACCCAGAAGAACCAAGCAATTACAGAAATAATCGCAATACATGCCAAGTTCAGCACAAAACCCACCCGTACCATTTCAACCTGCTTGATATAGCCAGTGCCATAAACAATGGCATTCGGTGGTGTGGCAACAGGTAGCATAAATGCACAAGATGCACCAATACCGATAATCATGGTCAACACGATAACCGGCATACCCAGAGCTTCTGCAACTGTGGCAAAAATAGGGACAAGTAACGCGGCACTGGCTGTATTACTGGTAAATTCAGTCAGGAAGATAATGAATGTAGCAATAGCAACAATAATCACAAACCACGAACTTGAGCCAAATGTCGCAGCCATACCATTCGCCATAACTTCACTTGCACCAGAGTTTTTCAGAACAGCGCTCAGTGTCAGACCACCACCAAACAGCATCAACACGCCCCATTCCGTGTTATTTTGGATCTGTGACCATGTTGATACACCAGTCATGCCAATCAGAATAGCTGCACTCACGGCAATGATAGTATCTAATTCTTTGATACCGCCAAGAGCATCACTGATGAGGGAACTGAAAATCCAGCAAACAACAGCCAGCAGGAAAATCAACATGGCGATAACACGTTTACTATTCCATTCCAGATGCTCCAGCTCCAGATCAAATTTATGATTCAGATTCGGACGCAACATGATATACATCAGCATCACCATAACGGGTAACAGGATGATCACCATTGGCACGCCGTACTTCATCCATGTAATGAAATCTATACCTAACTGTGCTGCTGCAATCGCATTAGGTGGGCTACCTACCAACGTGCCCAAACCACCAATACTGGCGCTATATGCCACACCCAACAACACAAAAACAAATGTATTACGTTCAGTACGGACATCCAGATTAGCTAAAATACCCAGAACCAGTGGCAACATCATCGCTGCGGTTGCTGTATTGCTAATCCACATCGAAAGTAGAGCCGTGATACCAAATATCAGCATGACCGCCACTGATAAACGCCCACGAGCAATCATCAGAAGACGGTTAGCTATCAGTCTGTCCAGACCTTGAATATGCAGTGCTGTCGCCAGTGCAAAGCCACCAAAGAACAAAAAGATAATTGGGTTTGCAAAAGATTTCAACGCGTCACCTGTATTCATCAATCCCATTCCGACAGCCAGAATTGGAATACAAAGTGCAGTAATAGTGACGTGAATGGCTTCGGTCAGCCATAACACCCCGATAAATGCCATTAATGCCAAACCTGCATTTGCTTTTTCGCTATAAGGCAAAAATTTCAGCAAAGCAATTAACAAAATGATATCCAGCGCGAGAATAATTAAGCCTCTTTTACTTGAGGGTATTGGCCCAACCGCAGGGGTTAAAGATTCTGAAGCGTCCATGAAGACTCCATGTAACAATGAAACATAACTCCGTAATGTAAAAATAATAATTGATGAATCATTGTTCTAAATGTTAATGAATTACATTACATCTGAAATAATAAGGAGTCTGAACGATAAATAAAATACACGGAGTGCGATTTTGGGATCTGCTACGTGATATTTGCTTATTTATTAATTAAAAGAGTAAAGAAAAGAGTTTATTTTAAAGAGTTATATCACATTTCTTATTTTACGAATGGTTAAATAATCCTCCATTATGTAATAAAGAAATGTAATAAAGAGAAAAGCACATAACTAAAATTATCTTTTTAAGAAAGGCGAAAGAATATTACTCTTTCGCCAAAATATAAATAATATTTGTTTTTTTATTGAAACCCGTCAGCCAATCATGCCTGACCTTTCACTTCTCTCAGGCCATTGAAAGGAGCACGGTTACCCAATGCTTCTTCAATACGAATCAACTGATTGTATTTAGCAACACGGTCAGAACGGCTCATGGAACCGGTCTTGATTTGACCTGCCGCCGTACCTACTGCTAAGTCAGCAATGGTTGCATCTTCAGTTTCACCAGAACGGTGAGAGATAACCGCTGTGTAACCTGCATCTTTTGCCATCTTGATTGCAGCCAGCGTCTCAGTCAAAGAGCCGATCTGGTTGAATTTGATCAGGATGGAGTTAGCAATCCCTTTTTCGATACCTTCTTTCAGGATCTTGGTATTGGTTACGAACAGATCGTCACCAACCAACTGGATTTTATCGCCCAAGACTTTAGTCTGGTAAGCAAAACCGTCCCAATCAGATTCATTCAGACCATCTTCGATAGAAACAATGGGATATTCTTTAGTCAGCTCTTCCAGGTAGTGAGTGAATTCCTGAGAAGTGAAAGTCTTGCCTTCACCTTTCAGTTCATAGTTACCGGTTTCTTCGTTATAGAATTCAGAAGCGGCACAATCCATCGCCAGAGTGATGTCTTTACCCAGTACATAACCTGCTTTTTCTACAGCTTCTTTGATAGCGGCCAGTGCTGCTGCGTTAGACTCCAGATTTGGTGCATAACCACCTTCATCGCCCACCGCAGTACTCATACCTTTTGCTTTCAGTACCTTTGCCAGATTATGGAAAACTTCAGAACCCATACGCACCGCTTCTTTCAGCGTGCCCGCACCTACTGGCTGAATCATGAATTCCTGAATATCCACGTTGTTGTCAGCATGTTCACCACCATTGATGATGTTCATCATTGGCAAAGGCATGGAGAATTTACCCGGAGTCCCGTTTAGTTCAGCAATATGCTCGTACAGAGGCATACCTTTTGCCGCTGCCGCCGCTTTGGCGTTCGCAAGGGAAACGGCCAAAATCGCGTTAGCACCGAAGTTAGATTTATTTTCAGTACCATCCAACTCGATCATGATTTTATCGATATTGGCTTGATCTTTCGCATCCTGACCAACCAGAGCTTGAGCAATTGGGCCATTAACCGCTGCAATTGCTTTCAGTACACCTTTGCCCATAAAACGGGATTTGTCGCCATCACGCAGTTCCAGCGCTTCGCGAGAACCCGTTGATGCACCTGATGGTGCCGCGGCCAGACCAACAAAGCCGCCTTCCAAATGTACTTCCGCTTCTACCGTTGGATTACCACGGGAGTCGATGATTTCACGGCCGAGCACTTTAACGATTTTGGACATTAGGTTTTCCTCAGTACAAGTTAAATTCTGGGCAATTGATGGTCACTCAAAGAATCGAGTAAAGCCCCATCGATCACCCCATATCTTATTTCACTGGCCTTTCTGGTACTTGCGTGCGGCTTCAACAAAACCGGCAAATAACGGATGACCATCACGAGGTGTTGAAGTAAATTCAGGGTGGAACTGACACGCCACAAACCATGGATGGTTCGGGTTCTCAACGATTTCCACCAATTTATTGTCGATTGAGCGGCCGGCAACACGTAAGCCCGCGTCTTCAATGCGTTTCAACAATAGATTGTTCACTTCGTAACGATGGCGGTGACGCTCAATAATATCGTCCTGACCATAAAGTTTACGTACCAGACTGTTTTCAGTCAGATGACACAGTTGGCCACCAACACGCATCGTTCCACCGAGATCGCTCTCTTCACTGCGTACTTCTAAGTTGCCGTTCTCATCACGCCATTCAGTGATCAGACCTACAACTGGTAACTTACATTCAGGCTCAAATTCAGTAGAGTTAGCCCCTTCCATGCCTGCAACATTGCGTGCGAATTCAATCAGAGCAACCTGCATACCCAGACAAATTCCCAGGTAAGGAACTTTATTTTCACGGGCGTAACGGGCTGTCATAATTTTGCCTTCGATGCCACGACCACCGAAACCACCTGGCACCAGAATCGCATCCAGATTCTTCAATACTTCAACACCACGGGTTTCGACGTCCTGAGAATCAATCAGTTTGATGTTGACGGTCAGACGATTTTTCAATCCACCGTGTTTCAGTGCTTCAATAACTGATTTATACGCATCCGGCAGCTCAATATATTTGCCCACCATACCGATGGTCACTTCGCCTGATGGATTCGCCTCTTCATAAATGACCTGTTCCCATTCAGACAGGTTAGCTTCCGGGCATTCGAGGCTGAATCGTTTACAAATATAATCATCTAAGCCCTGAGATTTCAAGAGGGCAGGAATTTTATAAATAGAATCAACATCTTTTAAAGAGATAACCGCTTTCTCTGGTACGTTACAGAAAAGTGCAATTTTTGCCCGCTCATTAGCTGGAATAGTGCGATCTGAACGGCAGATCAAAACATCCGGCTGAATACCAATGGAAAGCAGCTCTTTCACTGAATGCTGGGTAGGTTTAGTTTTCACTTCGCCTGCTGCTGCCATATAAGGCACCAGAGTCAAATGCATAAACAGAGTATTCTCGCGGCCGACTTCTACCGCCATCTGACGAATAGCTTCAAGGAATGGCAGGGATTCGATATCACCTACAGTACCGCCAATTTCCACCAGCACAACATCGTAACCTTCCGCGCCACGGATAATACGGTCTTTGATTTCATTAGTGATGTGAGGAATAACCTGAATGGTTGCGCCCAGATAATCGCCGCGGCGTTCTTTACGCAGAACTTCGGAGTAAACACGACCTGTCGTGAAGTTATTGCGACGTGTCATTTTGGTTCGAATGAAACGTTCGTAATGGCCTAAATCGAGATCAGTTTCAGCGCCATCTTCGGTAACGAAAACTTCCCCGTGTTGGGTTGGGCTCATTGTACCTGGATCGACGTTGATATACGGGTCCAGTTTCATAATGGTGACATTGAGTCCACGGGCTTCGAGTATGGCCGCCAAAGAGGCTGCGGCAATGCCTTTACCCAGAGAGGATACGACCCCGCCGGTCACAAAAATATAATTAGTTTTCATGCTGAACCTGAAAGTTTAGGTTTAAAAGGATGATGAATATAACAGGACGGGAAAGTAGTATACTCTAACCTTAAATGCGCTACAAACTCTATCTCTTTTATCTGTCCAATTGTAGAAATTTCAAATTGTAGTAATTTCCAAATGAAACTAATCACAACATAGATCAAAAAAAGCCCGGCTAATCTTAAGAAAAATCGGACTTTTTACATTAGCCTTTTTACAAAATAGTGTTAGCTGAGGATAAAGTCAGATAAGCACGCATTAAATTTTGCTGGATGAAATTTAATGATTGAATATTCAGCCATTTTTTCGCGAAAAAATGGATCACTTTCTAACAATATATCAAGTTCATTCCGGCTCATGGCGTTAAGCAAAATAACACCGCCACATCTTGGTGCTCTTTGGTGCTCTTGGCCCTGAAGCTAAAAAATGGCCGCTCAAGTACATCCATCCAAAAATGCACGGTGTTCTTCTAAAAATAGATCAACATCTGCTCATGGTTTTATATACGTGAGTATTATGACAAACATGTAATTTATCCCTAAATTTGTTGTTTTTTTACCCGCTGCCACATTGCTTCCATTTGATCCAATGTGGCAGTTTCCAATAACAATCCTTTATCGTGAAAAAGTTTCTCAACTTTGCGAAAGCGATTTTCAAATTTCTGACAAGCTTTTTGTAACGTTATTTCGGGTTTATGCCCTAAATGTCGGGATAAGTTAACGACGGCAAACAGTAAATCACCCAGTTCTTCCTCCACACGCGCATCATTTACAACCGCCTGCTTCGCTTCATCCATCACCTCGTCGATCTCTTCATAAACTTTATCCAGAACGGGCCCGACGGTATCCCAATCAAAACCAACAGAAGCACAACGTTTCTGGATCTTATACGCCTTCATCAATGCGGGCAGGCTGGCAGGGATATCATCCAGCACGGAATGTTGATCTTTTTCCGCTCTTTCCGCAGCCTTACGTTGTTCCCAACTACCAATGGCTTCTTCGCTGTTGATGCCTGATTGTTGATTGAAGATATGGGGATGCCTGCGTTCCAGCTTATCGCAAACCGCCTCGCAGATATCGTCGAAATCAAACAATTGCTGTTCTTTTCCCATCTGGGCATAAAAGACAATGTGAAACAGTAAATCACCCAACTCTTCTTTCAGGGCATTGGTATCATTGCGTTCAATGGCATCAATGACTTCATAGGTTTCTTCCAATGTGTAAGGGGCAATAGTAGAAGAAGTTTGTACTTTATCCCATGGGCAACCATCTTGGGGATGGCGCAACTGCGCCATAATCCCTTTAAGGCGTTCAATTGAAGTTAAATTTATCTTATCCATATTTTTCTAATCACCGTGCAGGCGTCTGGCTTCAATGACATCAGGCAGTTGGTTGAGCTTCGCCAGCACTCGTCCCAACACCTGTAAATTATAAATCTCAATGTTCATATCAATCGTAGCCAGTTGTTGCTTCACATCACTGCGGCTACTGACACCAAGTACATTGACTTTCTCATTGGCGAGTATCGTGGTGATATCACGCAGTAATCCGCTGCGATCATTGGCAATTACCCGCACTACGAGGGAATAACCACTGGAATAACTCTCTCCCCACACTGCATCCACAACCCGTTCTGGTGCACTGATTTCCAGCTCAGCCAGTTGATCACAGCTTGCTCTGTGGATAGAAATTCCACGTCCACGTGTAATAAACCCAACGATATCATCTCCCGGAATCGGTTGGCAGCAACGGGCAATATGGTGCATCAGATTGCCAACACCCTCTACGACAACCCGGCCATTGTCTTTTTGCGTATTGGTATTGCGTGGAGAATATGTTTTGTTCTCCAGACTACGGAGTGCCTTACGGTCTGCTTCTTCTGCCGTGGTTTTATTGAATTTGTTTTGCAGGAAATTCGCCAGTTGGTGAATACGGATATCACCCACACCGATACCAGCCAGTACTTCTTCTAACGAATGCACGTTATAGCGAGAAATAAGTTCTTTTTCGGCCTCTTTAAGCGTGATGCCTAAATGTGTCAGTTCATTGTCCAACATCTGGCGTCCGGCAATAATGTTCTTATCGCGATCCTGCTTACGGAACCAGTTATGGATCTTTGCCCGTCCACGGCTGGTAGTGACATAGCCAAGGTTCGGATTCAGCCAGTCACGGCTTGGGTTGGGGTGTTTCTGGGTGATGATTTCAATCTGATCCCCCATCTGGAGCTGATAACTGAACGGCACAATCCGCCCACCAATTTTCGCCCCAATGCAGCGATGACCAACATCGCTGTGAATATGATAAGCAAAATCCAGTGGTGTTGAACCAATCGGTAAATCAATCACATCCCCTTTTGGCGTGAAAACATAAACACGATCATCAAATAC
The DNA here is from genome assembly GCF_037996745.1 of Xenorhabdus siamensis. Classification (NCBI taxonomy): domain Bacteria; kingdom Pseudomonadati; phylum Pseudomonadota; class Gammaproteobacteria; order Enterobacterales; family Morganellaceae; genus Xenorhabdus; species Xenorhabdus siamensis. The sequence continues at coordinate 241,572 of NZ_JBBMXE010000002.1, forward strand.
CTGACTGCGCACTTCATCCAGCATCTCGCCAGTATCTGCCATTTCCTCCTGCCATGCGATCAGTTTCCGCAACCACGCAATCCGGCTTTCATAACTACCTGATTTACCCCCACCAATCGCGGTGCCTTCTTTATATTTCCAGTGGGCAGCTACTCCAAGCTCAGCATCATCATGCATCTGACGGGTACGGATTTGGATTTCAAGTGTTTTACCGTTTGGCCCCAGTACCACGGTATGGATTGATTGATAGCCGTTTGGCTTCGGATTGGCAACATAATCATCAAATTCATCCGGCAGATGACGATAGTGAGTATGCACTATCCCCAATGCCGCATAGCAATCCTGTAACCGTTCAACGACAATACGGACTGCACGCACATCGAACAGTTCATCAAAAGAGAGGGATTTTTTCTGCATCTTACGCCAGATGCTGTAAATATGTTTGGGACGCCCGTAAATATCTGCGGAGATCCCTTCTTTGAGCATATACCGACGCAAAGTCGTGATAAATTTTTCTATATACTGCTCGCGATCAATCCTGCGTTCATGTAAAAGACTAGCTATTTTTTTATATTCATCAGGATGCAGGTAACGGAAGCAAAAATCTTCCAGCTCCCATTTTAATTGACCAATACCCAGTCGGTTGGCAAGAGGGGCATAGATATTGGAACACTCTTTTGCGACCAATACCCGTTCATCTTCACTGGCATCTTTTACTTCCCGCAAATAGGCGATCCGCTCTGCCAGTTTAATAACCACACAACGAAAATCTTCTACCATCGCCAGCAACATACGACGTACATTATCCACTTGAGTCGAGCAAGTAGAATCCGTATGAGTCGCTTTCAACTGGCGGATAGCATCCATTTCCAGCACACCGTGCACCAGATCTGTAATGGATTTTCCAAAGGTTTCTGTCACTGTTTCATTGCTGACTATTTTTGCATCAAGGAAGGGAAAAAGCAGTGCTGCACGCATACTGTCATTATCCATACTCAACGTAGACAGGATTTCTACCATTTCAACACCGCGCCACAACAGTAGCTCTGCATTGGGCTGATCCTGAACCTTCTCGTAACAGTAATGCCATGTTTCAGCTAATTTTTTACTGGAGTGTGGATTGACGATGTTTAAACTCGCGATCCACTTATCGACAGCAAATTCACCTGCTGGTGTGAGATGAGCACTTCTTACCGCAACCATAATTTCTCCCTACTCGATGGTCATCCGTTCACGGCAGAACAGTACCATGGACTCCAGATGACCAGTGTGCGGAAACATATCCAGCATCCGCACACTAACAAGATGATAACCGGCCTCTAGCAAAACTCTGCTATCCCGCGCCAAAGTTGTGGGATTACAAGAAACGTAAACCACTTTTTCAGGGGCCAGTTTTACTATATGTGACATGACGCCCGCAGCACCAGCACGGGCAGGATCCAACAATACCTTATTGAACCCCTGCGCAGCCCAAGGCTGCTGATGAATATCTGATTCCAGATTTTCGTGGAAAAAACTGACGTTATTAAGCCCATTTAGCCGAGCATTATATTGTCCACTTGCAACCAATGCCGCAACGCCTTCCACACCGACAACTGCCTGTACTTTAGTGGCTATCGGCAGCGTAAAGTTCCCCATTCCGCAGAAAAGATCCAATACCCGGTCTTCTGGCTGTAAGTCCAGCCACGACAGTGCCTGAGCCACCATTTGTTGATTAACTTCATCATTAACCTGAATAAAATCCCGTGGACTGAAAACCAGCTTCAAACCATCCACCTGATACCACGGCTCAGATTGCCCTTCCGCCGAATGTTCAGCAGACAGAGATTCTGGAAGCAACGCTCCAAGAGACAACAGCTCAAGGGATTTTTCATCGCCAGCCAGGTAAATCGCTACCTTATACTGCTCAGAAAAAATGCGTAGTGCCTCTCTGTCTTCATGCTTTATGGGGTCAAGATGACGTAAAACAACTAATGGGCTATTATTCGCCAGAATTAATTCAATATGCCCCAGTCGCTTAACGGCTTTCAGGCTGTTTAAACACTGAGATAATGGCTGTAACAATTTTTCCAGATCAGGGTGCATTACCGGACAATGTTTAACATCCACCAAATCGTTGGTCTGGCTCTGACGAAAACCCATCAATAACTTACGTTGTTTGACTTGATATTGCAGGCCGAGCCTTGCCCGACGCCGATACCCATATTCTGGGCTGTGGATGATAGGCTGAGCACTGATACTGACCCCTGTTTCCCGTTGGATCAGATGTTCAAGCACACCAGCTTTAGTTTTAGCTTGTAATTCAGCCGCAACATGTTGCTGTTGACAACCTCCACACACCTTGAAATGCGGGCAGCGCGGATCCACACGAAATGGGCTGTCTGATAACCGTTTTACCACCTTAGCTTTAGCAAACTGGCGTTTTTCTTCTGTCAGTTGAATTTGTGCCTGCTCACCGGGCAATAGCCCCTGGATAAAAATCGTTTTTCCCTGATGACGGGCAATACCCTGCCCTTGAGCATCAAGATTATCTGCGGTAACTGAAATAATACCTGGGTTTACGGAGCGACGGTTTGGAGAGTAAAATTGCACCATGATTCTGACTGACTTTGAAAAATTGAGTTTTGATTTTCCCACAATGGACGCTTATGACCAAATATAGCCTACGCACCCGTATGATGAGCCTGATTTTGGTTCCTGTTCTACTGGTCGGAACGCTTGTGAGTATATCATTTATCTCATACCGCTATTATGAGTTGAAGAGCCTGATAGTTCGTAGTGGGATTAGCATTATTGAGCCTTTATCCATTGCCAGTGAGGTGGGGATAAATCTGGATAACAGTAAGCGCGTAAAATCATTGATAAATAGCCTCCATCACCGCAATTCCGAAATCGTTATGGCTATTGCGATTTTCGATGAACATCATAAATTATTCGAAATTTCCAATGATAAATATGATGTCGATCTACTGCGCCTCAGACCAAATGATCCCATACCGACAACACTGACTAAAGAAGAAGATAGTAATAGTATCGTCCTGAAAATGCCGATTATCTCGGAAACCAATTCTGCTCATGAGGAGCGCAATCCTATCAATAATGCAACTCCTATCGGTTATATTGCTATTGATCTGGATTTACGGGCTGCTCAGCTTCAACAATACAAAGAAATCGCAACTTCTATCATTCTGCTGATCCTTTGCCTTGGAGGCACTGCGCTGTCTGCCCACATTTTGGTACGTAAGGTGACAGAACCCCTGGATTGTATGGTGAAAGCAGTTAACCGTATCCGTCAGGGGCAGTTAAACACGCGAGTCACGGGTGCCATGCCGGGAGAATTATCTGCGCTCCAAAACGGGATCAATACGGTGGCAAAATCCTTGTCAAAGTATAAAGATGAGATGCAATTGCATATCGATCAAGCCACTTCTGACCTGCAAATTACGATGGAGCAGTTAGAAATCCAAAATGTTGAATTGACTATTGCCAAGAAACGGGCACAAGAAGCCGTCAGGATAAAAACAGAATTTCTGGCGAATATGTCCCACGAATTACGCACGCCACTCAACGGCGTTATTGGGTTTACCCGTCAGATGTTGAAAACACCAATAACATCTCAACAGGCTGAATATCTTTATGTCATTGAGCGTTCTGCTAATAATCTACTGAAAATTATCAATGACATTCTGGATTTTTCACGTCTGGAGTCCAATAAACTGATACTGGATCAGGTTCCCTTTCTGCTGCGTGACACCGTCAACGAAGTTATCGAATTACTGACACCTTCTGCCAATGTGAAAAATCTTCCTCTGTATCATTACATTGATGACAAGTTGCCAAATCTGATGATTGGTGATCCCATCCGCTTGCAGCAAATACTCACTAACTTAATTGGCAATGCCATAAAATTCACGGACAAAGGCAGTGTTACGCTGGAAATCAAACTGCGTCAACAGAGACACCATATGGTACACATTGATTTTACCGTGACCGATACCGGCATTGGTATTAAATCAGAATATCGCCCTATTCTGTTTCAGGCATTCAATCAGGCTGATGCGAGTATTACCCGCCATTATGGTGGTACTGGGTTAGGATTGAGTATCACCAAAAAGCTGGTGAATGAAATGAACGGAGAAATCGATTTTACCAGCGAGCCCACTAAAGGGACGGTATTTTATTTTGATATCTGGCTGGAAAAAGAAGATATCCTGTCGGGCTTTTTACCAGAACGTTTGCCTCAACCTCCCGCGCTCCCCCGTTTGTCCATGACAGTCATGGCAGTAGATGATAACCCGGCCAATTTGAAATTAATTGGCACACTCTTAAATGAACAAGTGGAAAATACCATTTTATGCAGTAGTGGTATGGAAGCCCTGAAAATGGCGGAGAAACACCCATTAGACCTCATTCTGATGGATATTCAAATGGCGGATATGGATGGCATTCAAACTTCAGAACAGATCCACCAACTACCTGAGCATAAACAGACACCGATTATTGCTGTCACTGCTTTTCTCTGTGATGAAACTCGCAATAGAGACCATTCACCTTTTACCGACTGTCTGTTCAAACCATTGGATGAAGTTCGCTTAAAAGCCCTGCTGAATCAATACAGCCCGACAAAAAAGCCACAAGTTATCGATTGGCGGCTGGCTTTACAACAAACTGCCGGTAAAGAATCATTGGCGCGGGAAATGTTAGAAATGTTCGTGCAACCTCTGCCAGAAATGAAGGCCATGATTGAGCAGGCTTTAACTTCAGAAGGTGAATCTCATCGCAAACAGTTTGCCCATCACGTTCATAAATTACATGGTAGTTGCTGCTACAACGGTGTCCCCAAACTAAAAGCGATTTGTGAACTTATTGAGAAACAGTTGAAACAGGGGACTCCTCTGGCCGATTTAGAGCCAGAATTGCTGGAATTCATTGATGAGATCAACCACGTTATTGCGGCAGCTCCTGATATATTAAGAACTGCCAAAGAACTTACTTAACCTTATATCTAAGTGACAGGTCAGTGGAAATACCTTTACCGGACGGTCGATACCGATGGTCAGACGATTGACTTCCTGCTGAACGCTCACTGTGATGCGGCAGGCACTCTGCATTTTTTCCGTAAGGCGATGCGTCAGCACGGCAGACCCGCCGTCATAACCATCGATAAAAGTGGGGCCAATACCGCCACGCTCACCCTATTCAATGCTGGGAAATCGCCGCAGGAGTTGATCGAAATCTGGCAAAACAACTACCTGAATAATCTCATTGAACAGGACCATCGCCATATCAAACGCCGGGTCAGTCTGATGCCAGGATTTAAATCGTTCCGCCGGGCACAAACGTTACTGGCAGAGGATCGAACTCGTTACTATGCTTCGAAAAGGCCAGTATCAGCAAGAGGAGGGTGAACGGTTATCCACGGCTAAATAATTTTATCGTTTAAAAAAACGTATCTCATTATCGCTTAGGCTGATTTATTTAATGCGACAGAGCCGATAAGAACTTTCATTGAGCGCGAGTACTATTTCTAGTGCTCAATCTAACCATTTAATACATGACCACAGTATATGTTTTTATTTTATATTTGAAATATTGGAAAATTAGTTGAAATTATGAAAGGAAATAAAATCGATTAATAAAGGAAATAACGAAATGTAATATCCTAAAACCTCGTTATTTAACGAGGTTTATTGTATTTATCAAAAGATTATACTGAAAGACTTTAGGGTAAAATTTTAGACTCATCTACCAGACTACTCTACCTAAATAGTAAGCTCCAAAGCCTTTTTGTGACCCTTTAAATAAACACTCTCCAGTTTTACGTTGGAGTTCCCATTTAACATTTTGCTTAAGATCGTCCTCATACTTAATATATGAGACAGCAAAATTATTGTAAGGATTGATAACATACTTCTCATACAAATAACCTTTATCGTCATGAGATTTTTCAGTTACTCTCTGACTAGGGCAGGGAGCGATATTGGTTGCCGATGCAGTTCCAATTCCTCCAATTAATACCGCAGCCAATGCACCGACGGTTAATAATTTTTTGAACATAAAAATTCTCCTGTCATAGTTTTAGAATTTGCAGATTAAATGTGTTTTTATAAATACAAGTATTATAACTCAGGCCAAATCTAAATCATTGTTTAATGAAGTTGCAATTTTAAAATTTGAAACAACCAATATATTAAATTTCATATTATAAACTTGCCCACAATTATCATAATTTATAATAAATAATTATGAGGGCATTAATTATATAAATGGAGTATTTTGATTGTAACTGCAACGCATTATACTAAAACTATATATATTTAAATAAATTCAATTATTATTTGGTCATTAATCTCTCTGCGTTAATATAGGCATATCATTTTAATAATGATAGTATTATTTTTTATAAGGGTAAATAAACACAAAAAACAATAAACTTACAGTCAGGCTGGCTTTTATTTAGGGAGGTCAGACAAAGGCAATTATAAATATTAAAATGGGAAAGTTATAAAAACAATGGATCATATAAATACCACTCAGTCTACAGCACCGATATTACTGGTTATCAATATGCAAGGATTAACCCGCACTTATCAACAAGGTGAAAAGGGCGAAGCGCCAGTTCTGAATAATATCACAACACAAATTTTTTCTGGTCAGAGTTGCGCTATTGTCGGTACATCAGATTCAGGTAAAAGCACATTGCTGAATATTCTCGGTCTGCTGGATAAACCCACCGCCGGGAAATATTTTCTTTGCGGCATTGATATGTCAACGGCAGATGAAATCTTATCGTTGCTTTCTTCTATTCACACAAATAATGCAATGACGCTGGTCCTAATAATCTATGATTCTATGGTTGCAAACCATATGCAACGCGAATTTCGTATACTTTATGGGCAGTTGTATGAAATCAGAGGAATGACAATACATGCATGATAAAAGCCAGTTCAGCAACTACGGTATGTCAGCATTAATGATGTGGAAAGAAGCCTGGCGTAATTTAATGGCGACAGGGAGAAGTACACTGCTTGCTTTATCGGGGATTGCTATTGGCTGTGCGTCTGTTGTGGCATTTGTGAATACCGGGCACAATGCCACTCTTTCTGCATTGAAAATGTTCAGCGGGCTTGATATCAACGTCATTACAACAAATCTATATTCCTACCATGGTGGTGTTAATAGTGATTCAATTAAAACGACTGACCTGAAAACAGCGATTCCCAGTTTATCTTCAGTTGCACCGTGGATTTATTATCCTTCCCCTGTACGCTATAACGGAAAAACAGAAAATCTTATCCTGATAGGTTCCACGGCAGAACTTGAAGAAGTTATGCAACTGCAACTTCGTTATGGCCGATTTATCTCTGATTATGATCAGCATTCGCCTTATCTGGTCATCGGTAATGAAGTCGCCGTTACTTTCGGTGAAGGGGATGCATCACGGATACTTGGAAAACAAATTCAGATTGGTGATTATTTATATACAGTCATTGGTGTTTTCGATGTAAAAGGGCAAAACCCTATTTTTCCTTTTTCACTGGATTCGGTCGTTGTGGTTCCTCTTAATGCCATGCGTAAAATATCGCCCAGTGCAGATCTGAATGGTATTATTTCCCGCACTGTAACAAGCGCCACCACAGAAGCCGATGCAAATAACTTATTAACGTTCTTTAAGCATAAGTTTCCCACAGTTGACATTGATGTTCGAGTTGCTCAGCAATTACTGCAAGGGCAAACAGAACAAAGCAAAACTTTCTCTTTTATGTTGATCGGATTAGCGGGTATTTCACTGCTCACCGGCGGCATTGCAATTTCCAATGTCATGTTGATGAACGTCTCAGCTCGACGAAAAGAGATCGGGTTACGTATGGCTTTAGGCGCGCGAATTCAGGATATCCGGCACCTGTTTTTATATGAAGCTGCTGCACTGACTTTTACCGGTGCAGTTCTTGGCGCACTGGTCGGTGTCATTGTTTCCTTTCTTTTTGTGCTTTATTCCGGTTGGTCATTTTCTCTGGCTCCTTTATCCATTCCGTTAGGAATAGGTAGCTCAATCGTAGCGGGGCTTATCTCCGGCTTTTATCCCGCACATAAAGCCTCACAAATGGAACCCGTACAGGCATTGCGTGATGATTAAAGAATATTTCTTCTATAATTCATTAACTTTGTTTTTATTTTTTCCAGCAACCGTCCACTCAAAAAGAAATTAAAGCCCCCTTTCCGGGTATCATGCTGGGTCATGCTCCCAATGATTAGATCTTGTGATAAACTCCCTACTTTTTATTCTGGGTGAGATATGGCTAAAGTGGATGTGATTTGTCGTTACTGTCATAAAACAGACGAGGTTAAAGGGCATGGAAAAGGACGTACTGGACATCCTCGCTATCACTGCTATGCCTGTCGCAAAACCTTCCAACTGCACTATACCTATCAAGCCTGCCATCCCGGTATGAAAGAGCGAATTATTGATATGGCCATGAATAACGCCGGTGTTAGGGACACGGCTCGGGTTCTGAACGTCGGCATTAACACCGTCATTCGCACATTAAAAAGCTCACACCAAGACAAGTAACTACGCTGCCGCTTGCGGGCAGTGAGATTCATCTTGTTTGTGAAATAGACGAGCAGTGGTCCTTTGTCGGTAATAAGAAAAATCAACGCTGGCTCTGGTATGCCTGGGAGCCGAATAGGAAACGGGTAGTGGCACATGTGTTTGGGGATCGCAGCAGGAAAACGTTGAAAAAGCTGCTGGCTCTCTTGTCTCCTTTTACTATCCGGTTTTACTGTACAGATGATTATGCCGTTTACGATTGTCTGCCTAAAGAAAAACACCTCACGGGAAAGAAATTTACCCAACGTATTGAGAGAACAAATCTTACGCTTCGTATCCGGATAAAGAGGCTGAATAGAAAGACAATAGGTTATTCCAAATCCGAAGAGATGCATGACAAAGTGGTCGGTACGTTCATTGAGCGTGAATACTATCTTTCATAACAGATCTAACTATTGGGAGCATGACCATCATGCTGAGGGCGGCTCAAGGAGAAAACGGAAAAAGTTTAACGATTCAGGCTGAATCCGGCAGGTAACTGTTGGAGAAGCGATGCCGGAAGGTATGGGAGTTCATGGATTAGAAAAGGGTTTTATCGCATTGCCTCGTTGAAAAGTCATTAAAAAATTTAAATAAATTTCATTTGGGGATGAGATTTCCTCTCTTGAATACCTATTCTGAACACCTGATTTTTTTATGCAAAAAGTACTGAATTCTAGAATATTATGGTTCTGTCGCATTAGCGGAACATCAGATAAGCTCCCCCTGTTTTTGAGCGAGTACAGAACGATGTCCTTGATCCGAGTTGATTATTTAGCGACAGCTTAAACAGAACTCAGATTACTTAGATACCATAAACTTACGATATTCCTCGTATGCATAATGGTCTGTCATGCCACTGATGTAGTCCTGAATGAGACGGGCACGATAGTAAAATTCGAGCACATCTTTCTCAGCTTCATCAGTGGTGGTGATCCCCTCTACAGCTTCGTTATAAGCCAGCCGATGTTTGGTGGAAAGCTTATGCAACAGACGCGTTTCAATAAAATATTTTTTGTGGAAATTATTTCGGTGTAGTTCCAGAAAATCCTGTCGGGATAATTCCAGCAATGGGCTATATACATTCAATAAGCCGGTAATAATTCGGTAGCCCTGCAACTCCAGCTCTTCCACTTCCGGGTGATTAAATACCCGCTTCCGCGTAACGCTTTTTAATGTACTCAATAAACGATACTCTTCGCCGTTAGCTTCCAGCAAAGCATGATTGAAAGTTCCTGCGTAAATTTCAGGCAGATGATCAATAAAACGTTGAGCCGTATAGGGAACCAGCCGCCCGGTAATAAACACGCGCAGATACATAAAAAACTGTTCATGAATATTACGGCGGGCTTCATTATTGGTTGTTTTTTTATAAGCCTGAGTAACTGTCAATTCAAACAGATCACCTTTTCTGTAACCTCCATTTTCCTCCCACTCCTGTTTTAAATACCCCACCAATTGCTCAACATTGAAAATACCCTTTTCAACAGCATCATCCAGATCTGCGATACAATAAGAGATATCATCTGCGGCCTCCATAATATATGTCAGTGGAAAACGGCAGAATTCCCCTAATTGCAGCTCTTTTTTTAATTCACCGATAAAACTGTCTTCTGACCAGTAATAACCTTTTTTCTTCATCAGATAACTGAATTCTGCCGGAGATTCTTCAAGGCGGTAAGCCGGGCAAGTGTATTTCAGAATACAACCAATTTGGGCATAAGTCAGATTCAGTTTAAGCAGGCTGTGTGCCAGCCGAATGGCCTGAGCATTACCTTCAAACTGGCATAGATCCATACGTAATTGACGACGGAACAGATCTTTTTTCTCTTCACCACATAAACGTAACGCTGCGACCTGACATTTATCTTGTCGATTGGCATGGTCAGTGGACTCAGGTAAAAATTCAGGATCGAGCCGACGGGAAAACCAATCCTTAATTGCCGCCTCACCAAAATGACCAAATGGGGGATTGCCGATATCGTGCATCAAACAGGCCATCTCAATCAGGCTTTCAAAAGCAATCAAACGCTCATTCAGACCATATTTTTCCAATAAATTCTTTTTTGCCAATTCTGCAATAATCGTTTTTGAGATATAACGACCAATCTGCTGGACTTCCAATGAATGGGTTAATCGGCTACGCACGGAGGCATTACGTTCCAATGGAAACACTTGTGTTTTCTGCTGCAAGCGCCGAATAGCTGCTGAATTGATGATACGCCCGCGATCACTTTCAAACTGACGATTTACCTGCTCCTCGTCAGCAGAATGCATGAAAGTGTGTCTATATTTACGCTGGAAATTCAATTTTTGCTTGAAATCAATCTTAGGCATCAATCCCCCCATACCGAATAATACGATTATTTATAGCCGGAATCTCCGGCAAACGGTTATTCAATGATACACTTCGGTTTAAATCAGGCCTATTCCGGTAGGCACAACCCATTAATAACAAAAGTGAGTATGACACAATGAAAGTAGGTGTAATAGGTGCAATGGAACAAGAAGTGACTTTGTTACGCGACCAGATTGATGGCCTGCAAACATTGTCACGGGGTGGCTGTGAGATCTATACCGGTAAGCTGAATGGTGTTGACGTCGCTTTGCTGAAATCCGGTATCGGTAAAGTCTCTGCCGCACTGGGAACCACCTTGTTGATTGAACACTGCCAGCCGGATATTGTGATTAATACAGGTTCCGCAGGCGGTCTTGATCCTAAACTGAAAGTGGGCGATATCGTAGTGTCGGAAGAAGTACGTTACCACGATGCGGATCTCACCGCCTTTGGTTATGAGCCGGGTCAAATGGCACAATGCCCTCCTGCTTTTATTGCTGATATTCAATTAATTTCTTTAGCCGAAAAATGTATCCAGTCCCTTAATCTGAACGCAGTCCGTGGCCTGGTGTGTAGTGGCGATGCCTTTATCAATGGCTCAGAACCATTAGCGCGTATCCGGGCTACTTTCCCGAAAGTCGCTGCGGTTGAAATGGAAGCAGCAGCCATTGGCCACGTTTGTCACCAATATAAAGTGCCTTTCGTTGTGGTTCGTGCTATCTCTGACGTTGCAGATCAGGAATCTCACATCAGCTTTGATGAGTTTCTGGTTGTTGCTGCACGTGAATCCACCCGGATGGTCAATGCCATGCTAACCGAACTCAGTAAACAGTAACCGCTTAGAGCCTAATGGAATAGGCTCTAATACAACTGAAAGTTCTGTCAGCTCAGATGACAAATAATGCTCGTCCTCTTTTCTACCTATTGCTTTTTTCACCTATGTGAATGCATTCGTGAAAGTCACTGACTAAATCCGGTCGTATCGAGACCAATCATGAAAGTCACTATCATGATAGCTAAAAAAGCTGTTTTTCTTTCTTACTATGCCTATGCGCCCTATGTACTAAATTTATTTTAAATCATCTTTCTCTTCTTTCAGAACAAAGCAGTCATGTTCTGCTCTGCCCTGAATTCAATTATGGCTGATTAATAAAGAATACTTCCTTCCAAAAAACATGAAGCATTCCGATCAATCAAACATTCACAGTTCTCACCCATTACACCAAGTGCAGTCAACCACATCTCTTCGAGTCGTGCCCTTGCCATATTAACCCCCTTTTCCCGCGCAAGGAGTGACAGTATATAAGTCGTTCCAGAAACGGTATAACCAGCTAGTTTTAACCGAGCGCACTTTTCTGCCAGTAAAGCTGGATTTTCCCTCATTTCGCTTAATGTCTTACGAATGAAATCATGCTGTGTAGCCATTTCTGCAACAATTTTGGAATTCAGGAAAGAATTTCTGGATACTTCATTTTTAATAAGATAATCAAGAGAAGACATCAAATGATAACTTTCCATTGGCTTGATAACTGAGACATCTGCGCCATGCCATATATCCATTAATGACCAAAGATCCATTTCCTCTACATTACCAGGTTGTATTTTTTGTCCAGTATTATGACCTATGCTGTCAAGATAAACATATGCTATACTTGTTTCACTATTTTGTGAGAACGAAAATATTTTTGTATTATTTCCCCCTTCGACAATTCCTTTTTTTGTTAATTTAACTTCTTCCGGAATACGTCCTAAAGTAATTACTCCATACACTTGGTTACGAGATAATATGTATCCAACACGCTCTAATAAAGTGTAAGTTTTTTCTCTATCAAAAGATTTATGATCGCGTAAAATCCCCCACTGACCATCTGATGTTAAAGCTAAACCGAAAGGATCGACAATAAGCTTTATTGGTAAATGTTTTATTTCCTGCTGTATCAGCGAAAGTATCGTTTCAAACGTTGTCATGCTCTCATTAATATCATTGATATTTCCGGCATGAGAAACAAAACGCAGGGATATGTACTGTATGCCCAGATGGTTCACACGTATAATTTCATCTACCGCCTTTTTCCATCCATAAGTAAAATAACCTGGTAATCCTTTTGCTGGCTTTAGTGCATTTCTATCTAAATCTGAGCTGACATCAATAGCTTGAGAAAGAAAATTGGGGGTTATTTTGTGAATAATTTCAGAAAATATCCGACGGGAAAAATGGGGCTCCAGTAAAGCATACTCAATACTAACCATAATATATTCCTGTTTGTTTAACCAAAATCTCCACCTTTGAAAAATATTTTTAATTTAAATAAAAATTAGTTTCAACTTTTTTAAAAACATATTAAATAATACATTAATTATATTTTGATAGACTAATCAAAGAAAAATAAAAAAACATACTTCACAAAAAAACACTTTATTACGAATGTTAATTATGAGGAATTCTACAATAGTTGGTAAATATTAAACACCATACTCCCCAACTTTTTGCAAGAAATAATATGGCTATGATAGAAATGAAGTGTCTATCTTATCAACAAACTGAGTCGATGAGAAAACATGGTACAAGTCAAGGTAAACGTCAGCGCTATCGTTGTCTTTCCTGCCATCACATTTTTCAGCTTGAATATGCTTATCGCGCTTGCCAGGCGGTCAACATCTGAAATACTGAGGTATAGATGTATTACTTATGTAATAAATATTAATGTGATGAGTTCATGCTATTTGAATGAAGTTTATATATATTAGTGTTGCTATTATTTTTTCATGATAAGACCCGGTTTATTTCTCTAATACATATGATATTGATAGAGGTTCAATATGAATAAAAACACAATGGATTATAATGACCCTGATGAACCATATTATGGACCATTTACAGTAGGTGGAAATATTATTTATATAGATGTTGCAGCACCTAATATAGATAATATATATGTTACTATAGAGGATTTAGATACAAGAAAAGCCATTTATGATGCTCAATTAGCCTATGGTATAAATGATATAGTTGGATCTAAAAATATATTACTTGATAATGCTCTACTAACCTATGGAATAGAGTCAAGCCCTGGTGATAAATTATTAAAAATTTTAGAATTAGCATTAGTACATAATAAAATAGTGAAGGTAACAAAACATATACATGAAGAAACAATTTATATAGACCATATAGCGTTAGTCAGAGATTTAAGTTAATAAAAATACCTACTAAAGTAATCTTCTGAGTCACGGGGATTATTTTTTTAAAACCAGAAAACGGGGCTATATCAATACAATTACCCTGTTTACGATTTCTACAACCCCCTAAAATTCGTTATCTGGTAGTTACCAAACAAAATAGGAAACTACCAGACTATGTTTGAACCGTTACATGTATTCCTATTTGTTTAACCAAAACCTCTACCTTTGAAAAATATTTTTTAATTTAATACCTAATTAACTTAAAAATAGCTTCTGTGTTAGATAGTTAGATTACTTATTAAAAATAGTATTTATGCCTGATGAAATCCCCTATACCCTATGAATCTCAAGATTCAGTAGTTGCACCTCGAAATCTATAGTCACCTTCTTTTTTTATTTGTAACACTGATTACAGCAATATCACTATTGCCACCGATGAGAACATCTGTTTACAGAACAATTAGAACTGTAATACTCACATGGAGCATAAATAATGAAATCACTTTGGAAAAATGCCTCTCATCACTTTACCTCGATAGCATTTTCATTTCTTCTATACAGCTTTTTATACATTTTCAGTACCCCACTTTATGCGGCTGCATCCCGTGTTATCAGCCTTGCTCCTTCCACAACTGAGCTTGCCTATGCGGCGGGAATGGGCGACCAGCTTGTCGCAGCCAGTGCTTACTCCGATTATCCTGAAGCAGCGAAAAAACTGGAACGAGTCGCAGACTGGCAAGGCATCAATGTTGAAAGGATCATTGCCCTGAAACCTGATTTAATTTTGGCATGGCGAGGGGGTAATCCCCAAAGACCACTGGAACAACTCGCGGCATTAGGCATTCCGATTTTTTATTCTGATGTGAAAAAAGTAGAAGATATTGCAATAGATTTGGAGCGTCTGGCGGCCTACAGCCCACAGCCTGATATAGCCAAAAAATCTGCTGCGGATATCCGGCAAAAATTCAACCAACTAAAGCAGACTTATGCCAATTCAAATACCAAACCCGTATTTATACAATTTGGCATAAATCCGATTTTTACCTCATCCCGCCATTCTATTCAAAGTGAAATTGTTTCCGTATGCGGAGGAAAAAATATATTTGCCGATAGCCCAGTTCCATGGCCTCAGGTTAATCGTGAGCAAGTTCTTGTCCGTCAACCAGAAGTCATTGTGATGGGTGGAACCGAAGAACAAAAGCAGAAAGTCGCAGAATTTTGGCAGCCACAATTAAACGCCAGAATTATTATTCTTAACGATGATTGGTTCAGCCGTGCCGGGCCGAGGATTATTTTGGCGACAGAACAATTATGTCAACAGTTAAACGATGTTGAACGGAGATAAGCGATAAACAATGAGACAAGGCTAATGACAATAAACATGAGGGCAATGTTTTCATTGCCCTCATGTTTTGGATTTGATGAATAATTGGATTTGATGAATAAGATGAATAAATAGTGGAATCAGATGCTAAAAGAAGAACCACAACCGCAAGTGGTTTTTGCATTCGGGTTAGTGACAATAAAGCGAGAACCTTCCAATCCTTCGGTATAATCGACGCTACCACCTACCAGATATTGCAGGCTCATCGGATCAACTACCAGCTCAACACCTTGTTTCTGAATTGTTAGATCACCTTCGTTGATTTGGTCATCGAAAGTGAAACCATACTGGAAACCGCTACAACCACCACCTGTAATATAGACCCGCAAACGCAGGTTCGGGTTATCTTCATCTGCAACCAATACCTTAACTTTGTTGGCTGCGGCATCAGTAAACTGCAAAGGTAGTGCAGCATCATCGCTCATATTTTTACTCCAGTCCGGTTTTCCGGTAAAGTTCTCGGAAAGTTGTTGGATGCCCAAGAGAAAGGGTATAAACCTTCTGATCAGTTAACGGTGATTATCTAATACCTGACTGATTCGTTCAAGTTTTTGCCATGTATACCCTATGGATTTCAAGATGCAGGGTATACACGATATCCCCCCACTCATTCTTATGATGGAGTCTTATGATTTGGCTTACCTATTAGGGTCATTTAAAATGGCGGCTTCATATACCCATCGTCTTTCAGGAGCATTTATTAATGAGCCAGTCCGAAACACTTTACTCTCAGGCAAAACATGTCATCCCCGGTGGTGTTAACTCCCCGGTACGTGCTTTTAACGGCGTTGGCGGTACACCTGTTTTTATCCAACGTGCCGATGGTGCCTATCTTTATGATGTCGATGGTAACGCCTATATCGATTATGTTGGTTCGTGGGGGCCAATGGTTCTCGGACATAACCACCCTGCCATTCGTAATGCTGTCATTGAAGCCGCTGAACATGGCCTAAGCTTTGGTGCTCCAACGGCTGCCGAAGTAGAAATGGCCAAACTAGTAACAGAACTCGTTCCCTCTATGGATATGGTTCGCATGGTGAATTCAGGTACAGAAGCGACCATGAGCGCCATTCGCCTGGCACGAGGATATACTCAACGCGATAAAATCATCAAATTCGAAGGTTGCTATCACGGTCACGCAGACTGTTTGCTGGTAAAAGCAGGCTCTGGCGCTCTGACCATCGGGCAACCAAATTCACCGGGAGTTCCTGCCGACTTTGCCAAACATACTCTGACCTGTATCTACAATGATCTGGATTCAGTACGTGCTGCCTTCGAAAAATACCCGGAAGAAATTGCCTGTATTATCGTCGAACCTGTCGCCGGAAATATGAACTGTATTCCTCCACAGCCGGAATTTTTACCGGGACTGCGTAAACTGTGTGATGAATTCGGTGCTTTACTAATTATTGATGAAGTTATGACGGGGTTCCGTGTTGCTTTAGGTGGAGCGCAAGAATATTACAGTGTTGAACCAGATCTCACCTCTCTTGGAAAAATCATCGGTGGCGGTATGCCTGTAGGTGCCTTTGGTGGCCGTCAGGAAATCATGGAAAAACTGGCACCAACCGGCCCGGTTTATCAAGCCGGAACGCTTTCCGGTAACCCTATCGCGATGGCTGCCGGTCTGGCCTGCCTGAAAGAAGTTGCCCAGGTTGGTGTTCATCAGCGTCTGAGTGAACTGACTGACAAATTAGCGTCTGGTCTGAAGAACGCGGCATCAGAAGCGGGTATTCCTCTGGTGATTAATCACGTTAGCGGTATGTTTGGTATTTTCTTTACCGACGCAGAAAGCGTTACCTGCTATCAGGATGTGATGAAATGTGATGTTGAACGCTTTAAGAAATTCTTCCATTTCATGCTGAATGAAGGCGTCTATCTGGCTCCATCCGCATTTGAAGCGGGATTTATGTCCATCGCTCACTCAGATGAAGATATCCAGCGTACCGTTAATGCGGCAGCTCGTTGTTTTGCTAACTCGTTGTTTTGCTAAATTGAAGTAATCGGTTTCCTCCATAACACTACAATAATTAACACTACAATAATATTGTGGTGTTATGGATTACTGCTTACACCAAAACCCGTACCGCCTGAATTGCAGACATTACCGCCAATACACCTAACAGAATGAGCATCAACCAGCGGAAAAATAAAGAGAAAAAGGACAGATAACCCCGTGAGTAACAGCACAGGCCACAAATAATCCGAAGAAAATAATTCGAATGCCTCATTACGCAATACCACCAATTGGCTGATTTTTCCGAGCAAAAAACAGAGATTCTCTGCCCGTGCAATTTCATGACGATCATTGCTCATCGCCAACAGGCACATTATTAATATGGGTGACATAGCATTTGTCGCTCCGCCAATGACACCCGCCACCAAGCCAAATAGCGCCAAAATAATCGGACTTGCAGGTAAACGAAAATTATCGCTGCGTACACTATTAACAATGTAAAACGCAATGACTCCACTCAGCAGTAATTGAAGATAGGCAGGATTAATCAGAAATAAAAGTTTCGCCCCAATAAAACTACCTAATAATGAAAAGAGCGCCAGTAAACTGTATTTATGTAATATCGGGCCAATTTTTCCACCTGAAATCACACTTAACACATTAACCAACAATGTTGGCCATAATGCTAAAACTACCGCTTCTTTCAAAGGCATAAATAAACTTAATGCGGTTGTACTGGCAATAGGAAAACCAATACCACTGATACCATGTAATAACACAGCGGAAATAAATAGCAGGGATAAGATATAAATAGCAGGGATAAGATAATAACATTCATAGTCTGGCTTTCACTAAGTATCACCTCGCCCAATTATCAACCTTAATTCTATTTTTCGACTGAATAACATCACCATTCTCATTTTTCCGATTCCCCACGGCTCAAGCGTGGGGAATTGCATTTTAAAACTGCTTATTTACAGGTTATTGCCCAAACATCTCACGCAACCAGCCCGGAGCCTCTTCTTTACCTTCCTCAATTGGCGGCTGCACGGATTGCTGACATAACGCTTGTGGGTCATCTGTCCAGACCGGTAACATTCTGATACCATTTCCAGCACAGTTAAAGGAACCATCTTCATTAACTGACATATCAACAATCCCTTCCGGTGGACGGTTATTCAGCGCCAATGGTGTTTCATTTGCCAGATAACGTTCGTAAATCTTCAGTGCTCCCGTTGCTCCCGTCAGCTTGGTCGGCTTGTTGTTATCTAGCCCAGCCCAGACAATCGCGACTTCTTTACCATCAATTCCAGCAAACCATGTATCACGCAGATCATTGGTCGTTCCCGTTTTCCCCGCCAGATTATATTTGCCATATTTTCCGGTCAGTGAACGACCCGTTCCCCGCGCAACAACTTGCTGCATACCATATAACGTCAAATAAGCGGCTTGGGCAGGTACAGCTCTTTCCGCCTGTGGGTAACTTTGGTAAATCACAGTGCCATCCTCAGCAATGATAGAGCGCAGTGCGGAGAGTTTAGCCCGATTTCCTCCACTGGCAATGGTCTGAAACTCCTGAGCCATTTCCATCGGCGTCAGGTTGATAGCTCCCAGTAACATTGCAGGGACTTTCTGGATTTCTTTAGCCGGAATGCCTAATAACACTAAAGTATTAGCAACATGATCTAACCCCACATCCAGACCCAAATTGACTGTCGGGATGTTGATTGAATGTGCCAACGCATCTATCAACATGGCTCGGCCACTAAAAGTACGGCTGAAATTTCTCGGCTCCCATGGTTTACCACCAGCCTGAGGTATTGAGATAGGTTCATCCGCCAGCCAAGTGTTCAGACGATATTTATCGGGTTCACTCAATGCAGTCAGATAAGTTGCAGGCTTGGCAAGCGAACCGATTAAGCGACGAGCATCCATAGCACGGTTAAAACCCGCATATTGTGGCTGCGAGCCACCAACCATCGCCCGGACTTCGCCACTAAAACGATCAACAACGACTATTGCCCCTTCTAAATTAGGCACGTTACGCGACTTGCGCAGATCAGCAATACCTTGTTCTATTGCTTTCTCCGCTGCATCCTGTGCAACCGGATCTAACGTAGTAAAGATTTTTACACCGGATAAATCATTAACTTTATCACCCAGCTTTTGCTGTAATTCCTGACGCACCATCTGCATAAATGCAGGCTGTGGTGTTATTACATCACTTTTGGGTTTTACACCGAGTGGACGAGCGCTTAGCAGGTCATATAGCTCCTGATCAATCACTTTTCGGTTCTGGAGGATCTTCAATACAACATTACGGCGTTTCAGTGCGGTCTTAGGATTACGCCACGGGTTATACCACGAAGCCCCTTTAACCATCCCGACCAATAATGCTTGCTGATCCAGACTCAGTTCATCAATCGGACGCCCGAAATAATAAAGACTCGCTAACGGGAAACCTCGGATCTGCTCATCACCACTCTGCCCTAAGTTAACTTCATTCAGGTAGAGTTCAAGAATGCGATCCTTGCTGTAGCGTGCATCCAGCAATAATGCCATTAAGGCTTCATTAGCTTTACGGCTTAAGGTACGTTCGTTAGTCAGGAATAAGTTTTTGACTAACTGCTGGGTTAAGGTACTTCCCCCTTGAACTGAACGGCCTGCCAGCAAGTTTTCCAGCGCTGCACGAAAAATCGAAAGGGGTCTGATGCCGTCATGCTCGTAGAAATAACGATCTTCCGTTTCTAATAATGTCTGAACCAGTAAATCAGGAAAGCCGGAACGTGGAACAAATAGGCGCTGCTCACCATTCGCGGACTGCATCATTGTGATCAGTTTTGGGTCTAGGCGGAAGAAACCAAACTGACGCTGGTTTTCCATGTTTTCAATACTGACCAAATGATTGTCATTGAAAATTAAACGAGCCTGAATTTGCCCCTCTTTACCATCAGGAAAATCAAAAGGCCGACGCAACATTTCAATGCTATTGCCTCTGACCACAAACTCACCTGCACGGGTTATTTTAGTCACCTGCCGATACTGCATACCTTCCAATAACCGAACCATTTCAGCCTTACTGTAATTCATGCCCGGCTCAAGGTTTACCATACGGCCATATACCGCAGCAGGAAGATCCCAAACTTTGCCATCAATGCGATGGCGAATTTTGTTATCCAGATAAAAACCATACACAACAATGAGTACTGTCAACACAATAAAGATTTTCAATAGCAGCAGCCAGACCCATTTTCCCCGCCTTTTTACCTGCGAGGATTTGTTCCCTTTTTTCGTCATGACTTCATCCTCATCGTCGTTATCGTTATCATTTTCGCCTTCAAAATCATCATAGTCATAATTATCCCGCCGATGACGTTTATTCGCCTGACGCCCACGACGATGTCCCGATTTTTTACCCTTACGTCCGATTGGCTGACGATCATCATCAGACATACCGAATTCTCCAATTGTTCATGAAACGTATAAATATTGAATTTATTAAAATAATTACATATATTTTTTCACGCGCCTCGTCGGCGCTGCATTAGCAGGGTCATCTGGCCATAAGTGTTTGGGATAACGCCCTTTCATCTCTTTTTGTACCTCTCGATAAGCTCCCCGCCAAAATGCCGCGAGATCCTGAGTGATTTGTAATGGACGATGAGCCGGAGACAACAACTCGACAACGACAGGAATTCGCCCTTTCGCCAAAACCGGATTTTGCTGCTCGCCGTACATTTCCTGCATTCTGACTGACAATACGGGTGGCTTATCGTAGAAATATTCGACGCTGATCCGGCTTCCAGTTGGCACAGTGTAATTAGTAGGCAATTCATTATCCAGTATTTGCCGCTGCTGCCAATCAAGAAGAGTCACAAGAGCTGATGACAGATCAACTTGTCGCAATCTCTTTAAATCTTGCACATGTTCCATTTCCAATGCAGGTTGCAGCCACTGTTCAAGAGAATCCAATAAAGCATCATCATCAACAGCAGGCCATTCAATTTCCGGCAGCCATTCTGCGGCCCGTTGCAAACGAATTCGTAACTGCGATGCTTCCTGTGACCAAGTCAGAGCTGCCAGTCCCTCCTGCCGGACCCAATTTAATAGGGCTTCCTGCAATTCCGTCGCAGAAGGTTTTGCCAAAGGCTGTGCCTTAACCGTCAAACGTCCACATTTCAGCCGTTTCCATGCACGCAGCGTTCCCTTATTATCATCCCATTCAATAGCTGTCTGTTCTGTAAACAAAGCAGGATATTGCCTGATTATTTGTTCCATATTCAACGGACAGGCAAGCAGAATGCGCGCATCCGGTGTTTTGCTACCTTGCTGCAATACCGGTACTACCAGCCATGTTTCACCTGAAAGCGACTCTTCTCGCTCCAATACCGCACCCAAGCCAGTAGCAAGTTGAAAACGCCCAAGGTTGTCACGATTTTTCGCAATTCGGTCAGGAAACCCCTGCACTAATAACTCAGGCACATACTCCAGATTAATGCTGTTAGGCTCCGCAACAGTATTATCTGCCAGGCTTCTGACCAGACTTTTGAATAGCTGTTTTGCCCGTTGTTGCCAATGAGACTGATTGGAGGTGAGACAATGGACGAGATCCGGTTGCCCCCATCGTGGCGGCTCCTCAAGGATCGCAACCAGTTTCGCTGCTGTTGCCAGTGCATCTCCTGCCGATTCTTTCTCCGCACATGATCCTTTATCCGAACACCACTCTCTTGCCAGACATAAAATAGCGGCCAAACGAGGCTCACAACCGGATTCAGTCATTCGCCAACCACGGGCAGTTAATTGTTGCTTATCATCCAATGCTCCCAATCGAGTAAGCAGAGATTGGGCTACAGCCAGGGCAGCTTGTGGTGGATTGTCTAACCAATGTAATTGGCCACTGTCACGACATCCCCACTGCAATAAAGAAAGCAGCAAGTTACTCAAATCTGAATGCAGAATTTCCGGTTCACTGTGCTCTGTAGCACGCTCAGCCTGCTCTTGACTAAATAAATGCCAACATACGCCAGCTTCCAACCTGCCCGCCCGACCAGCTCGTTGAATCATTGATGCCTGACTGATGCGTTGGGTAATCAAACGGGTTAAGCCGCTCTTTGGTTCAAATCGGCTGGTACGTTCCAGACCACTATCCACCACCAGACGAATTCCCTCAATCGTCAGACTGGTTTCTGCAATATTAGTCGCCAGTACCACCTTACGCATTCCTGCCGGAGCAGGCGCTATTGCTTTGCGCTGTTCTGCTAGTGATAAAGCACCGTATAGTGGGCACAATAATGTCTCGTTATTAACCTTGCCCTCCAACTGAGCCAATACACGCTGAATTTCACCCGCACCAGGTAAAAATAGCAGTAAGGAGCCTGTCTCTTGCTGTAATAAGCGTAATACTGTGGAAGCCACTGTTTGTTCAAAAGGCAGATGAGCAGGAAGTGGATGGTAACTTCTCACCACTGGATAACTACGGCCTTCTGATACAATCACAGGTGCTTCAGGTAACAGAGAAGAAAGGCGCTGATTATCCAGCGTGGCTGACATAACCAGAATACGTAAATCGTCGCGCAGCCCTTTCTGCACATCCAGCAACAGAGCCAGCGCAAGATCGGCCTGTAAGCTGCGTTCGTGAAATTCATCAAGAATGACAAGAGAGACATCACTCAATTCAGGATCTTGTTGCAGCATCCGGGTCAAGATCCCCTCAGTCACTATTTCAAGGCGTGTGGAGGCACTGACTTTAGTCTCCGAACGCATTCGGTAACCTACCGTCATACCTACTGGTTCATTCAATTGCTCTGCCAGACGTTCAGCAACACTACGCGCTGCAATACGTCGGGGTTCCAACATAATAATACGTCCGCTAAACCGGGTATTATTCAGGATTGCCAGCGGTAATCCGGTTGATTTTCCTGCGCCTGTCGGAGCATGTAATAAAACCTGTTTCGAGGTCTCCAACTGAGTTATGACAGCGTCTACAACGTCATAAATAGGTAATAACAAAGGCTCACCATAGCAATTAACTTTCAAGGGCGGTCATTGTAGCATTGGCGATTTTAATTTCAGTTCACGTTTAATTTCATCTTCATGTTTAATTTTAGTTCAAGTTGCATCATGCAAATGGCTTAATGATAGTGAACCCGTTAGTTATAAAGGAAAGTTTATGGAATTTTCGCCA
This sequence comes from Xenorhabdus siamensis, assembly GCF_037996745.1. Lineage (NCBI taxonomy): Bacteria > Pseudomonadati > Pseudomonadota > Gammaproteobacteria > Enterobacterales > Morganellaceae > Xenorhabdus > Xenorhabdus siamensis. Next base: position 265,208 of record NZ_JBBMXE010000002.1, read on the forward strand.
CCATTGAAGCCTGCTACATTCATTCGTCGCTACAAACGTTTTCTGGCTGATGTCCTCACTCCAGAAGGTGAAACGCTCACTATACACTGTGCCAATACTGGCGCGATGACAGGCTGTGCAACTCCCGGAGATACTGTGTGGTATTCCACATCAGACAATCCTAAGCGTAAATATCCCAATAGCTGGGAGTTGACACAAACTCAAAACGGGCATTGGATTTGCGTGAATACACTGCGGGCTAATGATCTGGTTTATCAGTCTATTGAAAAAAATCTAATTTCAGAATTATCCGGCTACGAAAAAATCAACCGCGAAGTGAGCTATGGAAAAGAGAAAAGCAGGATAGATTTATTGTTAGAGTCAAAACAAAAAGTTAATTGCTATATTGAAATAAAATCGGTCACCTTATTGCAAGACAATAAAGGATATTTCCCTGATGCAGTGACAATTCGTGGGCAAAAACATTTACGTGAACTATCATTGATAGCGCAACAGGGACAACGAGCTGTCCTGTGCTTTGCTGTTTTACATTCTGGTATCAATCAAGTGATGGCAGCAAAACATATTGACCACGATTATGCTTTTCTTTTGGAACAAGCATGCAATTTAGGGGTCGAAGTAATTTGTTACGGGGCCAGCATGACAGAAAACAGGATGGTTCTAAGTCACAAATTGCCTTTTGTATCAATGGGATGATTTGTAAACAGATCATGCTAATGAGGTAAGTTTTGCAACATTATTTAGCCAGTAAACACGGCTGTCTTCACACCATTGCAAAACTAATGGTAGGAATAATTGCCAACCTCGCAGTCATCTGCTATTTATAGCGGCCTATTTTTTCCCCCTACTGTTGGGGGGTCGTTTGATAGTGCGTGTGTAAGGAGAAGCATTATGCAAGAAGGGCAAAAACGTAAAACCTCGTCCTTGAGCATTCTCGCCATCGCTGGGGTAGAACCTTACCAGGAAAAGCCAGGCGAAGAATACATGAACGATGCCCAGTTAACGCATTTCAAGCTGATTCTGGAAGCATGGCGCAATCAACTCAGGGATGAAGTAGACCGTACTGTATCTCATATGCAAGATGAGGCAGCGAACTTCCCTGATCCGGTTGACCGTGCGGCGCAAGAAGAAGAATTCAGTCTTGAATTACGTAATCGGGATCGTGAACGTAAATTGATCAAGAAGATCGAAAAAACGCTGAAGAAAGTCGAAGATGATGACTTCGGCTACTGTGAATCCTGTGGGGTCGAAATCGGCATTCGTCGTTTAGAAGCTCGCCCCACAGCTGATTTATGTATTGACTGTAAAACGTTAGCTGAAATTCGCGAAAAGCAAATGGCTGGCTAACTGATGGGTTGAGTACGGCGCTGAAAGGCGCCGTATACTCCCTTAACTGATCCTGACATGACTCAATCCGAATCCGAACACTTTCCATTGTATAAACATACTCCGCTGTATATTGGGCGTTTTGCGCCATCCCCTTCTGGCGATCTCCATTTTGGTTCTCTGGTGACAGCACTGGGCAGTTACTTACAGGCTCGTGCTTACCAAGGAAAATGGCTGATGAGAATCGATGACATCGATCCTCCGCGAGAAGTTCCTGGCTCAGCAAGTAGGATATTACAAGCATTAGAGCACTACGGCCTTCACTGGGACGAAGAAGTACTATACCAATCCCAACGCCACGACGCTTACCGGGAGATACTTGAGCAGCTACTACAACAGGGAAATAGTTATTATTGTACCTGTACCCGTCAACGCATTCAGAATTTGGGCGGATTTTATGATGGTTTCTGCCAGCATTTGCACCTGCCGGCCCGTAATGCCGCCATTCGCCTGCAACAACAGTATCCCGTTTATGGTTTTTACGACAAATTGCAGGGAAATATCACCGTATCTGCAAAAATGGCTGAAGAAGATTTCATTATTCATCGCAAAGATGGTTTATTTGCCTATAATCTTGTCGCTGTTATTGACGATAACTATCAAGGCATCACTGAAATTGTCAGAGGAGCAGATTTGATCGAACCTACAGTTCGCCAAATATCCTTATATCGGTATCTGAATTTTAAAACGCCAGATTATGTGCATTTGCCCCTGGTATTAAATCAAGAGGGCAATAAACTTTCCAAGCAAAATCATGCAAAACCGATCCCTCTTGATGATCCACGTCCATTGCTTATTGATGCGTTATCATTTTTAAATCAACCAACCATTGCAGGCTGGCAAGATCTCACCACAGATCAATTACTAAAACAGGCTATCTTTGGTTGGAATATAAATCATGTTCTTCCCCAAAACATAATCAATAGACAATTTAAATAAAGTGTTGCTATTAGCACTGCAAGCATTCTCAAAGAATGTCCAGTAAGTTATGATTAGCGGCTGTTTTTTTGTTTTAATTTGATTCGTCACTATCGAGGTGTACCATTTTTAACCGAGTAGCAACTTTCTGCCGTAATTTGCTGATCCGCGAAACTAAGATAAAGCGCGAAACACAGGCAGCCAGTGAAAGGCCAGTCACCGTATCTGACCATTCTGCTCAAACAGAGAGCAGCACTCTGCCTAAACACAGCAGAGTGAATCGCATATCTTCATCAAATGCCGAAAACATCAAAATGAAGAAAACATCTGGAAAGGTAAAGCCTTCTGCCCCCCTGATCACCGTGATCCCGCGGGAACAGCACCCTATTTCACGCAAAGATATCAGTGAAAATGCATTGAAGGTTCTATACCGCCTGAATAAATCTGGCTTTGAAGCTTATTTGGTAGGCGGCGGTGTACGTGACTTATTACTGCACAAAAAACCGAAAGATTTTGACATTGCCACCAACGCAACACCAGAGCAAGTGCGTAAGTTATTCCGTAACTGTCGCCTTGTTGGTCGCCGTTTTCGCCTTGCCCACATTATGTTTGGGCCAGATGTGATTGAAGTTGCCACATTCCGTGGGTCACATGAACAAACTGAATGCAATGACCGCAATCAGTCACACAAAGCCCAAAGTGGGATGTTACTGCGTGACAATATCTTTGGTTCAGTGGAAGAAGACGCCATCCGCCGCGATTTCACTATCAATAGCCTCTATTACGGTATTGAAGATTTCGCACTACGGGATTATGTCGGTGGAATGGCCGATCTGGAAGAAGGGATCATTCGCCTGATTGGTGATCCGGAAACCCGCTATCGCGAAGATCCTGTACGGATGCTGCGTGCCATCCGTTTCGCCAGCAAGCTAAACATGACTATCAATGAGACCACTGCCGAACCTATCCCACGTCTTGCGTTTCTGCTAAGAGAGATTCCTCCCGCCCGTCTATTCGATGAATCTCTGAAACTACTACAGACAGGGCACGGTTACAGTACTTATAAACTACTGCGTGAATACCAGCTATTTGAACCATTATTCCCGCTAATCCAACGTGGATTCACCCAACGCGGTGATTCAGCGATGGAAAAACTGTTGCAGCAGGTATTAAAAAATACCGATTATCGTCTCCAGAATGACAAGCGGGTCAATCCTGCTTTCTTATTTGCGGCAATATTATGGTATCCACTGATTGAACATGCGGAAAAACTGACGCAGGAAGGTGGATTACAGTATTACGATGCCTTTGCTCTGGCGATGAATGATATTCTTGATGAACAGTGCCGTTCAATTGCCATTCCAAAACGCCATACCACAACTATGCGTGATATTTGGCTATTGCAGCTTCGCCTACCGAGCCGTCAGGGGAAACGAGCAAATAAATTGATGGAGCACCCAAAATTCCGGGCTGCTTTTGATTTACTGGAATTGCGCGCCAGCATTGAACCACGTCATGAACTGAAAGAACTGGTGCACTGGTGGACAAAATTCCAACAATCAACCCCTTCACAACAGCGGGGCATGATCTCTGAACTTGGCTGTGAACCTGTTCGTCGCAGAACACGCCATCACCGGGGGGGTCATAATCGCCCTCGCCATAACAGGAATTAACAGGAATCATGTCTAATACTATAACCCGGATTTACATCGCTATTGGCAGTAATCAGGCTGATCCTTTGCAGCAAGTTGATAATGCACTTGCTGCCCTGAAAACAATCCCTGACACGATTTTTATTGCACGTTCCTCATTTTATCGAACTAAACCGTTGGGACCACAGGATCAGCCAGACTATCTCAATCTGGCTGTTGCATTGGATACTCACTTACTACCAGAAACCTTGCTTGATCACACTCAAGCGATAGAGCTGGCTCAAGGGCGTGTCCGCAAAGACGAGCGTTGGGGGCCGAGAACACTTGATCTGGATATTATGTTATTCGGTGACCAAGTGATTAATACTGAACGCCTGACTATTCCCCACTACGGTTTAAAACAACGCGAATTTATGCTTTATCCGCTTGCAGAAATTGCACCGGATCTCGTGTTTCCTGATAAAGAAACATTAGCAGAACGATTAAAACATGTTCCAGAAAATGGCCTGACGTTTTGGTTGTAGCACAGTAGTTTTATGAAAGAAAAGTAACGCAACATCTCATACAGTTGTGGCCGATTTCTGGATAATTTGGGCCTGGTTCATTCGGGTATAACTATTCAGGAGATAATAATGAAACCAATATCTCTGGCTGACCTGAGCCAGTTAAAAAAAGAGAAACGTAAGTTTGCGACAATCACGGCTTACGATGCTAGCTTCGCTCACCTGTTTGCTGCCCAAGGTATCAATGTCATGCTTATTGGCGATTCACTCGGCATGACCGTACAAGGGTTTGATTCTACCCTGCCAGTTACAGTGGAGGATATTGCCTACCATACCCGAAACGTCCGCGCTGGTGCTCCCCATGCTTTTCTGATCGCCGATATGCCTTTCATGAGTTATGCCACTCCAGAGCAAGGTTGCAATCATGCTGCTGTTTTAATGCGTTCAGGCGCTAACATGGTCAAAATTGAAGGTGGAAGCTGGCTGTGTGAGACAGTAAAAATGCTAACCGACCGTTCTGTTCCCGTTTGCGGGCATCTGGGACTGACACCACAAGCCGTTAACATATTAGGGGGCTATAAAGTACAGGGGCGTGATGAGCCCACAGCTCAACAATTAATTAACGACGCTATTGCCTTAGAAAAAGCCGGGATGCAATTATTGGTGCTGGAATGTGTGCCAGCAGAACTGGCACGGAAAGTGACTGAAGCGCTGGAAATCCCAGTTATTGGCATTGGTGCGGGCAATCAAACTGATGGCCAGATCCTCGTCATGCATGATGCTTTAGGCATTACCGCGAAACCACCAAAATTTGCCAAAGATTTTCTCAAAGAGACCGGCAACATCAGGGATGCCATCAACCTGTACATTGAACAGGTGGAAAACGGCACTTATCCCGACCAAGCACATTCATTCAATTAATCTATACCCTATGGATTTCAAGAAAAACGACGGGTATACACAGCATGACGGCCAATTATAAAGGAGTAGAGCAATGCTGATTATAGAAACAATCCCCATTTTACGCCGTGAAATCCGTCGTTGGCGTCAGGCCGGAAAACGAATTGCCTTTGTGCCTACAATGGGCAATCTGCATGATGGTCATATGGCTCTGGTTGATACTGCCAAAGCCCAGGCTGACGTAGTCATTGTGAGCATTTTTGTCAATCCAATGCAATTTGATCGCGAAGATGACTTAGTCAACTACCCGCGAACTCTACAGGAAGATTGCGAAAAACTGAGTCGCCACAATGTTGAGATGGTTTTTGCTCCTAATGCCAACGAAATGTATCCGAATGGCTTAAACGGCAAACAGACTTTTGTTGAAGTCCCTGAACTCTCTTATGTGCTTGAAGGTGCGAGCCGACCAGGGCATTTCCGTGGAGTCACCACGGTTGTCAGCAAATTGTTCAATCTGATCCAGCCTGATCTGGTTTACTTCGGTGAAAAAGATTTTCAGCAGTTGCAGGTTATCCGCAAAATGATTGCTGACATGGCTTATGATATTACTCTGGTTTCCGTACCTATTGTCCGCGATAAAAATGGGCTGGCACTCAGTTCACGCAACAATCTCCTGTCTCCAGAAGCGAAAAAAGTGGCGCCTCTGCTAAACCAAGTCATGCAATGTGCGGCTGAAAGGTTGAGAAATGGTGAACGGGATATTGAACAGTTGCTTGAAATAATGTCCACTCATCTACGAGAAGAAGGTTTTATGCCAGATGAGATATTTATTCGTGATGCAGAAAATCTGGAACCTTTAACATCACAGAGTAAAAAGGCTGTGATCCTGATGGCGGCATGGTTAGGAAAAACACGTCTGATTGATAATCAACAGGTTGACTTAACGGTTTGACTTTATTTTGGGGATGTGAACCACGATATAATCCACATCCCCGTGAAAAAACAGTAACCATACGTATCGTTATCCAAAATCCGCACTTTTGTGTTTGGCAATATCAATGCCGAACACGAGGGATAACCTCCCGTCCAAAGAACTCAACCTCCTCCTGACAATGGAGGAATCCCAGCAACAATAGATCTACGCCTACTTTCTTATAGTCGATAATCCGTTCAGCTATTTGTTGTTGCGGTGTACCAATCAGCCTCGGTTTAAAACCATCATTATACTGCACCAAATCATCAAAGCTGGATTTCGCCCAGTTCCCTTCTTTTTCCGGTGAAGCCAAGCCCGCATTCTGTGTCTCATGCTGAAAACCTTTCACTGCTTCCACATCAGTGTGATCAATAATCTCTTGCAGCACCTGCTGCGATTTAACCTGAATATCTTCGATCTGTTGACGCACACCTTCTATGCTATTGCCGTTAGTGAAATACCTGTCAGAAACCCGTACAGCCATGTCCCGCGCGGCACGTGAACTGCCTCCCTGAAAAATTTCCGGCTGTGGATGAAGAGGTTTCGGTTTTAAGCTGTAATTCCGAAAACGATAAAAATCTCCGGCAAAAGTGAACTGTTCTTCCTGCCATATCCCCCGCAGGCAGCGAATAAATTCCTCAGAGCGTAAATAGCGCTCTTCATGATCGAGCCAGGGTTCACCAATGGCCTTAAACTCGCCGCGAAACCAGCCACTGACAATGTTCACGGCAATACGTGCACCGGAAAGGTGGCTGATGGTAACTATTTCCTGCCATTGTTCTGCGTTATATCGCGATTATCAAAGTTGCACAAAGTACAGGTATTCCTTTGAAAGAAATACAAAAAATATTAAGTCAATTCCCACCCAACAGCAAACTCACGGCAGAACAATGGCGTATGCTCTCTTCACAATGGCGGGATATGGAGAATCAACGTATCACAACGCTAACCCAGTTACGTGATAATCTGGATAGTTGTATCGGTTGTGGATGCCTTTCACTGACAGAGTGCCCGCTACGCAACCCAAATGATATATTGGGAGAAAAAGGAGCAGGGCCAAGGATTTTATTGCAATAAGAATAAACCACTATTTCATTCAATATCAATTCAAATTAATCTGACAACCTCATTTTATGAGATGATAAAAAAATAAATCAGGACTGTTTGTGAGAATGACTTATTATAATTGATTTAATCCTTTTTAAGGGGAGCAGATGTTTTTTTGACACCCATAATATCGTGTTATCTATTTTTTTATCTTATATCATTCAACCAATTATTAATTTATCAACATTTAAATCTGCATCCATCCTATTTTTCATTAATTAATTTATTTTAATAACACTGATAAATTATAGTTATTTTATTTCCTTAATTTCTGGAGTATTTAATGAAAAATATTTTTAAGAAATCATATCTTGCTATTACATTGACACTCGCAGGCGTTATGGCAACTTCTACAATGTCCACCGCTTCGACAAAATTTGCTAAACAACCTGCAAATCAGGTTCCTGGTTATTATCATTATCTCCTTGGTGATTTCACGGTTACCGCTGTTTATGATGGACACGTCGATCTTTCCCCTTCTTTACTAAAAGGTCTTGATGAAAAAAATGTTCAGGCAATGATCGCACGAATGTACCAGATTGAAAATGAAGAGGGCATTCAGACAGCGATAAATGCTTATCTTGTTAATACCAAAGAAGGTTTGGTATTAATTGATGCAGGCAGTAGCCACTGCTTTGGGCCCACCGCGGGCAATATCATTAATAATATCCGTTCTGCGGGTTATCAACCAGAAGAAGTAAAAGCCATATTACTGACACATATGCACCCAGACCATGCTTGTGGCATTACTTCACCGGAGGGTAAAGCCATATTCCCGAATGCGACCGTATATATTTCTGAGGAAGAAAATAATTTCAGGTTGAACCCTCAGCTTGTTGCTTCAACTTCAGAAAAAAATCAGTCATTCGCTAACATGGTCCAAAAATCTGTAGCACCGTATATTGCTGCAAAGGCATTTCATACTTTTAAAAGTGGAGAGGAGATTATTTCCGGCATCAAAGCAATATCCACTTTTGGTCATACACTCGGCCATACTTCATACCTGATACATTCAGGCAAAAGTCACATGTTGATTTTGGGTGATATCGTACATTTTCATGCAGTACAACTGGCACATCCAGAAGTTTCTATTGAATTCGATGTAGATAACAATAAAGCCATTGAAGCACGTGAATCTATTTTCGAAAAAGCGGCACATCAACAATGGTTAATTGGTGGTGCCCACCTACCCTTCCCAGGGATCGGGCATATTCGTAAAGAAAAACAGGGATATAATTGGGTTCCAGTGGAATATTCAAGTGTCTTAAAAACAAGTCACTGATATCCAGAGCAGGGATTGAAGTTACTCTTTCCCTGCCTTAAATGAGAATAAAAAAATATCGTTTTTCTACAGGCCCTTATCATCCTTTAGCTTTTCTAATAACATCATGCAGATGATTGATTTTGAGGACGGCATTAAGATATTCACTATTTATCTGGCAAATGGATCTTTATATCTTGTTTTAACTCATAACCTAAAAGACCATTATGTAATTCAAAATCAATAACGTGCCCGCCATTTGTCCGGGTTTCATCAATAAAATGAATGTGAAACGCTGCAACAGAAACACCGTGAAAGATGTCTGGTGTCCAAAATCCAACCATCACACCGCAGATATCATGCAATGTTTCTTCGGATTGTTCTGTAACTGCTTCAATAAAAGGTTTTTCCTGGCAATTCATACGACGAAACCGGATATTTTTAAAATTACCTTCAATCTTTATCGCAGCAAAAATATTATCAATATTTACCTGAGTGGATAATTCGGCATAAAGAGATTTTTTGTTGATATTCGAAACAGGAAACTGCTCATTAGGGTTGAAATATGTCAACTGTGCGAATGGCAACTGCTCGTGAGCATAGAAACGGCGCACATTACCCTCTCCCTGAATTTCAAAAAAAATATCATCCAGTGCAATCATTTCACCTGCGTGTGCATGTAAGTAGCCAATACCAAATGAGCCACCTTGGCTGATTTCCGATATTGTAAACATTCCATCAAAAACACCAGACATCAAAGCATGTATGGTGGAATACTGATGTATTATCCGGCTATTCATATGCCCTCTCTCTTGCTACTTGCTACTTGCTATACACCTGTCGTCTTTCAAGTTGCATCTTGAAAGCCATAGAAGAATATATATACTGCAATTTTAAATCTGATTGGATAGATATATCAGATGAATATTTCAGATTTTTTACCATATTATAAATTAATATCGCTAACAGTTCGTCATTGTCAAGGAAATTATATTTCCTGCTTATATCAAGCAATAATAATTCAATTTTGTTTATTTTATCTTTACACTTTAGCTTTTGTAATAAATGAAGTTTAATTTACATTCTTAGTTACAAGACTCATATATTAATAGTTTAATTATCTTATTTTGATACTAAATTAATATTATTATAAAAAGTTTTATGTTCATTGTGCAAATAAATCAAATGCATATTATGTGACTGTATATTATTAATATAATTAAAAATCATATTTTAATGATAATTTCTCTTCAATGATGAAACGTGAATACAGCATCCAAAAGTAGTCAACACTACACTGCCTGAATCTAAATAAATTAGATAACGTTAAGATATGGCGATTTAAATCGCCATATTAACATCTATATAAACAATCTGTACGCCAACTCTTTCAGGTTATTATGTAGGTAACGAGTCATGTGGGTAATGAATGAGGTTATGGATAACAACAATCTCATCACCTGAATTAACATAAGCATGGTTACAACTGGCATGAAAACGCATTGATTCACCTGCTGAAATTTTATGCCAGGTGTCATTAATACGCAGATCTAACACCCCACTGAGCACAATAACATGCTCTACCACTCCAACTTCATGTGGAGAAGATTCACTTGAAGCCCCCGGTAACAATTCTATTTTAAATAAATCGATGAAAAATTCATCATCAAAGGGGATCAGTGGCGTTACTCGCATACCTGAATTGTTTTGTTCAAAGATCGGTAATTCATTAAATCGATGTAATACAGGCTGAAGCTGAGGCTCTGTTCCCTCCAAAAAGGTTGAAAAGGCGACATTAAAACCTGTTGCAATTTTCCACAGTGTAGAAATCGTCGGACTTGATTGACCGCGTTCAATTTGCCCAAGCATCGCCTTACTAACTCCCGTCAGTTTAGCAGCCTGACTGAGGCTTAACCCTCGAGAAGCTCTTAATGACTTAAATTTTTCGGCAATTTTCGGTGTGATATCACTCATTGGTGCCTTCTCAAAATAAATACATGGGTTGAATGCTAAAACAGACGATGATATTCTCACCATCGTCCGTTATAACATCCGATAGGTCATATCGTATGCCTAAGCAATCATTTTTTAGAGATTTTTCACCATCAACGCTTGTTACAGGTTTTGTTGCGGTATTAGTTGGTTATGCTAGTTCAGTTGCGATAATTCTCCAAGCATTGGCAGCGGTTGGTGTCGAATCATCACAAATTGGTGCTTGGCTAGTTACGCTCGGTATTGGTATGGGAATCTCAACAATTGCGTTATCACTTTATTATCGCACTCCTATTTTAACGGCTTGGTCAACACCGGGAATTGCATTGTTGGCGACACATTTTCCGAATACCTCAGTCAATGAAGCCATTGGTATTTTCATCTTCGCTTCGACATTAATATTGATATGCGGTATCACTGGGCTATTTGCCAAATTGATGAACTACATCCCGCACTCCATCGCAGCCGCGATGCTTGCCGGAATATTACTCCGCTTCGGTTTGGATGCCTTTGCAATACTACAATCCAACTTTTGGCTTTGTAGCATCATGCTACTTATTTACTTAGTTTTCCGCCGCTATTTTCCGTTATATGCAATAATTTCAACACTTGCGGCAGGGGTTATTCTCTGTATCCTCAGCGGCAACTTAAATTTGACAGGTGAAAGCATCATGTTCTCCCTGCCTAAGTTTGTCATGCCACAATTTAGCGCAACCACACTTATTGGTGTAGGCATTCCATTTTTTATCGTCACGATGGCATCACAAAATGCACCGGGGATTGCTACCCTACAGGCGGCGGGATATCCACCTCGTACATCCAAATTACTTATTTGGACATCATTAATAACTATTATTCTGACCCCTTTTGGGGGATTCAGCATTTGCATTGCCGCAATTACAGCAGCCATTTGCATGGGAAATGATGTTCACCCAGATCGGGATAAACGGTATATTGCCGCTGTGAGTGCTGGTTTTTTCTATATACTGGCAGGCATTTTTGGCGGAACCATCTTTTATTTATTTAACGCTTTTCCAGCTCCATTCATAAAGATTTTGGCCGGATTAGCCCTTCTTGGCACTTTTACAAATAGTCTGAATCTGGCAATCAAAAATGAATCTACAAGGGATGCCGCTATTATTTGTTTTCTAATCACAGCATCAGGAGCAAATTTACTGGGGATCAACTCAGCATTTTGGGGATTGGTTGGTGGGATTATTGCGCACTTGATATTTAAAAAACGAGCATTGATAACATCCTGAACAAACCGTTCTCTGATGAGTTTGTAGCCCTATAGAACTCGATAATTTAAGGCAATGTATTTATATTTCAATTCCATATACCAATTATGCCCCCTTATTCTTTTTTCGATATAATAAATAAGTTACTTTATGCACATAATTTTGATGATGACTACTCAATATCCAATAGAAAAGTGAATTGTTGCAGTGATATTTAATCTCTTGAACTCGCGGCAAACTTCATAGAACCCATGTGAATCATAGGTATTTCTGGCATAGGTAGAAATAGGGTCTGTGACAGAAAAGCGGGAAATTATAGCGCAATGAGAAAGTAAGTTACTATCACTATAGGGCAGAAAACTGCCCTTTGAAATCCAGGCAGTTGTCTAACTAAGTTAAGTTGTTTGAATTGACTTAATCCTTATATTGCTCAATTAACCAAATATTAATTTGGCTATTTCCATTTAGGACTGATCTCATCGCAATATTTACTTTTATTTGAATGAATGGCTGGAGCTTATATATTCAATGCAAATACATCATTCATTATTACGCTCTTTCTTATTAAACAAAAAAGACAGAAAATAAAAAAATCTCATTTCTAATAACAGCTTTTTTGTGATCGAGTTCATGAAATGAAAATGATCATGATTTTGGTCAAACCCGTTAACTATTTTTTATTTTTACCTCATAAAGTTACGGAAAAGACATCTTTTATGGATAAATATTAAGCAGATCTATACACTAATTATATACACCATATCAGAATATTATTCCTAAAAGGCAATCATTTTAACTTTTTACACTGTCATTGTCAGATGCCGTTTTTTATTGCACTTGATTTAATTTGGCCTTTACCCAGCCGTTATTTATTATTTCCTCCATTTTATTTGTCACAGATCAGCTGATATATTCGGAAAACAAAGTCCCTTCAAATTATCGTAAAGCAGCATATTGCGTCCTTAATTAACCAATTTGTCGGAGACAATGTGAGTTAGATTTAAATCTTGTGCCCGAATGTTATGGCCTGCGTTGTTATCAGGCGGAATAGCCTATTGCATAACATTCCATTATCTCAGGGAGACAAACTATGTCAGTGAAAAAGCACCTCACCAAATTGAAGAAAGGAAAAGCGCTGTTGGAACAAGGACAGCAAACGACGCAGATAGCGAAACAGGCCAAAGGCCTGTTGACGGGCGCGGGTGGTAACACTGCTGCCGGTGTCGGTAGCATGATCAGTGGCGGAGGCTTTGCCGGTGGAGCGGGACAAAAAGCCGGGTGAAGGCAGTACACTGGGGGAACCGGCGGTCAACAGTCTGACCAGCAGCGCACAGGTGCGCCCGGCTCAGGTACAGCTTAAGGATTACACTTTCAAAAACCCGGCCTGGCCGGCAGAATTTCAGCAACAGATGCGGGATGAAAACCTGCAACAACTGTATTACGAGCATTACGACTATCCGGGCCGCTTCAAGGACGAGACGCATGGCAAGGATTTTACCCGCTACCGCCTGGAGGCACTGCGCAGCGACGCCGTGACCGGACAGGGCAGCGGCAATGCCATCGCCCTGCAACCGGGCAAACTGTTCATTCTCGATAACCATCCCCGGGCAGACCTGAACCAGTCATGGCAGACCGTTTCCGCCAGCCACAGCGGCTGTCAACCGCAGGCACTGGAAACCGCCAGCTCAGGCGCCGGCACGACACTGCACAGCCACTTTACCTTCATCCGCCAGAACCAGAACTGGCGCCCGGCCCCGTTGCCCAAACCGGTGATTGATGGCCCGCAGATTGCCAAAGTGGTCGGCCCGGCCGGTGAAGAAATTTTCTGTGACCAGTACGGGCGCGTGCGTCTGCAATTCCCGTGGGACCGTTACGGTAAAAGCGATGACCAAAGCTCCTGCTGGATACGGGTCAGCCAGCCGTGGGCCGGTCAGGGCTGGGGCATGCTGGCCATTCCCCGTATCGGACAGGAAGTAGTGGTGGATTTCCTGCATGGCGACCCCGACCAGCCAATAGTGACCGGGCGTACCTACCATGCCAGTAACATTCCACCGGGTAGCTTACCGGGCAGCAAAACCCAGATGGCGTTCCGCTCCAAAACCCACAAAGGGCAAGGCTACAACGAACTGCTGTTTGAGGATGCCAAAGGTAGTGAACTCCTGTCACTGCACGCCCAGAAAGACATGAACACCAAGGTACTCAATAACCGCGATACCCATGTACTGGCTAACCACAGCGAAACCGTGGAAAAAAACCAGACCATCAAAGTGAATGAGCACAAAAATGAAATGGTGAAAATGACCAGCACGGAAACCATCAGCATGGTCTACGCACTGACCGTCGGCGCCAGCATGAACACCACCGTCGGCGCCAGCCAGACTGAACAGGTTGGCAGCCATAAATCCGTTGTGGTCGGCAATACCTTGTCTATCAATGCCGGTGATGTGATTGAGCTGAAATGCGGTGCCAGCGTCCTGCGTATGGATAGCGAGGGCAAAATCACCATTCAGGGCAGTGAGTTCAAATTTGAGGCCAGTGGCCCGGTACAAATCACCGGTAAAGACATCGACCTGAACTAACAAGGACAGACTGAGATGGAATTTCGTAACCTGACGCCCTTTGCGGTGATGAACTACCCGATGCTCGATGTCGACGATACCGAGCATCACGTCGCGGTCATGAAAATCGGCTACCAACTGATGCCTGCCGGAGAGGGGGAGTACGTCGCCGAATTATTGCCCGCGCCGCCCCTGTGTTTACAGGATGAATACCGCGGGCAGATGAATGCCTCGCAGGTGTTGCAGGAAAGTGACCTTGCGCCGTTTAAACCGCGCTGCGACGTGATTGTCAACGGCACGGCTTATGCGCCAGAAGGTAAGCCCTGCACCGAATTTCCCGTGCGGTTACAGGTACAAACTAAGCAGGGCCAGCCCCTGCTCGACAAAACCCTCACCGTAACCGGTGAACGGGAATTTATCCGTGACGCCGCTGGCCACTGGCAACTGACTGAACCAACACCTTTTACCACGCTGCCACTGGATTACTGCTATGCCTTTGGGGGCGAATGCAAAATTCAGGCAGACGATAAAGCGAGCCAACACCTCAAAGAGCGTGACCGACTGACACCCGAACAGCGCCAGCAGCACCCGGACGGGGAAAATGCCCCGATTGCGCATGCCGTTTGGGAAGCCAACCCGCTGGGGATGGGATTTATCACACCGTGGTATGCCGATGCCAAACAACTCACCCGTTACCCTGCCCCGCGCATTATTCGACCGGATGCGCCGTTTACCTCACAGCATTTTGCGGAGCAACTGGCTGGCACATTACTGCCCGATACCCCCGCCTGTCAGCCGCAGGGAATGGGGTTTATCGGTCGCCCGTGGCTGCCCCGCCGCCAACTTGCCGGCACTTACGATGCCGACTGGCTGGAGCACCGCCATCCCTATCTGCCAAAAGATTTTGACTTTGGTTACTGGAACGGCGCCCCGGCTGACCAGCAGATTGACTGGCCGGAAACCGATATTGCCCTCACCCTGAGTGGCCTGACGCCCCATAGTGACCTGCATGTCAAACTGCCGGGGCATCGCCCGTTTATCCTGCTGCGGATGCATAACGGCATGCTGCTGCCCGTACCGATGCGCCTCGATACGTTAATTATCGACAGCGAAGCCAGAACACTGCATATAACCTGCCGTCTGAGCTTCAAAGCCTCTCTGCCCGTACGGGTCGCCGAAGCCCGGTTTGAAATCAACCCGGATGCCCCTTTACTCAAACTGGCGCCACTGGAAGAGGAGAAAAAAGATGGCTGATAACTACATCGCCCGTACCGCGGGTACCTGGATGATTATCGGCATGCTGCCGGACGTGTGCAAAACCCCGATGGGGCCTTCCACCCCACCCATCCCCTATCCGGTGGTGGCGAAACTGGCAGACAGCTCAGCCCCGGAAAAAACCGTGCGTGCCAATGGCCAGCCGGTGGTGGTATTTGCCCAGAGCTTTGTGCCGCAGACACTGGGCGACCAGCCCGGCGTAGCGAATGGCGTCAAAAGCGGCACCGTCGGCGGAAAATGCCATCCGCAGGAGCATACCCGCACGGTTCGTGCCGGCAACAAACTGGTATTGCGCCACGGGGATAAATTTTGGATGAACGGGGCATAAGGAGGGAAACCATGTCAGATAAGATGCTCGTCACATCAGATAGCAACGATGTCAGAGCCGAAGAATATTGCAAAGAATTTAACATTCGCACACAGGCTGAGGCGGAGAAAGCGCTCAGCAATGCAGAGACACTATACCGGCAAAGCACCCGTTTTTACGGCGATTACGGCGACGACCCGGAATTAGACGTTCACTATAATCAGGCAGACGCTGACTTCGAAGCTCAGGCTTTTAAGAAAACGGCTCAGGATACCGTTGAAAAATTCAAAAGGGGTGAATTTCCAAAGGAAGAATGGGAAAAAGAGAAAGACGACGACGATCATCCCAAACCCAATGCTGCGTTGCCGCAAAAGCCACGAGACGATAGCCCGACCGGAGAAGGGAATACAATTGGTAGCATTGTCGGACAGGCCCCCCAGTCCGCCTCTCCTCCGCATGCCGCTAATCCGGCCGTTAAGCCAGAGGCCCCGGCGGAAAAAGGGATGTGGGATAACACCGTTGACTGGTTTCAGGAAACCGCCGATGACTTCAACAAATGGGTGGATGAGAGTAAACACCATCTGCAAGCCGCCTGGGACAGTCCGGGCGAAGCGGCTATCGGGGCAGGCAAAGCACTCTGGAATACCGTTCCTGAAATGGGGGAATTGCTTGGCAAGGGAGCCGTAATCATGACAACGGCACCGGCCGTTGCTGCCGAAAAAGCCTGGGAATATATGGGGGGCTCTCCTGTCGGGGTGTCTGAATTGCAGCAAAAGGCCGTTGATATGGTCAATGCTGATGCGATTAAGATGGAAATGAAAAGCGATGCCGAGAAAGGGGGTCATTTAATATACGAAGGCGCTTCTTTAGCGACAGGTATTCTTGGACTTGCCAAAGCTGTTGCCAAAAAAGGTGCCAAAATCAAAGGCCAGTCGCCAGAAACTGCCAACCCCGCGCCGGCCAAACCCAAAAACACCGAAAAAGACCCTGTTGACAACAAATCCACCGATAAAGATGGTAGCTGCAACGGGACTTGTAGCACAAAAAGTGAACCTGTCGATATGGCCACCGGCGACTTCCTGCAAGTCTGGCCGGTTATCGCTATCCCCGGATTGTTGCCGATTACCCTGACCCGCACCTATCGCTCCACTGCCAACTTAAACGGCCTGTTTGGCCCGAAATGGGCAGATGACTGGTCACGCCAGCTGGCACTGACTGACGGCAAAATCAATTTCACCGATGCAGACGGAGTCATCTATGATTTCAATACGCCGGATAATCAGGTACTCGCCCGTAACCAGCATATTCCCCATTACCTGCTGACCGGCGAATTGAATGGTGAATTGCAACTGACCGACCGCCAGTCCCAACTCAGCTATCACTTCAATCACATCGTTGGCAATATCCGCAAGCTATCCGCGATCACTGACCGCCGTCAGAACGCGATCCGGTTTATTTACAATAAACACGCACAACTGATCGAAGTCACGCGCACGGATGGCTTCCGGCTGATTCTGGGGTATCAGGATCAGCAACTCCAGACAGTGGACTATCTTGAACAGCAAAAACAACAACGGCTGGTGACCTGTCACTATGATCCACAAGGTTATCTGCATCAATGTGATGCGTTCCAGCACAACCATCTGTGGCATGAATATGACGCACAGGGGCGGATGACCCGCTGGCACGATACCGACCAAACTGATCTGCATCTCATTTATGATGAGCAGGGGCGGGTACTGAGCATGACGTCCCCCAGCGGCTACTGGAGTGACCGTTTCCACTATGACGACCAGGCGCGTATCACCACTTACCGGGATGCTGAAGGTGGTGAAACCCAGCACCATTACGATAACAACGGGCTGGTGATCCGTGAAGTCGATCCGCTGGGACGCGTCACACGCCGCCAGTGGCGCTACAGTCAAATCGTCTGGGAAGCCAATGCAGCCGGTGGAATGACGACTTTCGATTACAACCCTGATGGTGCGCTGACCGAAATGGTTCTGCCGACGGGAGAAACCTTTGCTTACGGTTATGACGAACACGGGCAGCTTATCGAAAGTGTCCTGCCCACCGGTGAGCGCTGGCAATTTCACTATGACGAGCAAGGCAACCTGACAGCGCTGACTAATCCATTGGGGCACAAAGAAGAATACCAATACGGCACGCACGGTGAATTGCGTCAGCGCCTGCTACCGGATGGGCGTCAGTGGCACTATGCCTATGACGAACAACAGCGGCTGGCTGCCGTGATGACCCCAGACGGTCAGACCACCGGCCTGCAACTGGATGAACTGGGCCGCCTGCGCCAATTCACCGATGCTCTCAAACAACAAACTCACTACCGTTACAGCGACGACCATGCCAGTCTCAACGGTAGCCTGACGGAAGTCGAACTGCCGGATGGCACCACGCAACAACTGGCCTATGACAGTGAACGGCGAGTAGTGGCCGTGACTGACGGCGAAGGCCGTACCACCCGCTATACTTACGGCGCGTTTGACCTGCTGACTCAGGTTACCCGACCCGATGGCACGGTATTACACTTTGGCTATGACCGGCTGACCCGGTTGAACTCAGTGACCGCCTCCACCGGCGAAACCTACCGTTATGAGCGGGATGCCGCGGGGCAGATTATCCGGGAAACTGATTTTACCGGGCGTACTCTTGAATATCAGTACGATAAACTGGGACGCCGCACACTGACGCAATATCCCGACGGACAACAGCTCCGCTGGCATTATTCCACTACGGGTTTGTTGCTCAAACAGGAAAGCTGGCAACCGGAAGAAAACCAACGGGTACTGAAAGCCACAACGCGTTACGAGTACAACAAGCGGCATCAACTAGTGAAAGCCACCAATGCCGATGCCGTGGTGGAATACGAATATGACGAGACCACTGGCCTGCCGACCTGTGAGCGTATCAATGGGCGGGAAATCACGCGCGAATGGGATAATCTGACCGGACGTCCTGTCAGCGAAAGTGTCGATGGCAATACCCTGCACTTCGGTTATAACCTGTCGGGGAGTCTGAATCACTTTCAGCTTAACCAGCATGCACCACTGACATTCCAGCATGATGCGCTGGGGCGGGAAACCGTGCGGGAAAGTGCCAACGGTTTTATCCTTGCCAGTCGCTACACCGCAACTGGCCTGCTGGCACATCAGTCGGCGGGTCAGGCTACCCAATTTTTCCGGGAAACGCTGGCGCAAAACGATCCGCACTTCCCACCCCAGGCCACCGCTGTCAACCGGAGCTGGCAATACGACCGCGCCCACAATGTACGGGTGATTGACGACAGCCGCTGGGGACAAACCCGTTATCGTTACAATACTAACGACCAAATACTCCATACCCTGTACGAGGGTGCGCGTCCGCATGAAGAGCAATTCAGCTATGATGCCAACGGCAATCTGAGTCAACATCTACCCACCGATGCACGGGGAGCGGTAGCACAAATCAATCAACGCCAGAAAGCCGGACGTGTTGTGCAGCAAGGGGATAACCGTTATCGCTATGATGATAACGGTCGTCTGGTGGAAAAAACTGAACGCCGTGATGGCTTCCGTCCGCAAATCTGGCGCTATCGCTGGGATACGCAAAACCAGCTTACCCACTGCGAAACCCCGGACGGCTCGCGTTGGCAGTATAAATACGATCCTTTTGGTAGGCGACTCCAAAAACTGAAAATTCACGATGGAAAATTGGCTGCCACAAATTTAAAATTGTGGCTGGATGGCAAACCGGATTTAGCACTGAGAGCGGATGCCATCGTCGGACAGGATTACCTGTGGAGCGGTGACCATCTGGTTGAGGAAACGCCGATTTATGCCGATGGCACACCGGCGGAAAATCAGCGTGTCCGCTGGCTCTACGAACCGGGCGCACTCACACCGTCAGCCCGTTTTGAGCGAGGCAAGCTGCACTATGTGGTGAGTGACCATCAGGGAACGCCGCGCGAGATGCTCAACGAGGCCGGCCAGCTTATCTGGGCACAGCGGCTGAGAAGCCTGGGGGCAGGCAGATCATTCTCAGGTGATTGCGTCCAATGATGCGGATTATCATGTTGGTTGTCACTTCCGGTTCATGGGCCAATATTTCGATGAGGAATCAGGGCTTTGCTATAATCGCTTTAGGTATTACAGTAACGAAACGGGGCAATATATCTCGCCGGACCCCATCGGGCTGATGGGCGGGCTGAATCCGTATGGGTATGTGCATAATCCATTATCGTGGGTTGACCCGTTTGGATTGAGTGGTACTTCTGAGGTCATGCCTAAAAAGCAGCTCCCTTATAAGGTTATTAATGAGCTGAAAAAATTTGAAGGTAAAGATTACCGTTTTGGAAATCAAACTTTCAAACTGGACAAAGCAGGTATGAAACATATTCTTGAGCGACACCACCCTAATTATTGGGATGGTTCGATAAAGGCTAAGCAAAGTTTTCTTTCTCGTAAAATGTCAATAAATGATATTACCGATGCTATCGGGAGTGTGATGAAGCAAAATAGAGATACAGTAATAAGCAAAGGAAGTGTCGGTAAATTCCAAATTTCTGGTCAGTATAAAGGCCAAGATTATGTAGTTGGTTTTAAAAATGGAAGAATAGGTCAATTTTATCCAGGTAAACTATGATAAACATAAATACATACATTAAAATCAAAGATGAATATATTGATATTTTTCAATATGATGGAAGTATAGAAAATTCTGATTATATTGATGGCGCTTTAGAATTAACCATCAATGGTATTAGTCTTATTGATAAGTCAATGTATGATTATATTGATGATCTTTGGTGTTATTTAGCCGAAGGACTATCAATATTATATAATAATGAAGAGTTCAAATGCTATTTTCCAGATCAACCGATAGAGGTTAAGTTTACTCCATCAAAGGGAAATAGAGTACTTGTTAGTGTAAATTGCCATTCAGAAGTTAAGACTTCTATTGAAAAGGAAGAGTTTTTAATTGCTATGTGTGGACATGCAAAAAAATTCTTTGAACGGATGGAAGACTTAAATCCCCACTCAATAGGAGCATATAGTGCGGCTATGCAATATTTAAAAAAAGTTAATTTTTGATTGATATATAAATTAAAATAGCTGGTAGATTGATCTTCCAGCTTTATTCTTTTTTTAAGAACGACTACATGATGGTACGAGCAGGCATAAGGTCAGACTCTGTCATCAACATAATCTTGCCGTGACCGAAAGCAATTTGAACGGGCTTATCCAGCAAACCGGTTTCCGTTAACCAGTCACCAGCCAGATACAGCTCGCCATTGTCACGTACCCAATCGATGCCCGGCTTCGGATCATCTTCCACGGCGTGGAACAAGATAGCCGGATCATCATCAGGCTTCGCCAATGTCAACATCAACCCGTTGTTATATTGCTGGATATGAAACAGGGTATTGGGTGTAAAGCCCATCTGTCGCATATCGTTACCAGTTAACACACATTCCGGTTTTTCAGCGTCTTCAGTAGAAAATTTAAGCTCCATCAGTTCATTCTCTGTTGATGAATAAAATAAAATGCGAACGGCTTCGCAAAAGAAAACTTTTGCCATTTCAATGCAAAGCGAAGCTCACTAAGAAGCGTTCAATATTATGTTTTAATTGATAAAAAATTGAATTAAAAGTCTATCCCGACAACTTTTTATTTAATTTTCCGGGGAATTGACGCAGCCAGCGTGCCACAGCGATATCATCCCATTCACCTTCATTCAGGCTTTTTAAGCAGTGCCACAGTTCATGAAAATTTTGGGCGGTGATAATCAAACAACCGGGCATCACTCTGATTTTTAACGGATCGTTAATAGAAAAACCGGCTTCCAGTAGCCATTTTCCGCTTAAATTAATGGCAGGAGTCGTGCGGTTCACTCCCTTGGGACGATAAACCACTTTCTGATAACGTTCCGGTTGGGAAATTTTGTAAATGCGGGTGCCTGCAGTAGAATACGTGTCAGCCATAATAACTATCTCCTGTAGTTTTTGTGGTTAGCGGTTTTATCGTGTGACCAGCACGTTAAAACCGCGTCGAAATTTTCACCGCCACTCTATCCCCCACCCAAATAACATGCCACTGACAAAAATGGCCTTTGCAAAGCGGCTCGCAAAATAACGACAGCAAATGTATTCCATTGCTATTGACTATCGATTTGGGATAGCAGACGTATTCCCAGAACCATAGAGAGGTAAATGCAACCGTCGTGTCACTCGACACTATTTGGCGAATAAAATAACGAGCAAAATTTTCATTATTTTTGTAGTCACACCACGACATAACTCACTTAAACAAAAGTCGTAACTGCGACCATCACACCCCTATTGTGCCATAAGCAGAAATCACTAATATGTATTAAGTTTAATTAGATTAGCTCCTTCTAAGTTACAAGAGATTAGGAAGTGCAGTTCATTCTCTGGACACTAAAGTCCATATGGTTTTATCTATAGATCAAGTTGGTACAACAATAGCACCAGATTTTCACTGTTCTAACAAACAGTAGTTTTATCGACACATTAACTTATTGATTAAACATCGTGCTAACAATCCGCTTTTATGTAAGAATACCCGTATATTTATCTATGTTAGGAAAAGGTATGGGAAAGCGATTTGGATACGTTCGTGTATCTACAGATGATCAGCGACTAGATTTACAGCGAGATGCTTTGAACAGAGCTGGTTGTATTGATATATATGAAGAAAAAATTAGTGGAAAGTCTGCGGATCGCCCTATTCTTGACCATTGTCTCCGAGCTCTGGAGCAAGGTGATACCTTAATCGTTTGGCGGCTTGATCGTTTGGGAAGATCATTATCCGATTTGGTAAGGATTGTAGGTGAGTTGGAACAGCTCGGCATTGGTTTCGAGAGTATTACAGAATGTATAGACACAGGCAATGCTACAGGAAAACTAACTTTACACCTATTCTCTGCGTTAGCAGAGTTTGAGCGGAACCTTATCAGAGAACGAACGCAGGCTGGATTAGTTGCTGCTCGTGCTCGTGGCCGTAAAGGGGGAAGGAAACCTGCCTTAGATGAAAAGCAAGTAAAGAAAATCAAGGCTCTTCTGCGTAACCCTGATATACAAGTTGCTGAAATTGCTAAGTGCTATGGTGTGTCTCGGGCAACCATTTATAAGTACGCAGGTGCAGTTCGCCCAAGTCGTATAACTGAGAATCGAGCGAAGCCACTATAGTACACTATAGTAATTGAAGGGAAATAAAAATATGGCTGATATAAAAACTCAAAAGTTACTTTATCACCTCACAAGTTTGAACAATGTCAGCTCTATATTGACGCATGGATTAAAATCCAGGGCAATACTGGGAGAATTTCGTGATGTTGCTGATAAGGAAATAATCGACAGTCGTAAGGAATATGACCTTGAGAAATACGTGCCTTTTCATTGGTTTTCAAGAAACCCTTTTGATGGACGTGTTCAGAAAGATCGACCAGATGAAAACTTTATTTTAATTACAGTCAAACGGGAAGTAGCTAAAGCAGAAAACTGGAAGGTAATTCCCCAGCATCCCCTGGCTAATACTGCTATCAAACTTTATGACTATGATGAAGGTTTCGGGTTAATTAATTGGGACATAATGAATAAGCGAGACTACCACAATCCTGATTGTAAGAGCCATATGCATGGCGGAGTGCTTGTCTCCTAATATTGTCAATGTTTCAAAATTCTTCATGATCTATGTTCCCACGACGAGTATTGAGAGGGCTGTTATGAAAAAACTGAATGGACAGTCAGTTGATGTTAATGTCAACGGAGGAATGTTCAGTTAATGGCATATACTAATCTTAATCCGGAAAAAGCACTCATTTGGAGAATTACACATCGCCAAAATATTCCTTGGATTCTAGCCAATGGATTACATGCAGGAAACGGTGCAACACGTTCGCCAAACTGGGTAACTATTGGGAATGAAGATTTAATAAATCGTCGTGGTCATCGAACTGTACTTCTTCCACCTCAAGGTGTACTTAATGATTATGTCCCTTTTTATTTTACTCCTTTTTCTCCCATGATGTACAACATTTATACGGGTCGTGGTGGGGTAAAAAAGGTGTCCAATTCCGATATTGTCATTCTGGTTTCTAGCATGCATCGAGTAGCAGAAATAGGATTACCTTTTGTATTTACTGATCGTCATGCGTACCCAGTAATAACCAATTATTACAATGAGTTGAATGATTTAACAGCTATTGATTGGACATTGTTGCAACAACGCAATTTTCAGCGTGATCCGGATGACCCGGAAAAGGTTGAGCGTTATCAAGCAGAAGCTCTAATCTATAAGTATATGCCCATCAATGCTTTGCTGGGTGCAGTATGTTATACACAGAGTGTACAACAGGAATTACAAAAACAAGCCAATGGGTTAGGAGTCAAACTGGATATACATTGCATACCCGGCTGGTACTTTTAAGGAGGCCGACGATGATAAAATTTACACAAGGTAACCTGTTGGAAGCTAATGTAGAAGCTCTGGTTAACACAGTTAATACAGTTGGTGTTATGGGCAAGGGTATTGCGTTGATGTTCAAAGAACGTTTTCCTGCCAACATGGACGCTTATGCCAAAGCATGTAAAGAAAAAGAAGTTAAGACTGGAAAGATGTTTGTTACCGATACAGGTGAACTGATGGGACCTCGTTGGATTGTGAACTTTCCTACAAAACAACATTGGCGGGCTAAATCACAGATACAGTGGATTATCGATGGACTGGTAGATCTTCGCTGTTTTATTGAAAAAAATCACATACATTCCATTGCTATTCCTCCATTGGGAGCTGGTAATGGTGGCCTTAACTGGGATGAGGTAAAACCATATATCAACCAAATATTGGGTGATCTTGAAAATATAGAAATCATTGTTTATGAACCAACATTAAAATATCAAAATGTGACCAAACCAAAAGGTGTAGAAAAGCTAACTCCTGCCCGCGCTTTGATTGCTGAACTTGTGCGTCGTTACTGGGTGTTAGGAATGGAATGCAGTTTGTTGGAAATTCAAAAACTGGCATGGTTTTTAGAGCGTGCGATAGAGGCTGAGGAGCTAAAAAACCCATTGAACCTTAAATTCGTAGCCAATAATTATGGTCCTTACGCCGATAGGCTACGTCATTTATTAGATGGATTGGATGGAAGCTACCTAAAGAGTGAAAAGCGTATTAGCGATTGCGGTCCTCTAGATGTGATTTGGTTTAACGATGACAAGCGCGACAAGATCGCTTTGTACTTAAAATTTGAAGCGAAAGCCTACCTCCCCGCGTTGGAAAGAACGGCTGAATTAATCGACGGTTTCGAGTCTCCTTACGGGATAGAACTGCTGTCTACCGTAGACTGGCTGCTGTTTCAAGAGCAAGTCCCTCCCGATGCAGAATCCTTGCTCGATGGTATACGTCATTGGCCTGCTGGAGATAAATGGGCACAACGCAAGCTAAAATTGTTTGATCTAGCGAAGCTAGAGTTGGCGCTAAATCGTCTGAAACAAGTACCCTTGCAAGCAGCGAATTAATTCTTTTTAAACTGTCCATGGGTACTACCATGGGCTTTTCCAATCTCATATAACACATCCCGCGATCGGCCTATGTTTAAACATCATTAAGGAAACGCGCTAGTTTAAAACACTAGGGGGTCTTCCTTTGAACATTACAACTACACACCATAATGTTAGTAAGACCTTCATCGTTAAGGTCCTTTAACATTAAAGTCTGCTTCGCTCATAGCCGACCATCAGATTTAATCGTGTCCTACCACAGGATAACATCAGGTCAAGTCACAGCGAATACAGGTTATATACGCTGCTTAAGCTCCCTCAGCATGTCATGCAATCTCTCAATGGCCTGCGCATTTTCCGCAATAGACTGCTTGTGACGCACGTCGGCTCGGGCCTGCTCATTGAGTTGCTCCTGTAAACGCCGCCCGGTTTCTGCGTCCAGAAAATGATCCTGACTGGCCTCCACTATCCAGCCGGTATCATTGGACGCAGCACCGCTGACCAGTGACGTCCACGCCGAGGCGTTACCCGATTTGTCCACCAGCCGTGCCCGGAAGTAGAGCCGCTCCCCAGCCGACAGCCCCTGCAAGGTGTGGGTGCGTTGCGGATAGGCAATATCGGCGAACTGCAGCGTGTCGTCATCCTCGCCGTTTTTGTTGTAGCCAATTTCTGTTTTCAACAGGACATCCGTCGGGTTGGCAAAGTCCCAGTCCAGCCGGATACCAAAAAGCAGCGACGTGGTGCGGAGAGACTGCGGTGCCGATGGCGTCCCTTTGCGGCTTCCCAGCAAGGTATCCTGCGTGTTCACCCAGATACTGGATATGGCGGCGGCATTCGTCGCCCTGACCCGCGCCTGATAGCATCCGTCATCGACGTTCGGTACTTCAAGACGCCGGGCGGTCGTCCGGGGAGCGGTTATCCAGTTGCCGTTGTCTTTGCGCCATTTGACTTCATAGGCCACGGCACTGTCGGCGGCGTCCCATGTGATCTGCAACGTGGTGGTGATAATGCCCTGATTGATCGCAGTATCACTGTCGATAAGGACATGCTTCGGTGCCGGCTGAACACTAGGCGGAAGAATGGTAACGGGACGTTCGTCAATGCGGATGTTTCTGTCGATAAGCGCATATTTGTCAGGGTTATGCTCAACTGCCGTAATGTCAAACGAGACACCGTCCTCTCCCGCTTTGATCCCCATCACCCTGAAGGGTTGCTCCACGCTATAGCGGGATTCAATGGCCCAGACGGCACCCACCTCAGGAATATCTGCATAGGCATAGCCACCGCTACTCACGGAGACCTCCTGCCCGTTGATCGCGGTAATCAGATCCTTTCCTGTCTTACCGAAAGGCAGGTTGATAACCAGCCAGTCCCCCGATTTTGCCGACGGCACCCGATCCAAGGTAAGCATATATCGACTTTGCACGGCCTGAATACGCCCACTTCGACCCGGCCCTGACAGCAGATTATCCGATATGCCGATAAGGTAACCCGGCAGGGGAATACGCCCCTCCAGCCCGACGGTAAAGGTGACGGTCCGGTCGTGTTCGTTAGTGTGCAACACCCATTTGCCACGCCGAATGGCTTCACTCTGGCGGGTACAACCGATGGCCGTGATATCGGCCTGCCGGATACCATAGCGGCGTATCAAACGGTGTTCAAACACCGGTTCAATCGTATCCTGATAGCCATTCTGCGGATCGGACCAGCTCACCATGGCCGTGGAGTAATGGGTTTTCTCGCTGGCACTGGCATAGGTGAATTTTCCGTCACGCACATTGGCACCCGTAAAGAGATAATCCCTGTCACGGGGCATATCCGCCAACACATTCATGTTGTTATTGGCCCAAAACGTCATTCCCCGAAAAATCCCCGCAATGTCACGCAACACCGCCCAGGCATCTTCCTGTGACTGAATATAAACATTGCAGGTAAACCGCGGCTCTTCACCGCCTTCACCATCCGGCACCGTCTGATCGCAATATTGTGCGATGCTATACAGATCCCATTTTGCCAGAGTCAGGTTTTCCGCTTTCACCCGGGTACCGATACTGAACCGATCATTGATCATCAGGTCATACAGCACCCATGCCGGATTGTCGCTCCATGCCCATTGGAAGGTGCCATCCCAGCTACCGTAATAACGGCGACGTGCCGGGTCATAATTGGCGGGCACACGGATGATACGCATCTTGGGTTCGCAGGTGATTTGCGGGATGTTGCGAAACTGTTTGGCATCAAACTGAACAAATAACAGAACCGTTTCCGGGTAGCTTAATTTGGCGTCGATCACCTCGGTAATGGCTTCTACCATCATCGCATCGGCGATCCGGTTACTGTTCTGTTTTGGCGTCAGCCGCCGAAGGCGCACCTGCCAGCCCGAATAGGCGGCGGGTAAATCCACCCGGTGGGAACGTTCATATTTGGTGGTAGTTTTGCCATCAACGGCGGTTTTCAGGATTTCCTTAAAAGCCCCGCCATCGGTGGCGAGGTCAATGGCATATTCAATGCGATAACCGACCGCATCCCCGTTCTCTTTTTGCTGCTGCAACTGGGGCCATGATAACCGCAGGCGGACCGCTGACAATTGGGTATTAGTGACCGTCGTCACCCACGAGCTGACCAGTTCGGCGCTGACGGTTCGGGCATTTTCGACCGCTGGCAGACCGGGGATATACGCCTGATGGGGTGTGCCGGGACGAAATTCCCATTTGACCCCTTCAAAATTGGGCGTACCGTCAGCGCCGATAAGCGGCGTGTTATCCAGAAAAATACGCCGGCCATCCAACTCGCCTGCAAACTCCCCTTCGCCAAGGGCAAGGAGGATTTTGGTGTAGGCGGTGGATTGCAGGGAATCCGGTGCTTCTACCGGGGTGCGTGGCTGCTGTCTCCCGCCTTTGTGACCCTGAATGGGCTGTTTTTCCATCTTTCATCCTCAGAGAGTTATTGTTGGTCTTCCGCATAGATACCCGCTGAAATAATGGCCCCGCCAATACGGCGTCGGCCATAACCGATGGGCACCGGATTACCCTGTGCAACGGTGTTCACCGGCCCTCCGAAAGCATAGGACGGTTTGTTGTCGGGATCTTCGCGCCGGGCCAGCCCGCCCGGCATCGGCGAGAGCATTTGCACCACGCCACCCAGCATCATACCTGCCCCGGACATCACCATCGGCGCACCAAACGGGGTCGCCCACAAAAATGCCCCGGCCACCACCATCACCGCGCCCAGAATGGTCTGGAAAACACCGGCGTTTTTGCTGCCGATAATCATCGGGGCAATGCGGATATCGTCCTGCCCGGAAAACACCAATTCTTCCCGACTGATATTGCGTTTTCCGTTAAACACAGCAAAAGTCAGCCCCTGTTCTTTGGCGGTCAATAAAAAGCGTTCAAAGCCGTCAACCAGCACAGACAGCGCCCGGATCGCTTCCTGCGGCGTAGAGACAGCCAGTTGATGTACCCGACCGAACTGAGTTCCCAGCACACCGTAAAGCCGCACGGTTCGTAATGTGTTCATGATGTGACTCCCTTCAACAAAAAACCCGCCGATGCGGATGAGTGACGTAAGGTTATGATGGTGCGTTCCTGCCAGTAACCATGATAGGGTTCTCGCTTACTGAGCTGCCCGTACAAATGATGCAACATCAGGCCATCCCCCAGATAAACTCCGGCATGATTGGGTTCACTGGCCTGTACCTGCATAATGAGCACATCCCCTGTTTGTAATTCACCCCGACAGGCGACAAATCCGGCCACGGCATACTGTTTCATATACAGATTTTCGCCCCGACTCCACCAGCCATCGGCACGTTCAAAATCAGGGAGTTCAAGCATCCACTCCAGTTTGTACCAGTCACGCACGATGGCATAACAATCCCAGATGCCATGTACAAACGGGCGGCCAAGTAAAGGCTTTACCCCCTCGGTTGGCATGATGGTACGCATGTCCCCTTCCGGCCATGAAACAATGACCCACGGAATTTGTGACAGGTCACACTGAGCAATGTCTAATTGACTGGGCTGTGTCGTGGCATCGGGGTGACTGTGGACAATCGCAACAACCGTTCCTGTCTCTTCGGCATTGGCGTAATCTGCGGGGTGAATGCTGAATTGTTCTGTCGGTGAAGGAGCGGTATTGCGGCAGGGAATGTACTGCTGCTTTCGGCCATTCTGAATCACCAGTCCGCAGCATTCATTGGGGTATTCGGCTTTGGCGTGATTCAGGATAGATTGAGTGATGTGGGGGCGCATGTGGATACCTAAAAATAGAAAACCCGCCAGATAAAGCACCCAATACAAGGGCTTGCTTCAGAAGACGGGTTATTGAATAAATAATAGGTAGGGTAGATTACATATCTAAATTTTCTAAATAACCCCAATTCCGCTTAAGCTATTACTGAAATATCTTCTTCTGAGTAGAAAATTTTCAGTGATGGCTTTTTCTCTTTAAGGCAGTAAGCAATCAATCCCGTTAAAATGGTTAACAAAAAACCGGTTATACTTCGGTGACGAGAATGTTCTAATTGAGAGCCGTTTTTTAATTGTCCATTAATCGTTTCAATGATAAAACGCTTTTTAAGCATAACCTTATCCCACTCAGCCAGTGCAAGCGCTTTCATGTTGCGGCGCTTTTTCGTGATAAAGGTGATATCCGTTTTAGCTAAATCATCCGCCAATTCCTGACTCAGATATCCTTTGTCGCCGTAAAGAGAACCCGTGAGATCTTTTGATAATTCGCGTACAGGCTCCCTATCATCCACATTACCCGGGGTCACTTTAAGCGCTAAAATTTCGCCCAGATGGTTAATAATCAGGTGTAATTTGAACCCATAGAACCATCCCATTGAGGTTTTTCCGCGTTGCGCTATGCCCTGAAAGACCTTATGACGAGGAATACGGATGTTATGACAAACGCGCAAACTCGTGGAGTCGATAAAAGCAATGCCTGTCGGTTTTCCTTTTAATTGAGTCAGATAACTGGATAAGGGGACCAAAACGGACGGGGCAACGCTGATAAAACGGGTATAACTGAGCAAGGAGGGGAAGTCGCGGTGATGGTATTGCCAGATATGCTCCAAATAAAAGTTTTTAAAATCACGGTAATGCGACCGCTGAAAGAGGATTAAAATTGTCATGATTTCACTGGGATACATGCGGCCTTGTCTGCGGCGCAGGCGGTATCCGTTATCGAGACAAAACTGCGCCCACTGGGGGATGAAAAGGAATTCAGGTTAAATAATATTTGTCATTATCACGTTCGTAACGCACTACAGCATTGAACTTTGTTCTTATCATTGCACCAAAGCTATTCTGAGCATCAACATACCCAATAAAATTAAATTTACATTCTGCGGGCTTGTTCGATTTAACATCGTAGTAACTGGCAAACTTAGCAGTCGATGGGGCTTTTAAATGAGATGATATAAACTTTTTAGCATAAGTATACGCTACCTTATCATCTGAACAATAATCTGTCTCAAGTGCTGGTGATCGACTGGAGCAAGAAACGAAAACGAACATAACAACAATAAAGCTAATGCTCGCCATAAACCATTCAAAGCCGTCAAAACCTAACACCTTAGAATCATTTTGCTTGGCATTAACTACTCTGGGACTGGGTTCTTTTTTTTCTTGTCTCGTTATTTTCTGTGTTAACGGAGCAATTCTTTTATATCGGGAAGTTTCATTATCACATTCCCATGCAACTATTTCCATTTGCTCCAATAACAAAGCTGCTCTATTGTAACCTATACCAAAATACTCTTTTACCTCATTGATAGATGTATATTCCTTGGTTATTACATATTCAACAGCATCATCAAATAAAGGATCAATAGTCTTATCATCAGTTCCCATTGAATGCACCTTCATAATGTCAATACATCAGTAAATATTAACCTTTAGTTCTTTTAATATCCAGAAGTACCATCATCTTCTCAACAACGCCGAACCCGGAAATCCACCAAATGGCAATTGAGCCGCTTCACCGTATCGGGCCTTGCAGTCACTCATCAAGCCACCGCACGCATCTTTTGCCGGGTCATCAGTCGGGTTACCCTCCTCATCAAAATATCGCGTTCCCGTATAGTTACAAGGTGATTTGCGATATAACCCGCGCATACACCATGTACAAAGACTGTGGATTTGACGGGTAGGGATTTGTATGCCCTGTAAGTCAGCCGGTGACGATAAAGCAAACTGAATGCTTTCGTTATCTTCATGGGTCTTACTGTCGATATAGAAAACATCGATTTTTTCCTGTGTCGGATCGGCTTGCGGGTTGCCGTCTGGAAAGTTTCTCGCATCCAGATAATGCGCAAAGGTCATACGAATAGTGACACGCGCCTGCACCATGTTCTGATAAGCCAGACACAGGGCGCTGATAGCACCATCCAGATTAGCCACACTCAGGGTCGGTGACACTGCCCTGCCGTCACTGAGGGTTTCCAGTCCTTTAATTTCAACAGGCCACGGCTTATATTCCACACCCTGCCACCAGATCGATTTAGCCGGCAGGCTATCCGAGCTTTCCAGTTCCGCTTCGGTATAAGCGATAGGGTGACTGTGAAAATGCAGTTCTGGCCCGCCAAAGGCCGAGCCATCTACCGTATACAATAAGATTTTGCTCCCCGGCTCAAGGCGCTGGAGTGTCGCAGTGATCGTCATGTAAAACCTCTTACGGGTGATAGATGCGGGTAAATGTCACAGAGAGAGTGAAATATGCTCCACTGGCCTGTATCGTGAATTTTCCGGCTTGATACAGCCCCATCTCAGATAACGGATTGCGCCACTTAAATGAGCGCCATCCCTGGTGCTCGCGTAGAAAAGCCATCACGGGTTCTATTTCAGATAACGCCCCCACAAAGGACAAGGGCCAGCTTTCGCGCTGTGAATTAATGCCATCTCCCGAAGTTTGTTTATATCCGTCACCAAATTGGACAGAACGCACAACAGGCTCAAATTCCCCAACAGCACCGACCCTCGCGGGAAAATCAAACGTCTTTATCACCTTCTGCCTCCTTTGATAGCCACACTGAGTTCACCGCCCTGCCCCAGACTTTTATGCAGCAATAATTTGAAGCGCTGATCAACAAACTTCGCAATATCCTGTCCTGCCGATTCAAAGCCGCTGGTTGTCTTCACTTCGTGATTACCATCAGAATTGATAACAATGTTGACATGATTGGTGGTCTGGTTGCTGGTGCCGCCCATTGCCTGAACACCCAATTTTCCATCTGAACCCCGTTTTAATGGCAGAATAGCTTCCGGTCCCGCCTCCCCCATCAATCCACCCCCTTTGGCAAATTTAAACAGGGTCGGGCTGCTGACAATCTGTCCGCTGTACTGACTTAAGTCTGTGGATTGGTAAACGCCGCCTTTGGCATTAGGCAGGGGGATTGGGCTTTTCCAGACATCAGGCATTATTGTCGTGCCTGTGCCAATAGGTGATAAGCCGCCACCTGCTGAGGCCAGAGAACTGGTCCCCATATTCGCCATACTGCCGCCTGAACCGCCAAAGAAGCCAGAAAGCGCCTTCGTTATCAGTGCCTGCATAGCAATACGCACCAGATCCTGGATGATGGACTGCGCCAATGATGCCGATAATTCCTTCATGGATTCAGAAAATGACTTTGTCCCCATCAGCATTCCGGTTAAGGCGTTCCCGGTCCGTTGTTCAACAGCATCCAGCAGGTTCATTTGCATTTTCTGAAAACTTCCCTGCGCACCATACAGTTCTTTGGCTGCCGAAAATTGCGCGTCTTTAGAACGTGTGCCGGCTGCGGCCACCAATTGCTCATAGCGTTCTTTTTTAATGATGCCATTCTGGTAATAAGCATCGTATAAAGCCGTTTGTTCAGTAAGCTGGTTTCTAAGCTGAGCGATGGGGTCAACTTCACCTGTCATATCCAGACGCGGGGCAGCGATCTGTCTGGCCTGCTCCGCCAGTTTATCTTTGACAGAAGTTTGACACAGGGTTTTGCTGGCTGATAAATACTCCTGCTCTGACAGCAATCGTTCAGCATACAGGGCCTTAAGTTCTGCACTGGCTTCTTTTTCCTGACGGATCAGGGCTTTTACCGGGGCATATTTTTCTGTCAGTTCCATCCGTTGCTTTTGGTGGTTTTCGGCATTGAGGGTGCTTAGCCGCAAAATTTCATTTTGGGAAACTAAACCGGATTTACTGACCTCATTCAGCTTTCGCTGAATTTCTTGTTCACTCAGGATGATACGTCCTAAACTTGTCGTGTGTACCCTTTCTATTTCCAGACGTAACTGACGATACTGATTCAGGGTTTGCTTTCCTTTGCTGTTACTTTTATCGTTGTCGGTCTTGTCCTTTCCTTCGCCTTCCCATGGGTTACCATTATCGCCTTCGTCGATCTTTAACTTGGGTTTTTCACCCGCTGCAAGCGCCTTTAATGCGGCTTGGGATTCTTCAAGCTGTTTCTTATGAAATTCCGTTTTTTTAAGCGCTTTTTCGTATTCCGCCTCTGCGTGTGTAACTTCTTCTTGCGCTTTCTTTTTGTTTGCCCACAAGCCCCCAAGTCCAACACCGGACACAAGGTTTTTCTTCCCTTGCAAATCAAGCCATATCTTGCCTGTTTCTTCTTTTTGTTTTTCCAATGCATCTCTGTAATTCAGAATCTTAGAGGATAGCTCAACCTTTGAAAGTTGCATCAATGCATCTTTTGTTTCGAGCACAGCATCCTTTAAATTAGTTGCACTTTCGCGAGCCTCTTGCGCCCGTTGATGGAAATAATAGATGGCAGAACCTGCCAACATAGCTGCACCAAATGGCCCACCAATCATGGAAAGCGCGCCACTCGCACCCGCTGTAACACCTGACAAAAGGCGAGTGGAATACGACAATCTTCGGTTAGCTGCGACTAATTGATTCTTTGCTGACGTTTCAGTAATGATCGATTCCCTAATTTTTCGAAAGTTGGCCGCATATTCTTTCTGATAATTAACATAGATACCGTGCTGCTTATTAAGCATCTTTTGGGTGGTCAGCCACTGATTTTGCTGTCCGGCTTGCTCTCGCATAGCTCTGGCAGATTCTATCGCTCTTTGTGCTGTCGCTGCCTGCTGTTTGGCTGTATCACGAGCGGCTTTTTCCGTGGCTTTCCACGTAGTGATATTTTCACGCAAACTGGCGGTCAGTCGGGTTGTCATTACGGGGATCAGTGTGTGTAATGCAACCGTAGCCACCAAATTAAAGTTTTCTGACAGTGTGTTAATAGCACTGGTTGCACTCTGAACCCCGGTTCGAAGCGGGCCATCTGCACTTTGGCCGACTTTAATTGCCAGCCCTTCAAACGCACTGTTTAATACGTCCAGATCCGAACTCAGGTTGTTCGCCCGGGCGCCCGCCTGCTCATAGGCAACCTGCGTCCCCGTCAATGACTGCCGGAGTTCATCTAATTTTCCCCGGCCTTTCACTAAGTTGGAAGCAACACTGATACTCGCCCACCCAAACAGTTTGGTCGCCTCTGTGGTAGACAGATTCTTTTTAGCCAGATAGTCCAGTGCGGCAGACAATCCCACCACAGACGGTTTCAGTTTTTTATCCGTTGAATTCTCTAAGGCCAGGATCACATTTCGGATAGCCGTACCTGCTTCGGCCCCTTTTATTCCCCGTTCGGCCAGAATTTGAATGACCGCGTTCAGTTCCTCAAAACTGATCCCTGCCTGTGCAGCCATCGTCCCGCCGTTTTTAATCGCCTGCGCTGTTTCACCAATTTCGGATGAGCCATATTTTGCCCCAGCTGCCAGGACGTTGATAAATCGGTCAGCCTGCTCTGCACTGGCTCCGAACTGGTTTAATGAGAGTGCCAGTGCTTTAGTCGCTTCCGGTAAATCAATCCCGGAGGCCTGCGCTAACGTCACCGCTTTTTGTGTCGCCAGCGTCAATCCTTCAGTACTTTTCAGCAGTTCCGGCTTGGCGGAAGCCATCAACTTAAACGCTTCGGTAATTCGGACGGCCCCAAACTCCGTGGTACGCCCCAACCGCTGTGCATTAGCATCCAGCTGTTTTAATTGCTCTCCCGTGGCCCCGGTAATGGCAGACAAATCGGATAAAGCCTGTCCATACTTACGGGTGGCGGTCAGAATGGCCCCCAATGAAAAACCCGTGCCGGCCAATACCATCAACTGACCGGAAACGGATTTAATTTGTTTGCCCAGAGACTGATAAGCCGATTCCGCCTTCCTCGCACCTGATTTGGCTTTGTCGGCGAATTTTTCCGATTCCCGCCCGGCGTGGCGGTACGCTTCGGTAATTTGTGACTTAAACGACGTGGCATTGACCAGTAAGCCTACGGTGAGTGTGGATAAATTTGCCATAACTTAACCTAACAATTTCATGACCGCATCACACTGTGCCTGTACTGTATCACGGGATACCGGTACGGAGGCGGCCGGCGTCTTAGCGGGCTGTTTGTGCTTTTTCAGCCGATAATACGCCTGCCACTCGTTCAGGGTGGATGCAGGCAAAAACAGGATTCGATAGGGATCGATTTCGCCGAGTTGCTCTGCAAGGGTAAAGGCAAAATGCAACAGCGGCGATTGAATTAGTTTTTTTCGGCATCCTCCAGCGTGCCGATAGCATGGCGTTTCACAATATTGATGGCCGCGATAATCGTGGCATTATCGTGAATTTCCATCAGTTCATCCACCGTGGGCAGATCAGCTTTGTCGAGGGGTTTTCCTTTGTCATTCACCAGACAATCCAGCACCATCTGGATATTGAGCCGCGAAGCTTCCCGTGCGTTTTCGTCGTGAAGTTTTTCTACCGCTTCCTCCAGCCCCATCAGTTCAGACGCGGTCATTCGGCGCAAATTGACTTTAGTACCAAAAAGCTCAACTTCCTTCACGTGAGGACGCGGGGTTAATAATGCTGCTTTCAGGCCTTTCATTGGGTGACTCCTGTTTTCGTGGTGGCGATACCCCAGACGAGGTTATTCTGTTTGCCTTTGACGGTAATTTGAATGACTTCACTGGCGGGTGCGTTGATATCATTCATTTCCCAGCCTGAGAGAGCCAGGATCATCGTTGCCGTGCGCTTGTTCGGCAGGGCAATGTAAAACTGGACGGTTTCACGATTCTGAGCGGCGTTCAGGAACGCGGTAAAATCGGCGTTTTCGGGGTCATCAATAAACCCCAATGACTTTTCGGGTCCCTCCGGCATATCCGAAATAAATTGTTTATTGGTATCAATCAGAGTGGTGCAGTCGATAAAACTGCCCGTGAGTCCTGTTGCACCCAATGCCTTACAGTTAATTAACTGTTTCATGTTTTCCACGCTGTCGCCGGGTTTGCCGAATTTCACGACCGTGCCCGCGGGCAATACAGCGTATTCAGGTGACGATGTTGCCATGGTGATTTACTCCCGTCAGGGTTATTTACTGTAGACAGACAATGCTGCGCGAATTTCCTGTGCAAGCACTCTTAAAACAGCCGTTTTGTTGTAGTCCAGCGCCGGACGGATAAACGGGCGAGGCACTTGCTTGATGGTGCCCATTTCCTGCGCCAGTGCTTTCATGCGATGGGGCTGAGTGGGGCCAACAATAATCATGACTCCGCCTGGATACTTCTTCGATTTTGTTGCGCGGATTTTGATATCGTCCCGCATATGGGGACCATCACTTTTCTTGTCATACCCGGCATGGGCGATCATATCTTCCTGCACAATTTGCATCGCTTCTTTGCCCGCATCTCTTAATATCCGGGTCTGCAATTCGGTGTCCAGTGCTTGCAATCGACGTCCCAACGCCTCCAGACCGGAAAGGTCAGTACTAATCATCGGTGTCCTCCGCAAAGAAGATGATAAAATCACGCGTGATGCGATAACGCTTACGGTTTTCCGTCAGCTCTTCTGACGCCTGATACAAGGGACCGCGTGAAACGGTCTGCACGGCAGTACGCCCAATCAGTCCATGCTGTACCGATTCCCAGGCAGAACGGATAATGCGCTCCAGTTTCAGCGCCCGGGTATAGTCATGCAAAATGAGGCTGATTTGAAAACGGGCTTCAATGAGTCGTGTCGGGGCCAGACCGGTATTGAATTTCGGGTCACTGATCCGCTGATAGGTTACCCCCTCTAATACACTGGACGGTAATATCAGCGGGTAAACAGGCAAGTGGGTTAACCGCTCTAAATCAGTTTTGATGTCAGACTCTATCATGACGGACATCCGCTTCTGTGGTAATAAGGGTTCGGTCGGCACGATTGCGATCTACCGCGCGAACCGTAAACAGCCGCCCCTGATGTTCAATTAGCCAATGGGGTTCAATGTCCTTTCTTGGCCTCACGGTAAATTGCTGCATTTCAATGACCTGTTGCTGATCGGCGGTGCGAATTTTGCGGTTAGACATCGCCTCGGCTTTGGCCCAGACCGTGGTAACATATTCGGAGGTGATGGTTTCTGACCCCAGTTCATCCCGTGTGATAATGGGGCGAAAGAGTTTGATACGTTTGTTGATTTCATTCACCAACATCCTGTCCTCCTATACGGGTTTTATCCGGTAATCGTCCAGCAAGTCCCGGAAGCCCGGTGGCAACCGTTTCGGATCGCGGGTTTCATACCAGAACCCGACCGCCAGCATCAGGGCCAGCTTTATCAATGGGGAAAGAACCAGCCCCTCCGGGTCTGATTCAGGCACAGCCTCTTCGTAAAAATTGCGGTTCAGGTAATTAATGGCCTTTTCTCTGGCGGCTTCAAGATAAGCCTGCAACAAGGCATCTTCCTCATCAGAATCAAGCCGGCACTGTAACCGCAGTTCTTCAATCGTCGGTAATAGCATCAGGGTCTCCTGATAACAGGGCGGCACGCGGGCCGCCCCGGTGATTAGGCTTTGCCTTCTGCCATTTTCAGCAGTTTCACCGCGTGGCTGTCCACCAGCATTGAGCCAACACGCTTGGTGGTATAGAACTGCACAAACGGTTTATGGGTGTACGGATCGCGCAACATGCGCACCCCGAGGCGGTCCAGAATGGTGTAGCCGCGTTTGAAGTTGCCGAAAGCGACAGGTATCGCCCCGGCCCCCAAATCCGCAAACTGCTCATTCTCGGCAATACCGTAGCCGAGCAAGGCGGAAGGCTGGCCCAACTGCAAGCCCGGCTGCCACAGGTAGTTGCCCTGACTGTCTTTCAGGGTACGCACCTGAAACAGCAGGTTGTTGTTCATCATGAATTTCGCGCCGGTGCGGTACGGTTTGCGCAGGGTGTAGATCAGTTGCAGGATGTCGTCCGCCGTGACCTCGGCCGGTTTTTTCAGCCGCAGGTGTTGCAGGGTGCCCCACTCGCGATCTTTGTCCGCCTTGTCATCTGAGCCAAAAGCCAGTAACCCTTTGGGTTTCTTGCTGCCGTCACCGTGGGTAAACGCCGCCTCTTCCTTCTCCGCAAATTCCTGTGTCAGTTCCGATGAGATAAAGGCTTCCACATCGAAAAAGGCATCATCCAGCATACGCTGAGTGGCGGCCGGGTTGCCGTAAATTTCTCCCCAGACCGGCTCAATCACGCCGAGCTGGGAGGTCGCGGTTTCCTCGCGCTTGTCGGTTTCTCCCACCCAGCCGCTGGTTGTCCCGCCCCGGTTGACCAGCTTCTTATAGTCCGGGGTCCCCAGTGTGATCACCGCGCATTCCTGACGCATCACGACCTGGTCTTTCAGTGCGCTGATAATGTTGCGATCCAGCTCTTCCGGCACCGCATGACCGCCATCGGGATCAGTGGTGGTCTGCATCGCCTTTTGTTCCAGTTCGGCCAGCCCGTCGTCCTTGCCCTTGCGGATAAACTGGATAAACGCGGTCTTGTGTTCACTCACGGCCGGACTGTGATTGCCCCCTGCCGGGCGTTTCAGCTCCGTCAGCTCTGCTTCCAGCTCGGATTTCAGGCTGTCCAGCTCAGACAGTTTGCCGTTCAGGGTGTCCACCTGTTCCGCCAGCTTGCCTTTCTGGGCCTCAATCGCCTCAATGCGCTGATCGTTCTTCTGTCTGAACTCGTCAAAACGCTGCTGGATTTCCTGCGCGACCTGTTGTACGTCTTTCACTTCAATAGGCATAAAAAACTCCGGTTAATTAAAATGTAATGATTTCAGTGCATTCAATGCAGACACGGTTTCCGCGTCACGCGGCGACAGTGCCCGGTAGCCCTCAGCCATAAACGCCTTCGCCTGAGAACGAGAGAGTCCAACGTCGCGCAGGACCCGTTCAATACTTTTCGGGGCAGGAATATCGCCGCGGGCAAAAGCGGATTTGACTTCGCTGACCCGGGCTTCATCGTTGGACGGAAAGGTGACCAGACTCACTTCCCATAAATCCAGCTCTTTCAGTAAAAAAGCCTCGCGGATCCGGTCATACTCCCAGTCTTTCAGCAGATAACCGATAGACAATCCTGACAGGGAACCGGCTTTCAGATGCGCGTGGGCGCGTTTTGCCAGCGGGTCATCCTCAATCAGTAACCGCCCTTTGAGATACAGCCCGGTCTCGTCTTCTTTCATTTCGGTATAAATCCCGATGGGTTCATCCATGCGGTGCTGCCAGAGCAACGCGGGCAGGTGGCCTTTTTCATTCCATTGCTTTAAGGTGTTCGCAAAGGCACCGGGCAGGACAATGTCGTCGTAGCTGTCTTTCACCCCGAACACCGAACCGTAGCCCTCGAACTCGCCGGCGTCGCTGACCGATTTGATTTTCAGGGGCACGTCAAGCCGTTGTTTCGTCATCATCGGCATGCGGTTTATCCTCCGTTTGGGGTTTGGTGGTATTTTCCGGTTTGGTCGTCATGTTCATGGGCGTCAGGTAAATATCGCCCCCTTCTCGCGGGTTGAGTTCTTCCCGCTCCCGGCACTCATTCGGCGAGTAGATCCCCCAGTTAATCCCCGTGGCGTAGGCCTCGAAACGGGATTTCATGTCGCCGCGTAAGAGTGCGCCCGTATTGAATTTGGCGTAAAACCGCCCTTGCCTGTTGCTTCTGACTAACCCGGCATTAATTCGTTGTTCAATGCGGGTGAGATACGGGACAAGAGAATAGTTGATAAACCCAATCCCCAGATTTTCAATATTGTTAAAGGTGGCGCGGTCGGTGTTCTGCACCATATGCAGCGGCACCCGGAAGATGCGGCAAATTTCTTCCAGCTGAAACTCGCGGGTTTCCAGAAACTGCGCATCTTCGGCGGACAGGCTGATTTGATGCCATTTCAGCCCCATTTCCAGAATGAGCGGCTTGTGTGCATTCGCCAGCCCCTAATGTTGCGCTTCAAAATCGGTTTTCAGGCGCTCAAAGGCGTCATCCGTCAGTTTCTCATCCGTTTGCAGTACCCCGCTGGTGACGGCCCCGTTACCGAATAACCGTGACCCGTGCTCTTCGGTCGCCAATCCTAACCCTATCGCTTGCCGGGCGTAGGCAATGGGGCTTAACCCGGTCAGGCCATCCAGCGTGAAAATACGGACATGCCAAAGGTCACCCTGTGTCAGGGTCCGGCTTTCCCCGTTCGGGAACGTCACCTGATATTCCGGCTGCCAGTCACTGTTCAGTCTGGCGACCACGCAGCCCGGATCGAGGGGCAGTAACTCCACCACTTCGCCGAGGGCCTTGACCTTATAGGCATAGAAATTACCCCGCAGGCACAGGCAGGCAATCAGTAACTCCCAGAATTCCTGCGGCGTCATGTAGTTATTGGGTTTGACTGACAGCAGTTTATGTAATCGCTCTTTCACCGCGCGTTGATTGCCGCGTCCCAGTTGTTCATACAGGGAACAGGGCAGCATACCGACCGATTCCGCCAGCACCCGCACACAGCTAAAGACGGCGGTCAGTTGCATCGCCAGCTGCGGACTGACCTTTCGTCCGGTGTAAGTATCGTAAGACAGGCCAATCAGCTCACTGAGTTCACGTGAGGTCATCGGTTTGGCGGATTTTCGAAACAATCCGGGAAAAAACATCAGGCCTCCTTATCGGGTTTCTGGCTCAGCATGCGTGAGACCCCATACGACCAGCCGAGACACAGACTGCCAGAGACAATAAACCCCGCAGCCGGCAATAACAGCCACGCGCCGTAAGACAGCAGAGCACCGCCTGCCAGCCCGACCAGCGGGGCAGTAATGAGTAATAGTTTCATGAAAACCTCAGAGTGAACGCAGGCCCCGGCTCATCAGTACATCAGACAGGCTTTCCTGTTGCTCACCGCCATTGACCAGTAACCGGCTCAGGGCAGTAAACAGGGCAAAAGGACCGTCTATCTTGGCCTCGGGCGTGGATTTGTTGGGG
This sequence comes from Xenorhabdus siamensis, assembly GCF_037996745.1. Lineage (NCBI taxonomy): Bacteria > Pseudomonadati > Pseudomonadota > Gammaproteobacteria > Enterobacterales > Morganellaceae > Xenorhabdus > Xenorhabdus siamensis. The sequence continues at coordinate 307,067 of NZ_JBBMXE010000002.1, forward strand.
AAGATATTGTCGTTTTTGTCCGGTTTGACGGTGACGTTACTCATCATCCAGTTCATCACCGGGTGGGCGTTATGGTGGAATTTACCGCTGTAGACCATCGCCTCCAGTGATTTCATGGCTTCCGACAGGTTGCGTACCGTCTGAGCGACTTCCACCAACGGCAGGCCCTCTTCGGCCAGCGCTAAGCTGAACTGGGTCGCACTCCACGGGTCAAAGCCGATTTCTTTCAGGTTCTCACCGCTGATCCAGTGCTGTAATTCTTCTTTTATCTGTCCATGGTCCACCACGTCGCCATCGGTCAGGGTGAGTACCCCTGACTCACCCCACTTGCGGTACAGTTCCGCCATTTGACGGGAACAACGTTCGATGCGGCCTTCCGGTAACCAGAACTTAAAGTCGGCATGAACATGACCATTATTCGCCTGCCAGACTTTCACCGCCGCACAGATATCAATCTTGTTTGCCAAATCCACCCCGACCCACATCGGGTAAGTTTTCAGCTCATGCGGCGGCGCCAGCGGGTCGCAGTCATCCCATTTAAGCATGTCCATCCACGCCGATTCCGCCGTCACCCACAGGTTCATGTGTTTCGTGAAGAAGTTATGCCGGGCAGACACTTGTTCTTTGGCTTTTTTCGCCAGCCGCCTTAAGTCATCCCAGCGCTTGCAAATCCCCAGACCGGGATTGGCTTTCTGCCACACCGCTTCATCAAACGGATCATCGTCTTTATCCAGTGTATAAATCAGGGCAAAAAAGGTGTCATCCGGGACCTGTCCGCGCAGCACCTTGACCGCATAGTCGCGCAGCTCGTAACAAATCCCTTCCTTGTTAAAGCCGGCCGTGGTGATACCAAACAGCAGGGACTGTAACCGGGCACCGGTGGCCGTTTCCAGTACGTCCCAGACATCGCGGGTCTTGTGCGCATGCAGCTCATCGACAATGCCACAGTGAATATTGAGACCATCCAGGTTATTGGCATCACTGGACAGCGGTTCAAACTTGGACGCCGAGGGTTCCTGATAAATCGCCAGTTTGTTAAACTCAAACAGCCGCCCTAATGTGGGTCTGGCCTGCTTGATCATGTTCTTCGCATCCTCAAACACGATACGGGCCTGATCGCGGGTGGTGGCCGCAGAATACACCTCGGCCCCGCCTTCACTGTCCGCCCCGGTCATGTACAGCCCGATACCCGATGACAGGGTCGATTTGGCGTTTTTACGCGCGACCTCGTTATAGGCCGTACGGAAACGGCGCACCATGACCGGCCGCCCGCTGTCGTCATTGCGCAGCACCACGTCCCCAGTGGCTTCATTCACCAGCGGACGCACAAAGCCAAACAGGTTAATCAGAATGAAGATATGCCAGTCCATCAGTTCAATGGGTTTGCCTGTCAGTGCCCCTTTGACATGTGGCACGAATTTGTAAAAGTTCAGGATATGCTGAGCGCGGGGTTCGCTGAAATAAATGCCGCGGGATTCGCCGGTTTTCAGGTCATCAAGGAAACGCTGACAGGCGAGGGTGACCAGTTCACCGGTGACAATCTCGCCCGCCACCACCCGTTCAGCGTAGCGGATGCCATCGGTGACTTTTGCCATGTCAGTCTCTCATTTGTAAAAATTCAGTCAAAGGATCGGCTTTGTCTTCCCCGGCCATGTTGACCTTGGCCCGGCTGGAGGGCGACATACCGAACGCACTCAGCATGGTGTGAATGCGTTTCCACGCATCGGCTTTCATGCCTGCTGCCGGGTGCGCTTTAATTAATCCCTGATCGGTCCGGTAGGTGTAACCTTCTTTCTCCAGTGTGTCACAGTGCGTCCGGTACTCGACGTAGGCTTCAATCAGTAACTCCAGGGCTTTGGCATCAAGGCGGGTCAGGACACCGACTTTATCCAGTTCCCCGGCGATCCGCGCGTGCCAATACCGGCCCATTTTCCCGAAATGTTTAGGGACAGCGGGGACCCCTTTTTCTGGCCTCGGTTCATGAGCGTTAATCGGGCGTTTTGATGGGTTCCCCCTCACCAAACGCAGGTGAGTCGGGGTTGGCGGACGTCCTGCCATGTGATATCTCCGGTAAAATGGGACCGTTGGGGCACCCCAAAAAAAGGTTTGCATTTCGCGGCGATGTAAAAAAAGGCAAGGCGGCGGTCCTTGGGAACGAGAGGGGTAGCGATTTGACCCGCCCTTCCCCTATCACGATGACATGTATAATGATTACAATTGGAAATTAATATTTTCGTAATCGCTCGGTCGCGGTTTTCTGCCGATGGCAGGCTTCACATAATAATTGCAGGTTGCTTAACGCATCAGTGCCACCGTGGGCTTTGGGTTGGATATGGTCAACAGTGATGCCTGTGACCACCAGCCCCTGCCGTAAGCAGTGCTGGCACAGCAAGTTATCCCGTTGTTTGACCCGCGTCTTTAGCTTATCCCATTGACTGCCGTAGCCGGGCATGTCGGCTCTTGCCTTGTTGGTGATATTGCCAGCCCGTGTGCAAATGGTCAGTGCAGTAGCCGCTGCGGTCGGTAGTGGTCTTCGGGCAACCTGACTTGCGACAGGCTCGGTGAATGCGAGGTGGCATGTTCTGGTCTCCATATAGCAAAAAACCACCCGAAGGTGGTTTACTTGAATTCTATTAAACCTTTAGTCAGTTCTGGTAATACATCTAATAATACATCCCTTTCCATGCTTCCACGGATATAAGAGTAATGAAAAGGCATAAAGTTATTAAACTTATCCTTATATTTAGTTTCAAACTTGTTGGTTCCAGTTTTGCTAACCATTAATGCTATTTTTAATGATGCAAATTGGGTAAGCAATAAATCATAAGTACCATCAAGTTTGCTTAATTCAGTTGAGTATTGCATTCTTTCGTCGCTTGTTATTATATCAGGGCATTTTTCAAGACAAGAGATATATTGCATCAGTGCAGTAGCCCATAGTTGCTCTTCCTTCACTATCAATTGATTTTTCCAAGCAGACGCGTTAAACAAAGCTACTAATACAGCGAAAAAAGTTGCAATTCCCGCAAACCAAGTACCAAACATTGCCCAATATGCCCATTTGGCTGATTGCTGTGCCGCTATCATGGCTTCAAAACTAATCGAATCTGTATCCATAAAGAACCTCATTAAGTGATCGTGAGGTTATTATCCTTGAAAAAAATTCGAACTTTCAATATGTTTTGTGACCTTGAGTTTTAACCTATTCAGAATAAATAACTACCTCGGTTTATATAATCCCCCACTGTTCAATATGGTGGGATAGCTATTAGTACAAACACTCCGTTTTGATGTAATCTTGTAAGTACTTGGTCTGCTGCACGTTCTCCACCATCATTCGGAGGAGATCGTAATAATTTTGTTTAGCTGACTCTGTAAGTTGTGGGGACCCTGCATCGCCCACGCTGCAGGAGGAAGTAGTTTCTGACACAGGACAGGTGGCTTGGATGAGCAGTTTACGACGGCCAGCGGCAACATCAGCCCGAAGAGTGTCAATTTCAGTCTTGGCATTGGCAAGTTCCTGAGTGTGGCGGGTATCCAGTTCATTCAGTATTTCAATATGCGTGTTCTGGTAGTTAATAGTGTCAGTCAGTTGCTGGATTTCAGTTATCTGGCCGCTATTAATACCGAGCTGTTTTTTATATCCAGAGCGGTATAAGAAGGTGGCGGCTGAGGCAATAATCAATGCAATAACAACGCCAGAGGTGAAATTAAGTTTCATGATAAAAACATCTGGCGTTCAGATGCTCTGCGATTATCCAGCCCACGCATAACCTTGCCTGCCGCTTTATTCCATCGGGAAAACTCTGCCGCTGCGCCGGTGTAATCCCCTTGATTGAGTTTCTTCAATAAAGTAGAACCCGAAAAATTACCGCTGCCACAATTGAAGATAAACGAGCACAAGGCATCGAACTGGCCTTGATTCAACGGAACTTTAACCCATTGCTTTAATGTGGTGTAAATAGGTTGGAGATCATCATGCAGGAATACTTCGGCCTGCTGTTCTGTAATCGCATTCCCTTTTTTAACCCCTTTTGTATGACCGTAACCAATGATCCACGGCCTGCCACCGGTTGCGGGATCAGGATAGGCTTGTAGTTTCAGGCCTTCATATTGTTTGATGCACTCAAGACCTTTATCGCTGATTTCCATCAGAAGAGGCTCCTGTTCTTTTCTTTGCCACCTTACGTAACAATTGACCGATAAAGTCCGTACCCAGATAACCAAGCACTACACTGCCGATGTAGGCTAAGTCAGGATTCAAGCCAAACAGATTTAATACATCACGAATGAACCAGGCGAACATGGCACACATAAAGGCATCAATAGACACCTTTAACCAGCCGCTACCGTTATAGCGACCTCGGAGAAATGCCATTGTCCCGGCGAGGGTTGCGCCAATGCCTTGTCCTCTTATCGAGTTGAACCAGTCACTGAGGTGTACCCAGATATCAGGATTTTCTTTCAATTTATATTTCCCTTACATTGGATAATGGGTATTTGTCGGGTGAATGAGTTCACCCTTGTGAGTTGTAGTTTGTGGAAATTTATCTAATTTGATTCAGGTCGGGGTATAAACAAAAAATTCTAACAACAAAAATATAAAGGCTACGCTGAAGGTTCGTAGCCTTAAACCTATAAAAAAAGATTAATTATTTATTGAGCCATGTTAAGATGATCCGCTTTGTTTCTCCTGTTTTCTTTAATATTCCAGCTAAATTTAATAACTCTGAATCATCATATATATTATAAAAAATGCTGAATTTATTAGCAGGTCCACTTGCATCACCAGATGAAGGAATACCCAGCTTATAGAGCTTATTATCAACTGTTATATAAAGATTTTTCTCGAATAGCTCTGCTATTCTCTGAGCATTAAAGCGATCATAGGGAACATTAATTAAAAAAGTATGAGGGCCTGCATCATAATAGAAAGCCAATATATCAGGAATCTTCGTATTATTTTTTATTATATTCAAGGTGCCAAAAACACCAAGTTTTTCACCATTTCCATCGACTCCATCATGACTCGAATATCCATAATTCAAATACCCAGCCTCAGAAGGATTACTACCAAACTTGATATCAAATTCCAATATATTATTTAAATCAGGGCTAGGTATATCATTCCAATTTAGGTAATACCGTTTAGAATGTTCGGATTGACTCATTATTTTATAGAGTTTATCTATATCAGATGGATAATCATGTTCATAACTAACTTTATATGTTTTTTCTTCTTTGTTATCATCTGGAGAAAATACGCCATAGTGACCAATGTTATAGGTTGTGTCATCTATTGTAATATAAAGTTTTTTCTTGAGTAAATTCTCAAGGGTCTGATGGTTAGCTATATCATAAGATATCTTAAAAGAGAGATACCCTACAGGCATATCATTAAACGATCCCATTGCGGATTTGAAGAATAAAATTTCTTTAAAACCCACTTTATTCCGAATAATGTTTAAAGTGCCATATTGATTATCCTCATATCCAGCATACTCACTTCCGTTCCCTGATTTCAGGTCAAAAATCAGCATACTATCTTCTGGACACACCGACTCCAATAACTGCCAATCGCAAGCCAACAAATCTTCTTGTGTTGGTGTCCAACGAGACCAATAACCATCTTTATCACTTTTCTCAATATAAGCATTCCCATCACCCACACTTCCAACTTCTGACTTGTGAGCAAGACGCATATGTTCTATAGGAGCATTCCAACCACTGCGATGCAACTGTTTTCCTAAATAGACTAGACTCAGCGCCCATGCGGAAGTACCAGCTGGCACGGTTATGTTATTGTCGCCAATATTATATTGGTTAGGATCGAATAGGCACTTAAGAGCAGCCTTATTCTCTGGCTTATTAACTTTAGACATAAAAACCTCACTTAATTATTTATTAATAAAGGTAATTTCATCCTGCGGTTAACGCACCTGAAACCTTACTTGGGCCAAATTTTCATCTCAATCGGATTACGACTATAGCAAGGCTTATAATTTGAAAGATGATAAGTGATTTATTGAGCTATAAACTCAAGCCTATTATTTCCTGCTCCGTTTGCTTAAACCGTTCCTCTTCCAACTCAACCCCCAACACACGACGGTTCAATTTCAACGCCGCTTTCAGGGTTGCCCCGGACCCCATAAAGAAATCGGCTACCAGATCCCCTTCCCGGCTGCTGGACTGGATAATATGCGCCATTAAATCAGCCGGTTTTTCGCACGGGTGTTTGCCCGGATAATATTGCACAGGGGCAAACTGCCAGACATCGGTATAAGGCACACCGGTGGTGACGGTGAATGAGCGGCGCATTAAGCCATATTCCTGCCGCAATTCATCATACTGACGCGACAGGGTTAAATGCGAGTCCACCAGCTCAGAATACGGGATGTTCAGTTCGCCACGCTGGTGCTTTTCTTGGCCGATACGGTCAAACAGCGTCTGTAGTTTCTGGTAGTCAGTTTTATTGGGTAACTGCCACTGACTGTCGCTGAACCAGTGACTGGCCATCTGCTTCCCAGTGGCAGCATGTATGTCTTTTGCCGTGATACCTAACGCTTTGCGGGCATCACGGAAATAATCCACCAGCGGTTTAAATACCGACTGTTTGAGGTCCCGACATTGTTTGAAATAGCCGTCGCCTTTCGGATGATAGGGGCCTTGGTAATGTTCAGCAAAAATAATACGTTCCGTGGCCGGAAAATACATGCGCAGGATTTCTTTATGTTGCCTGCGCCACGGGCCAGACGGTTTCGCCCAGATAATCTGGTTCAGCACGTTAAACCGTTCCCGCACCAGCAGTTCCGTATCCGAGGCCAGACGCGAACCACAAAACATATACAGGCTGCCGTTCGGTTTCAGAACCCGCCAGCACTCGGCCAGTAGTTCGTCCAGCCACGCAAGGTAAGCCGTCACGTCCTCCCACTGGTTATCCCAGTCACACGCTTTCACGCGAAAGTACGGTGGATCAGTGGCAATCAGGTCGATACAGTTATCCGGCAGGGTTTTGATAAATTTCAGGGCGTCATCGTTGACTAAGGTGACAGGGCGTAAATCCATTCGCTTTTTTCCTCTTGACGCTGGCGGCTTTCAGGCGAACCACAACACGAAAAGCCGGCATTCACCGGCCTGCGCTTTCACATTCTGGGAAATAGCCCCATCAGGAAGAACATTTGAAAAATGTGTCATCCTCCCGGCTTTCCATTAAACCCGCCAGACGAAATTGTGTTAACAGTAGTTGGCAACGGGGTTCAGGCAGCCCCATTAATTTAGACACTTCAGAAACAGAAAACCACGTATGCAAAGGCACGGCGTCTAAAACACAGGCGGCTGTTATTGTCATATCTTCATGTTTTAACATGATAATTCTAACCTTTTGGTGAGTTTTTGTGCATGAACACACATGTAACTCTGACCTATCACAACAGCAAGTCTTATGTTTATTTCAGGCGTAAAAAAACCTTGCACGGGGCAAGGTTTAAAATATCTGCTATTAATAAGCGGGTGACTTTGTCATCACGTTTATCACAATAGCAGCGTTTTTACGATCGTAAAGATTTATTTTTATATGCCGCCTCATAATGGGTGTTGCTCTAACGGCATATCTTTATCCATGTCCAGTGGGATATCCAGCATCATTAACATCCCCTCAATCACGCCTTCGGCCTTTTGTAATCGTTTCCCGATATGCGTATCAGAACAGTGATAATCATGGGCCAATTGCATAAAGGTCTTACCAAAGACGTAATAATCAAACAGCAGGTCATGGGCATCACTATATTGCTGGTTCAGTTTTGCCATACAACTGGAAATCACCAGGGCGTCATCATCACAGCACTGTACCCGAGACTTCACTCTGTTCGGAATGAGTCCTTTGAAACCGGCCGCAATGGCGGACCAGTAAATCCCATCGCGGTTATCCGCTGCCCATGCGCCCCAGCGTTCCATGACTAATTGAATATCCCGCATTCATCCACTCCTCGGTTAAAGTGCCCGATTGGCATAGCGGCGTTGTTTTTGTCTGGTGTGTTGCGGCCTGCGGCACACTTCCGCAGCCGCTATCTGATCGGTTGGCAGGTAATGGCCGTGCCTGAATGCCTGATAAACCGTACCGATCTGCCCGTGGCGGTTTTTCTCCAGAATAATCTCCGCATACTCTTTGGCAGGGCTATTCGGGTGATACACTTCATCCCGATAAGTAAAAATAATGCGATCCGCATCCTGCTCCAGTGAACCGGAATCACGTAAGTCAGCGCCCACCGGTCGACGCTGATGCAAGGGACGTTTATCCACGTCTCTGGATAACTGGCTCAAGGCCGTGACCGGGGTATGCAGTCGTTTCGCCAGCCCTTTCAGCGTCTTCGAGATTTCTGCGATGGCTAAGTCGTGACGGTCAGCCCGGGGTTTTTTAATCAACCCAAGGTAGTCTACGAAAATGCCCTTTAAGTTCGGGTGGCGACGCTTATGGGCTTCACTGATGGCACAAATTTGTTCGATACTCAGATCACTGGCATCCAGCACATGAATATCCCGATCGATAAGTGAACCCAGTGCATGACCAATGCGTCCCCAGTCTTCATCATACAGTTCACCGTTTCTGAGTTTAGACACCGGCATCGCAGCCGAACTCGCCACCATTCGTTCAGCAATTTGTGGCGCTGCCATTTCCATGGAAAACAACAAAGCCCCGCCCCCGTCACGGGTCATCCCGTCAATCATGCACAGGGCCAGTTCCGTTTTGCCCATCCCCGGACGTCCACCCAGCAAAATCAGGTCAGTCGGGTTAAATCCGCCGGTCAATTCGTCCAGCGGCTCAATGCCTGTCAGGATCATGCCTGTCTTGCCCTGATGACGCGCTTCCAGTGTTTCAACGTATCTATCCAGCAATGTGCCGATGACAACGGGTTGTAAGCTGCTATCGCCCTGGGATAATCCATTAAACTGGGACGCAAACGCCTCAATCAGTGCTTCCGCTTGCGTGTGATTGCCGCAGGCCTGAATCGCTTTCTGATAACGGTTAATCAGATCAGTGACCTGACGTACACGCCAGTAACGCATGACCTTTTCCGCATAGCCTTTTAGGTTTGCCTGCCAGACCGGGGTCTTAGCCAGTTCCAGCAAGTTAGCCAGAATACCCCTTTCCTCTCCCATCGCATCTGCAATGAAAAAGGGATCGATAATGGTGCTGCTCAGGGCCTGCTTTTTGATTTCTCTGTACACCCGGCGCAGATGAACGGAGCTGAACGCCTCATCCGGCAACATCGCCAATACGTCATAAGCGTCCGGTGTCGCCCCACCCGATAACAAACCACTGATGACGGCCATTTCCAAATCATATTCGTTCATGCGATTTCCCTTCTGTAACTTTCCCAGTCAAAAGCCAGTACCGTGCCACCCTGAAGCACTCTGTCCAGCGTCCGGTCACCCAAAAACTGCGCCAGCTCAGTGACAGGCAAGTTACTGATCAGGAGAGTGGGCAGCAGGTCTTCATAGCGATTATTCAGCACCTCAAACAGAATATGGCGTTCAGACTCTGTGCCGTACTGCATCCCGATTTCGTCAATTACCAGCAAATCCAGCTCGCTGTAAAATTTCAGGGTGTCAAACTCGCTCATCTCCCCTTCGCTGTTCCATGAGCGACGAAACGCCCGGATGATACGTGATGCGGTGGTGATAAAAACCGCTTCATCACCCCCGGCGGCAATCTCACGACAAATGGCCACGGCAAGGTGAGTTTTGCCGGTTCCCTGACGTCCGCACAGGATCATACCTTCCCCGGCCTGCTTGCGGTCCTCCCATGTCTGGACATAGCCCTGACAAGTTTTCAGGTTATTTTCAGCTATCAGGCTCTGCGGCTCGTAGGTCGCAAAGCTGGCCTGCGCAAAGCGGGGAACGATTTTTAATATTCCGGGTTCTTGTGTTTCCATCACGTTTTCTGCTCCTTAAATATTTTTTGTCCAGTTCGCACCGTGAGCTTCATAGCGCTTGTGTTCAAATCCAGTATGGGTGTTGGTTTGCTGCCGTTGCCCGAATTTGGGTCTGTCAGGAAAGAGTCCCTGCCAACTGTTGGCAATCGAGGTACAAATCACTTCATCAGGGTTAGTACATGCAGCCAGTTGTCTGGCCTGCTGTCGGCAACTGGTTTCCGTCAGGGGTTTCCTGATTTCCTGCCGGAACGTCACCCAGTCTGCCCACGTTTCGGCGCTGACGTTTTCTGGTTTAGCAGTGAGTGGATCGAATGCTGATTTTTTTGCGGCTTCTCTCTGCCCAGCCCCCTGGGGTTTTATAGGTTCTTTGACTGATTCATTGGCGGGTTCAAAAGCGTGACTGATTCTGGTGCCATCTGACGGCATAGGGGGGCTGCCATCTGGCGGCACAGGGGTACCAGCAGATAACACAGGGCTGCCAGCGGCTGGCACAGGGGAAATGTTATTTAGCGACACAGGGGCAGCCGATAAATGCAGGGTGTAAACATTCGAGGCATTTCCTTTCCCATTATGATTACCGAGCCGGTTTTCTTTGCTCAGCAAGCCCAGCTTAATCAGGGCAGCAATGTGATTTCTCACCGCACTTTTACTGCACTCACAATGATCCGCAATATGCTGATACGACGGCCAGCATTCCCCTTTATCATTCGCATTATCGGCCAGCTTAATCAGCACCAGTTTCCGCAGGGGATTGCCCACCCGGATACTCATTGCCTGCACCATCAAGCTCATACTCATGTCGTTTCTCCCTGTTACCCTACGCTAAACACCCTGCCTGTTTACTCACCGACCCTGACATCAGGGGGTGGAAAGACTTTAGGCAAATCCGGACGCAGTTCATGGGCCTGAACCACCCCGTTTGAAAAAATCACGATCTCGGGCACCAATGACACCGAAACCCGTTTTTTGCCATACAGCCACCCGCTAATCAGCGATTGCGCACACCCCAGTGCCTGAGCCAGTTTGGTCTGGCTGCCGGCAATATCTATCACTTTCTCTATCACGCTGTTTTTCATTTTTCCCCGTTCCCATACGTTTGCCATCATAATATCACTAACGGTCAGATTAAATCACTATCAGTGTGTTTGTAAAGGTATCACTTTAGGGATAGAATAAGCAACCCATCATTCAGAATACCCAGATAAACTCATGAGGCACTTATGACGCTTGCTGACAGATTAAAAGAAGCCATGGCAGATAAAGGACTGACCCAATCTTCGCTGGCAAAAAAAGCTGGCATGGCACAATCCATGATATGGAAATTACTCTCCGGGACGGCGACGAAAACCGGCCGGATCATTGACTTAGCCCAGGCGCTGGGTGTGCGCCCGGAATGGCTCAGTGATGGCAGTGGTAATAAACTTCACGATGAGGATGACATGGCCGGGCAGTACAACCGCTATGTGTCGGTCAAAATTTATGAGCAGGAACATGCCACCCGCGACGCTTTCATGGTACCGGCCCTGTCTGAGCAGAAGGCTGCGTTTGACACCTGCCGGGCTTACCGCATCCCCCAAAATACCGGTTGCGCTGATGTCCCGGCGGGCGCCTTAATCGTGGTCGATACTCAGGGAGAGAGGGGCAATGATGATTTAGTCTATGCCCGCATCGGTGAACAGTATTCTGTTTATCGTTATAAGCTGGGCGGTGGCATGGGCTATTTGTCGGTTGACGATACCCGTGTTCCTCTGATCCCGGTTTCGCCTGAAATCGATATCGTCGGGGTGATTGTCTGTTTATTTCGTGGCATGAAACGAAAACGATAACCGCCTCCCGGCTTCATTCCACGCGCAAATTCCGCCGATTTTTTACGCCAAGACACTGTTTTTTTTCTCATACAGCGTCTTGGATGCTCACCGCCCCTGTCATTATCACGCTAAAAAAATCATTCAGCTCACTCCAAATAAAAACTATTTAATATCAATAATATAATGGAATTATTTAATTTATATCACTCAGGGTATGGATTTAAGGGGTTTTCGGTGATAACGTTAGGGGTATCAAAGTGATAGGAGTAATCACTGCAAAATAATAAAAGCGTTAACATGAGGATTTATGCGTACCTTTATTTCTGCCATCATCGAAGAACCGACAACAACACCTAAAAGTACCCACCACATTAAAGGTATTATTACCCCTATTGTGACAGCCATCGTTCCGTATTCAGAGCACTTCTATCTTCCCTTTTTGGCAGAAAAGAATAATGACCGGGAAATAAATAATGAAGAGGAATTTAAACATTATCTATACCAATCATCATTGAAGATGCTTGATTTCTTATCCGAATCAGATCATGCTTGCAACCATGAAAATTCATCTGACACCAGACCAAAAACACGCCCTCGAACTGATGCATGATACAACGCGTGATGGACGCGTTCGCGACCGCATCAAAGCGGTTCTTTTGGCTTCCGAGGGCTGGACTGCTCAGATGATTGCTCAGGCCTTACGTATTCATGAAAGCACTGTCAGTCGTCATCTGAAAGATTATTTCAGTCAGGAAAAACTCGCCCCTGAAAATGGCGGTTCTGAAAGCCATCTGTCTGCCCGGCAAACCGCTGAACTGGTGGATTATTTGACGGTGAATCTGATGCATACTACCGCACACATTGTGGCCTATGTCCAGGCACGCTGGCAGGTTTCGTTCACCGTGGCCGGGATGACCAAATGGCTTCACCGTCAAGGGTTCAGTTACAAGAAGCCGAAAGGGGTTCCTCATAAATTTGATGCGGATAAACAGCAACAATTTATTGAGGCCTACCACGCCCTGAAAGACGAATTCGGTCAGAATGAGCCGATTCTGTTTATTGATGCTGTGCATCCCTCACAGTCTACAAAATTAAGCTATGGCTGGATAAAATCAGGGGTAAAGCACGTCAAAATGATTGAAACTACAGGCAGCCGTACCCGACTCAACATCATGGGCGCCCTTAATTTACAGTGTATTGAAGAGACTATTATTCGTGAATATCCGAGCATTAACGCGGAAAATGTGGCGTATTTTTTCGGTGCCATTCGAGAAACCTATCCGCTTTCGCAGAAAATTCATCTCATCTTGGATGGGGCGGGTTATCACCGTACCGATTTGGTGAAAGATATCGCCGAGATCCTCAACATTGAGTTGCATTACTTGCCACCTTACAGTCCTAATCTCAATCCCATAGAGCGATTATGGAAATATATGAACGAGCAGGTGCGTAACAATGTCTACTTCGCCACACCGAAAGTGTTTCGCGAGGCAATTCACTCCTTTTTTCGTGTCACACTCCGGGAAAAAGCGGGTGGACTCGCTTGTCGATTGAATGATAATTTCCAGATTTTGAAACCGGCATCTTCAAGTTAGATTGGTATATTGGCGATGTACCACGTCAGACAAAAACATACCGAACCGATCCCTTGCTATCATTTAGAACCTGTTGATGGTCACGGCTATGGGCTTTATCAGCGAAAAGGAAGTTATATGTATTTAATGGATATATTACCTTTTACTCAATCCCAACAGAAAACAAAACTCTGCCAATAATAAAAAATTGTTATACGGTAGTTGAATAAAATAAAAAGCCGCTATCGAATGCCGATACTGAGTTTTCAGCCTCGGAAATAAAAATCACCCTCATTGATAACTAATTCTTTCAATAATGCAAGGAAAATAGCGGCAATAGATTATCTGAAATAAAAATAAACAACTCAATCATATGAAATTCAGCACTAAATCCGTGCGGGTTTACTATACGTGAAATATACGAATTATATTCAGAGAGAGATAAAATGAGAGTCGTCGCCAATAATAAGAAAAAAGTCAGTCTTACCCGAAAACAGGCGGCTGACTTTATCGGCATTAATGTCGATACATTATCCTATTGGTGTGCTATTGGTAAAATAGCCTACAACAAGAAAGATCCCGCCAAACCCAGATCCCCTTATTTATTTACATACGCGGCATGTCTTGCAGCACTTAACAATTCGATCCAAACTGTGCCAGTGAGCACGGTAGATGTGGCAGAAAAAGGAGATAAAAAATGTCAATCTTCCGTAGAGGAAATACATGGTATGGGAACTACACGACACCAGGCGGCAAAAGAATTAAAGAGTCGCTTGGAACAACGGACAAAAAGCAAGCTCAGGAGTTGCACGACCGAAGAAAAGCCGAATTATGGCGCATAGAACGGTTAGGTGATTTTCCTGATGTCACCTTTGACGAAGCCTGTTTGCGATGGATTGAGGAAAAAGCGGATAAGAAATCATTGGATGATGATAAGGGGCGCATGGGATTCTGGCTGGAATACTTCGGCAGTGTACGGTTAAAAGATATTACGGAGGCCAGTATCTATACGGCGGTCAGTAAGATGAAAAACCGTAAAGCTAAAGCACGTTGGGAAAGTCAGGTTCAGGCGGCTAAGAAGAAAGGGCACGAGATCCCCGCCTATAAAGAAGTGTCAGTATCAGTCGCAACCAAGGCAAAACACTTAGCCTTGATAAAAGCCTTATTGAGAGCGGCTGAACGGGACTGGAAATGGTTAGAAAAAGCCCCTGTAATCAAAGTTCCAGCCGTCAGAGAAAAACGGGTCAGATGGTTAGAACCTCAAGAGGCGCAAAGATTGGTTGATGAGTGCCCTGAACCCCTTAAATCTGTTGTCAAATTTGCACTGGCTACCGGATTAAGGCGCTCAAATATTATTAATCTGGAATGGTCACAAATTGATATGCAAAGACAGGTTGCCTGGATACACCCTGATCAAAGTAAATCATCAAAGGCGATAGGGGTAGCCTTAAATGAAACGGCTTGCCGAGTACTGCGAGAGCAAATCGGAAACCATAATAAGTGGGTCTTTGTCCATTCCAAATCAGCAATCAATCCCAATGGAGTCGCATTACCTAACGTAAGGAAAATGCGTGTTGATGATAACACAGCCTGGAATTCGGCGTTAAAGCGTGCAGGAATAGAGAATTTTCGCTTTCACGATCTACGCCATACATGGGCGAGTTGGTTAGTACAATCAGGTGTTCCATTATCAATTTTGCAGGAAATGGGCGGCTGGGAGTCAATCGAAATGGTCAGGCGTTATGCGCACTTAGCACCGAATCATCTGACCGAACATGCACGACAAATTGATGTGCTTTTTGGTGGAGGTGTCCCAAATCCGTCCCAATCAGGAAAAATTGTGGTTGCGAAATGAAGATAACTTATTGATTTTAAATGGTACCCCTACAGGATTCGATAAAATTGATTATTTAATTGTTTTTAAATAATTTTTATTGGTTCAATTATCTACCATACCCCCTGTAATACCCCCATATTATTTTGCCTCTCTTTGCCTAATTTTTGCTTGGCTGGCCTATTGAGAACCAACCGTTTATTGCAAAAATATCATCAATAAAATAAATATTACTAAAAATGCAATAATAATTTCAAAAAGAGCCTATACATTTCTCAATACTTCATGTGGATATACTAATCTCATAAACTACGCAAACAATGATAAAATCATTAGATAGTGTCGTCATGAGATACTTAACCAAAGAGCAAGGCAACGGATTTGGACCGCGGCAAGAAACGATGCACTATTTTTGGCATAGCGGGTTGCTATGCCACGCCAGCGTTTAAGATGAAGAAACGCATTTTCAACTAAATGCCTGAGTCGATAGAGGTCTCGATCATATTCTCGTTTCACTTTGCGATTTTTTCGGCCGGGAATTTGCGCTGCCATGCCTTGTTTTTTTGCTTGTTCAACAACGGTATTACTGTCATAGCCCCGATCCGCTAATAAATGTTCTGCCTCTATTCCGTCAATCAAGGCCTCAGCTTGTGAGCAATCCGCTGTGGGACCGCTTGTAATAAGCGCTCTGATCGGCATACCATGCGCATCCACGGCCAGATGTATCTTTGTATTGAGCCCCCTTTTGTGCGCCCCATATCCTGATTGCCTCCTGCCGCTCCTGCGGCATGGGGATGAACCTTAATATGACTGGCGTCAATCATCAGCCATTCGAAATCGGGTTCAAAGATGAGTTCTTCAAGCAGTCCTTCCCATACGCCTTTGTCCCGCCACCGACAAAAACGGCGATGCGTATTTTTCCAGTCGCCATAATCGGGCGGTAAATCTCGCCAGGGTGCGCCTGTCCGTAAAATCCAGAACACGGCATTAATAAATAATCGATTATCATAAGCAACACGCCCCCAGGCCCCCTTACGCCCCGGTAGGTGAGGTTCAAGCAAACTCCAAATATGATCGGAAATATCGTGACGGCGGTGTGCGGGTGTGCTCATGGTTAAGTCATCCATTCATGTAATATAGGGTGATTATTACATGAATTTATTTATGACGACACTATCTAGAAAAAGTGATTTAATGTGATTTACTATATGCAATACATCTAAATGATAATAATTTAATAATAAGGAGTTAAAATGTATGACACTATTTTTAATTTCAAAAACTATCCAATAGTATTTATTGGTTCTGGGATGTCTAAAAGATATTTGGAAAACTCTCCAACATGGCAAGACTTATTGGAAGAATATTGGAATAAAATTGATAACAATAATATCAATTTTTATAATTACTTATCAGAAATAAAAGAAAAATACATAGAGGAAAATAATGGTTTAGATCTAGACCATAAGGTTTATGCTGATGCAGCCACTAATATTGAAAGAGAATATAATAAATTATTTAAATCCGGTAAGATATCATTAGAAGGATTAACACCAAAAAGAGTTTTTGATGAGGGAATATCACCATTTAAATATTCCTTATGCCAGCGATTTAGTCAAAATAAATTAAAGTTAGATCTTGATAAAGAAGAATTTGAATCATTTAAAAAATTCTTAAAAAATGCAAAGATGATTATAACAACAAATTACGATTCATTTATTGAAACACTCTTATCTGAACAAAACGTTGAACCTAAAATGTATATTGGTAATGAAGGTTTTTTTGATGATACTATTGGATGGAGTGAATTATATAAGATACACGGAGATATAAGAACACCTAAATCAATAGTAATTAATAGTTCAGATTACGAAAAATATGATAATGAATCATCAATCCTAATCAGTGCCAAAATCTTATCAAGCATGATAAAAAGTTCAATAATTTTTATTGGATATTCACTAACCGATAGAAATGTAAAAAAATTACTGGCTGACTTTTCCTCACAATTACCAAAAGAAGATAAAAGAAAGTCTGCCGAAAGAATTATTTTTATTGAATTCAAAGAGGATGAAATGAATACCTTTAAAACACATAGAACAGATGACAAATCACAAATAACATATACATCTATAGAGACAGACAATTATAAAAAAATATATGATGAAATAAGTAAAATAGATGAAGGATTACCTCCATATGACGTTCTTAGATATCAAAAGGCAATAAAAAAACTTATTTTAGATGAATTAGTAAGAATTTAGTTGTAGCCTTAGGAGACAAGCAATTTGTTTACATTAGGGTAAAAGAAATTCAATATTTGGAAGATTATATTTTTGAAAAAAATGGAATACCAAATAATGCGGCCATTGATTTTATCACTAGTCTAACTTCAAATAAAAGAATCCCTTTTTCTAAATTGATACAGAAATGTGATTTTCATAACATTGGTTTATCAAAAAGTGAAATAGATAAAGTAGAAGCAAGAATAAAAGAGCATGGAAAAATAGATTCTGTAATTAAAAGCGTTGAATTAGATAAATTTTATTCAGAGAAAAAATTCAACTCCATCAAACATATTAAAAAAGAGGAAATAACAAAACACAAAGAAATATCAATAATAATCAAAAATATAATGCAAATAGATATAATTGAATTAAGAAAATACATTCAAGAAGAAGCATTTCCCTTATTTAAGGAAACTGAAGTTAGTTCTTTGAAATCACAATTGCGGAAGCTATTTTTAGCGTTTGATTTACTAGTTAACGGTGATTTAACTTAATTTAAATTTTATCAGAATAAAAAATAACCGTAATTTGGATATTTGAAAAGCTAAAGAATCTGTGGGGTGATAAATTACCCCACTACGACATGCTTCTTTAAATTATACATCTTCTAGTTTTGAAACTTTACGAACCTTACGTTCAATAAATTGGCCGTACATATCAAAGTACCGACTAGGCCAGATTTCCGAAGGATGTATACCAAGATAATTCGCAATTATCCATTCGCCTTTAGGCCACGGTCGACTGAATGCATTTGCTAATGTCGATGAACTAAGTCCCGCTTCACGGGAAACAGCCGCTAAGGTTGTACCACGCTTACGTAGCGCAGCAATTATATCGGCTTGATGCCAATCATTTCTAATATTGTCATTCATTCCTGTTACCCCTTCCATTAATTAATATTGATGGTGGTGATTCAGACAGGGTTCGCGGACCGGAGATCAACCATTCCGGCAAGGCTATGCCTTCCCTGCCTGAACCACCATTGAAAAGGCGATAACAGGCACACTGGTAGAAATTTCCTACCAGTGGGTTGATCATTCAAGGCCGCGACGCCTTGACCATTGGATTGTGCCAATGGCGAGAATACTTTAACTGATTGTTTTAGCTTACTCAATAACTGAACGACTAAGTTTAACGGCTATAAACTCGTTCTACATACCGCCCGCGACCATCACCATGACCTAAATCCATTGAAACCAATGCTCGAGCTTCCTGACGACTAAAACCATTTTGTTGGTAAAACACCAGAGCATCCTGCGCCCATGCATAGCGCAAACTGTGGGGAGAATGACAACCGGTTAAACCAATCTTTGTGGTATGTGTTCGCCAGTAGTTCATGGCTTGTTTGAGATCGGGCTTATCAATCAATCTACCGCCGCGTTGTTCTGCAACAGCAATGGCTTGCCCGACAGCCTCTTTTACCGCAGTAACATCCAGTACACGGGTTTGTCTTGGTCGGCCGCCTTTTGTACCGAAAACAACATGCAGTTTCGGCTCTGGCTGTTCTAATTGTTTGCGCCAGCTTTTCAATGACGCACTGCATTGCACCGCTTCCTGAGAACGTAATCCCAACAATCGGGCTAGTTTCAGTGTGACGGCAAATCCGACATCACGTTCAAGGGCTTTTTGATAAATAATCTGAAACGTGGCATCAGGGATTGCTTGTTTCGTTCCGGCGCGGCTGGTTCCACTTAACCCTAATGCCTGATTACTCAGTCTTGGAGAAGTTTCCAGTTTTTCCCGGCCAGCCATGCGGAAGATATTACGCAGTGCGGACATTTCATTTTGTACTGTGCGCTTGGTGACCCCCTGAGATAAACGGGCATCAACGTAATGCTCTACATGTTTGGTTTTCAGATTATTGAGGCTTTTAATCTGAATATTCAGGCTCAATAACAAAGCACCCAAACGCCCAGCAATCCGAATGCGATCATGACAGGTTTTATGACTACCACCACCTTGTCGGGCAAAAAACTTTAATTCTTTAATCAATCGACTCATCTCATTTTCCCTATCGATACCCAACGATATGCGATCTCTGGCGCGCGTCAGTGCGGCAAAACAGAAAACACCGGTTTTGCCCTTGACGAATATCTGTGCGCCAGAGTGAACGCAGGTTGAGGTATTGCGGGGTATCGGTTGAGTACACGGTACTGCCGCCTGCGTGTGCAGGTCATCCCCACCGGCAAAAAAGCCAGCCTCGATATCGTCAAGTTCTCCTTTTCAATCTAAAAATGCAGTGTCAGATTCACTGTGTGGTGAAGCAGGCGTGAGCCTGTCAGAGTTGTGTTGCCCTTTAGTTGCGGCGTCACTTTCAGCGATAAATCCGCAAAAAGTGACGCCTTGAGTTCTGTAAACAATCAACAAAAATCGTGCGAACGTTGAAGTGCCATCAGGCACAGCAAAACGCCGTAAGGTTAAATGTCAAACGGTAGTCATGTTGATGGATTAGCTGTAGAAAAATTGTCTGTTGAATAATTCAAACAGGGATAGATAAAAGTATGAACAGATACGCAAAAGCTATCCTGTTGTTCATTGAAGAGAAATAGGATTTATGTTGATTTGAAACGCCAGTGTACGAACCCACGTTCAATACACTTCAGTGACAAGATAAAGCACCTTTTGGGCGTATTTTTATTTAAGAAACCTTCATTGCCAGACGAGGGTTTAGGTGTCCTGACAATATCTGCTTCCAAAGGTGGGCAGATGTACCGCAATTTTGCTCTCCCTTTCAGGCTACGGGAGTTTTACTGTCGCTAAAAAGCGTTTAAGTTGATTTAGACTACCTGATTTTTATAATTGTGGCAATAATAGATATTGCTATTTGATAAAAATCATTTATTATAACGGGAAAATACTATTAAAGTGAAAACTAACCATATTGTTATAATATATTTCATCATATGATTTATCTAACGAAATCATTATTAAAACCATGTTAATGATGATTTAATAATTTTATTAAATTAGTATAAACAAGGCCAGCCAGTATTATTAATAACTGACCAGCCTAATAAATTAATTACCTTGAAATAACGATTTTGCCATTGATTATAGATAAGTAAGGATTATAAGTCGTATTTCTCCCATTTTCCTTGTTGTGAAAGATGACAGGAGAAGAACCAAAAACACCTTTTTCTAAACGGAATAGACGACCATTTTTATAACTAACCAGTTTATATTTATTCCACTCAGGTCCTTTAATAAAAAAATTACCACTTATATCTTCGTCAAAATCCATCGAATCAAAAAATATTTTTGCGCTACTATTGTCTGCTATAGCCCATTCCTCCCATGCTGGCTGGCTCATTTTCCATACCTTATCCAGATCACGATGAGAAAAAGCACTACTAATCTCTTGATAAAATGCTTTTATAGCTGGTAAATCATTATCAGTAACTGGCTGCGCTTTTATCCACATCCAATTTGGTAAACTATTTACTGAAAATGTTTTTTGAGCCGAAAATAAATTTTTCTCTCCTTTTTTTGTGGATAAATTTGCATAATCAAATTTTTCATTTAAATTTATCGAATTTTTCGTTATAACGTTTCTGTTATCATCCACAGTTAACTTGATATTACTAATAATTTCACCTTGTTCATCATGTGAAGCAACTTTTCTAATTGTCGCTTCACACCATGATTCAGGATGAAATTTTTCTGTATCTCTATCAATTGATATACGACCCATTAGTAATTCTATTGTATTAGATCCATTCTCCAAAAAAGCCGATATATTATAACCACTTGATTCTGTTCCTGTCCGTGAGGATGTGTTTTCTAGCATTAACATCCCATTTACTTTTAAAATACATAAACTACGCTGAGTATTAAATGAGACGAGATATTTATGTTCCATTGTTGGTTTCCCTAATGCGGTTTTTATTGTCATTAATAATGCAAAAAATAACAAGCTACCCCAAAGAGATCCTGTAAGTAGATTTTTCTTTTGGTAGTGGGTCTTGAAACACCCAAGGTTTTTCCATTGGTTCATATTCATCTTCTATAGGTACTTCCCATTGATTTTCATCATCTTTTTTGAGTTTAATGCTTGCCCCATATTTAATACTCGCTGACGCTTGTATTCCATCATGATAAAGTATTAACTCCATACTTTTTTCTGTAGATTCTAGTGCCACTAATACTTTGGCTGCTATTTGTGCAGAAGCATCAAAATAGCCATTAACAGCATAATAGCGAACACCCCCACGAATATTGGTTTCGGCTCTGATACCAAATCCAGTTTCTAACATCGTATCTTTTTTAAAAGACCAATCACCTTTATCATCAGACTCCCAACCAAACATAACACTCAAATCACCACTGAGAATTAAATCTAGTTGTACACCATAAAATGCCCCGTTTTTACCTTGCTTGACTTCTTGTTCGAGCTCTTCTCCTTTTTCTCGTATTTTAGCCACAACTTTATTGACTTTAAAATAGGCAGCAAATATTTGGATAACATCAACACGTAATTCTAAACCGACTAAGGGTGTTGCTGTAATATCAGCATTATATTTATAGAAAAGTTCATATTTATCATTATGCGCAAGTTCATAACTGCCACTAATATTAATTAAGGGATTAATAAGATCTAAATTAATAACCCTAAACTTATCTTGATCATGCCCAAATGCAAGAAGATCATTGAATTTACCAATACTATCGATAGCAGTATCGACTGGGCCTAATTTCTTTTTCCCTTTTTTAAACTCAAACTCAAGTTCTTTTGACCAGCTACGTGTTTCAGTGCCTTTTTCAGCCGTGATTTCGCCTTCAATTGTTAGTGAATTACGAACTTCATAAGGCTGTGTATTTCTTCGCCATCCTTGTGATCCTTTATACCGCATTCCCTTTTTTTTGTTGGTTTCTTTTTGTTGTTGTCTTCTTTGCTCATCGGTAAACTTTTCAATTTCCTCTGATGCACCAATGGCAACGTTAAATTCCTGTTTTTCATTCAGGACAAGGTGAATGTTTGAACCAAGGATAGCCTTATTACCTATTGTGGAGGTTAAAATTTTATCTGCCAGTTTGTATTTTTTATCTATTAATGGTTTTCCTGAGCACTCGTCTGCTCTGATATAAAAACGTTCTTCTTCTATATGTGAGCTAAAGTCTCTGCTCAAAAAACGTTGTAAAATAACGAGCGGACTGTTTTCCTTGAGGGAAAAATCATCAATTTTCTTTGAATAGACTAACTCCCCAGTATACGGTTTGTTAGGCGAAAATTGCGCTATAGGCATCCCATCCTCACCAGATAAATTTCCAATTGGGCAGTTTGGATTGTGAGAAATACACCCCTTACTAAAGGCACTTAACTTTATAGGAAGTTTAGGCTTATCTGTTTCATTTTCGGGCTTAGGAACCACATAATACAGTACAGCTGGGAAGGGAAGCAGTTGTTCATAACTAAACGTTTTATCCCCCAATGTAACATTAATTTTGTGGGTGCAATCATCCGGGTTGTCACAATCACATATTGCAGAGCCGGCCTTTATTGACGTCATTTTACCTCCTCTCCTTAACCAATATTCACACTGCCACTGCCAATTACGATACCGCCACAATCAACAGCATCGCCCGTTCTGGCAGCAGGTTTTCCTTCAATAAATACAGAGCCGGAACCGCCGGCGATCTTCCGTGAGTGTGACGAATGAGAAGCCAGTGCGTCACCTTGTCGTGCGAGATAGACTCCGTCAACTTTCACGGTACTGGCGCCTGCAATAACGGGGGTTGCAGGACAATTACCGTGCTTTGTACCAATATCACCCACTTTAACTGCATTACCCATCTTGTTGTTCCCTGTTTTGGTTAAAGAGGCACCTGACCCATTTCTTGAATTAATACACTTTCCGCCCGCATATGCCCTGGCCGGCTGTATTCGGTTAATTGGGCATATAACGCTGCTGGCAGGTCATCGATGGTGAGATAATGCCGGATGATAAAAAGTTGGAGCAGCCCACGAACATTACGGTCATCCGTAATGCCATTTTCGCTAAACCAGTCAAAAAATTGCCGAGCGCACTCCACCGTGTCGATATGAGGGATAAAATCAAAATCAGCCTTTTCCAGCCAGTCAGGAATGAATCCGGCTAATTTTTCAATATACCGTCCTGTAAACATGGCCTGTATTTTCTCTAGCTGAATTTCTGTGATAGCGAGCATTTTTCGTTTGCTGGTTGCACCAACGGGAAAAGGTTCTCTCACCTTAACAAAGTTATCCGTGCGTTCTTCTTCAAGATAAAGTGTTGTAACACGAGTAATTGGCCCCAAAAAGCAATGCAACTCCCAGTCACTTAATACGCCGAGAAAATCCCAGATATTACGCGGATCGTAAAAACGAAAAAAAACGGGTTTTTCCTGTTTAGGTAGCAATACTTGCAGGTATTTGCGTAAATGTTGCCGCACGGTTTTCATATCGGCTTCGCTGTGGACGAAAATGCCCCACGGCGTTCTGCGGCATTCCAGCCAGATTTTAACTTCTTCAGTAACCTGTACCAGATAGGGCGCGATTTTAACCAGTTCCGGCTGGAGCGGTTCACCATAAAGGCAGGCAGAAGGCGGATCGTAACGCTCTAAGGCTAAAAACAAATCCGGTTCTGCTGCCCCATCAATAATGGCGTAGAGTTTTTCCTGACTCATTGCTGATTCTCCTTATCTTTCAGAGGACAGTGCGCGACGAACATTGAACCTTCACTGGCTGCCGCGAGCAAAATAGCAGGGTTGGCAGGCGCCAATAAATCACCGGGGCTACCGCCGGAGTTCAGATTAATGGCAGCACCCTTAATATCGATGCCGCCAGCATGAAGCACCACAAAACTCCCACCGACACGCAAAGTCAGCTTACTGCCACTTTGTAATGTCAAATCTCCCTGCGCATCCACACTGACGACCCCCTGAATTTTTTCAGCCAAATCGCCTTTGAGCTGTAATGAGCGGTCACCGTCAATCTGCTCAATATAATTGCCCGTGGTTTTATGCTCCTGTTGACCTTCTACGGTCACCTTGCGGTTATTGGCGATAACCAATTCATCGTCATGCCCGATGCTGGTTGTCCGGTTATAGTTAATGCGTTCCCCGCGTGAATTGCGCACCTGAATGGCGAGGTTTTTCTGAGCATGAATAAAGACTTCTTCGCGATCTTTCTCATCTTCAAAACGTAATTCGTTAAACCCTTCTCCTTTGTGGGTTTTAGAACGGATCGACATCTGGGTTTTCGCCATCGGCAGACGGTTTGGGGGAATATTGTTGGCATGATAAGCCCGCCCGACAATAATCGGCTGGTCGGGATCGCCGTGGACAAAATCGACTAATACTTCATGACCAATACGGGGAATGGCAATCATGCCCATTAATTGCCCTGCCCACGCCTGACTGACCCGTACCCAGCAAGAACTGCGGTCATTAAATTCACCGTACCGGTCCCAGTCAAACTGGATACGGACGCGCCCGTGTTCATCGCAGAAAATTTCTTCGCCCTCTGGCCCCACAACCGTGGCAATGTGTGGACCTGCCATTTGAGGCTTCGGGTAGGGGGAAGGCCGGTAAGAGTTTTTTCGGGTGGTAAAGGTAAATTGGTTAGACAGCCACGTACCGCCACCGCCTGACTGGGTTTCATCGGCTTGTGGCTGTTGACCTGAGTGGGTTATCTGAATTAACTGCCACTGGTCGTTAAAAACCGCTCTGGGGTGATCCATCAGGTTAAATAACTGCCCCGGCCACATGGCGAAACAGTCACCCTGACCGTTACCCAGCTGAGTGTCCCGGCGCAGGTATTCCAGACGATACTGGCTTGCCCGTTGTCCTAACTCATCATCTTTATAGCGGCTGGGAAAATCGTAATAATGGTAGCTGTTCAGTCTTCGCTGATTGTCAAGATTGCGCCCTTCATACCAGAATTCTCGGTTCCAGCGTGGGTTTTTAAACGTTCTGTCTTTGGTCGTGATATTGGTCACACCCACGCGTTCTGACCAGCTAAACTGGCGGATACAGGTTGTTTCACCCGTCACATCGGGTTCCGGGCGATAGGGGACGGTCATCACCTGATTAAGAGACAGGCAGGAGTCGTGAAACACAATGCGTTGCTCGTGCTGTTCCTGATCGAAAGTGAAGTAGTAAAAAATGCCCTCATCAGCCAGTAAACGCTGGATAAAGGCCAGATCGCTTTCATCGTACTGAACACAAAATTCTCGTGGTGGGTGCTTGTAACCGAGCGCAAAGAAAAAATTACGCACCCCATTTTCTCTGAGCAGGCTTTCTACAATATCCATCACGGACTGATTTTGGAAAATCCGGCTATTGACCCGTAAAGATGCGCGCCATAAAGAAGGTTGAATGGTGATATGGTAGTGGCTGAGATGGCGTCCGGTTGATTGCAGTGAAAAATGTGTCACCATGCCGGTGAGTTGCCGTTCAACTCGCCCATTGCGATGCACGGCAAAAGCGGCATTTCTGTCCAAAACATCGGCAAAATTAATGTCAGCAATATGGCAAGTCAGTGTGGCTTCCAGCCGAAAAGGGGTTGATAACGCTTCATACAGAGAAAAATCGACAACTGCGAAAGTTTGTTCAGGTAAATTTTCCGTAATCAGTGTAAATATTAAACCTGAGCGATCAAGTAGTTGGTTTATTTTATCCATTACCCTGCTCATTTGTACTCTCCATAATTTTGGGGTGTATCAATCCTTAGTTACGACCTGAATAGTAAAAATAATTTAGTAATAGAATGACCATTATGTATTTTAGGTTTATTGAGAAGGGTGCAGGATATAATAAAATTATTTATATGTTCCAGTAAGAATAAAAGTACATCAGGAAAATTGTGATTAACTTCTCTGACTAAACAAAATCAGATAATTACCTCTTTTAAATTTCACCTAGTACGACAGATTCAAATCACACTGACGCGCTACGCTTGTCTTCTCTGTTTTGTCCGGCTAATACATTAACCAGACAAACCAGAGATTTTGAAAAACACTATGCCAGCCAGAAAAGCCTTTTTATCTAAGCCACCCTATTAAAGAATTAGGGATAAAACTGTTCACCCTATTCACCTATTAATATTTTCATTTAAATTCATGTTGTTAAATGGTGATAACTTGAAATCAAACTCATCACTACTCTTCATCCAACCGTTCACCTTCAATCTGAAAAAGGTGAACAGGGTTGAAGAGTTATGAACAGTTTAAAAATAACTATTCACCCTATAATGTGTTGATATATCTGGTTTAAATTATAAAGTGAACAGTAGTGAACACTTTTTTATATTTCTTTGAAAATTATCATCAATAAAGAAAAAATTATTCTTCTGCCAGGTTATGACTTGTCAGTTTTGGCAGCCACTCAATGGCGGTATCAATATTCAGGCTCAGATTGCTACGAATGCCGCATTTGCTTTTCTTGCGCAGGTAATGCTCCCTGTACTCCGCCAGTGCGCCCGGCATATCCATGCCAAAACGGGTTACAGAAATGGGTTTATTCAGGTTGTTGCCTTTCATATAAGCAAGGTAGGCGTGATAAAGGTACTTACGAGGATTAAATGGCACAATCTCCGCATTCCCGATTAACAGGCCGTCAGCTTCATCAGATGCAATCAAGTGGCCGCAGAAATCAACCAGCGGATCAGTGCCACGTTTGATATCCAGCGCTTCTTCTGATCTCTGTTGCGCTGCCAATAAACGCCTTGCGGCTTGTGGGTCAGCGAACCGATGAAGCAGATGCCGGATAATCACAGGCAATTCTGTTGCAATCTTCTCCCGTAGAAGTGGATCACGTTCGTTTTCTGGCACGACTTCGGAAAAGTTGAAAATCACCCGACGCCGTGACACACCCCCACTGCGATCACTGAAACTCATGGCATTATTATTTACCGCCAACACCACAGCAGGAATACGAGTGGAGTAGGGTTGCTTATGCTTCGGGTCGATAGCGACTTCATCCCCGCCTGTAATGGCCTTGATACCGGAGCCATCGCCTACATAGCGGGTCTGGTCTGGCAGGATAATCAACGAATATCCCACAATCAGCGCCCGTTCCCGTGGGTTTTCCAGTGCGGCCATACTGGCAGAAACAGTGTTGCCTTTGCCTGCCAGCATTGAACAAATTTCAGCAAAGATGCTTTTGCCACTGCCTCCGGCACCGGTGATTTCCAGAAAAAGCTGCCAGTCATAACGGTTCGCCAGCACCATAAACAGTGCCGCCAGTACCCGATCAAACTTATTCTCACAGTTGGCTGTTGCCCGATTGAGCCAGAGCCAGAACTGAGGCGCATAATCTTGCAGGGTTTCCCCAGAAACAGGGGAATTAAACGCAACATCATTCGCCAATAGCAACCAGTCATGTTTGCGATGAGGCCGGAACTGGCAGGCTTTCAGGTCAAACACGCCATTACTGAACCCGATTAAGTGGCGCTTTGGTTGCTGCATCATGGGAAGCTGTAATTTCAGGGCATCTACGGCAGAGCTAATACCATGCGGCGAGTACGGTAGTTTCTCTTCCATAAAGGCTGCCACCATTTCCCGCTTTAAATCGCGGTCACTGACCGGACGCCAGACAATACCATCATAGTGATGAACGGTTTCCGAAGCGCCATCCAATGCCAAATCACCGTCATAACGTGCCAACAAGACTTCTCCACGCTGGCTGGCTCCCATCTGGCATAATGTCAGTTTTGACGATTCACTATCATTGGGCTGAGTGGCTGTTT
Source organism: Xenorhabdus siamensis (assembly GCF_037996745.1). Classification (NCBI taxonomy): domain Bacteria; kingdom Pseudomonadati; phylum Pseudomonadota; class Gammaproteobacteria; order Enterobacterales; family Morganellaceae; genus Xenorhabdus; species Xenorhabdus siamensis. The sequence goes on from NZ_JBBMXE010000002.1 coordinate 335,208, forward strand.
TGGTTTGCCGTTCTTATCCAGTTCATCGGGATGATGCCAGTCGTTAT
>NZ_JBBMXE010000003.1:0-160997 GCF_037996745.1 Xenorhabdus siamensis
ATAATTTGAACCCATAGAACCATCCCATTGAGGTTTTTCCGCGTTGCGCTATGCCCTGAAAGACCTTATGACGAGGAATACGGATGTTATGACAAACGCGCAACTCGTGGAGTCGATAAAAGCAATGCCTGTCGGTTTCCCTTTTAATCGAGTCAGATAACTGGATAAGGGGACCAAACCGGGACGGGGCAACGCTGATAAAACGGGTATAACTGAGCAAGGAGGGGAAGTCGCGGTGATGGTATCGCCAGATATGCTCCAAATAAAAGTTTTTAAAATCACGGTAATGCGACCGCTGAAAGAGGATTAAAATTGTCATGATTTCACTGGGATACATGCGGCCTTGTCTGCGGCGCAGGCGGTATCCGTTATCGAGACAAAACTGCGCCCACTGGGGCATGAAAAGACGACAAAAGTCGTCGACATCGCAGAAAATTTCAACTAACTTGTCCATGGCCTGTTCCTCCCCGGAGTCGTTTTAGGCTTTCACCAAAACTTTGTTCAGGTTAATTACCATAAAGGCGGGCACAACAGCGTCTCTAAAATCATCAACCGCTACGCCCCAAACTCGGAAAATAACACCACTGCCTATATTAACAGTGTGGCTAAGGCACTCAATGTAGATCAGTTCGAAAAGATTGAAGTGAATAAACCGACGCTGATTGGACTATCAAAAGCCATTATCCGGCACGAGAACGGCAGGCAACCGTATTCTGAGGCAACGTTTGAAAAAGCCTACAGCTTACTCTGAATCCTGAGCCTCGCAAATGCGGGGCTTCTTTTATCTGCGTACTGACGTGCGCTAAATCCAATCATGAGCTTATAGAAATAGAGCCTGAGAGATATCGCTAGGTGGCGACCTTTCATGAGGCGATATTTCTACGTCAGCAGGCTCTTATTTCTATAGGAAAGACGCAAGATGAGACTTTTAGTTAAAAAATCCAACGGCCAGCCTGTAGTCACAACAGATGTTATCGCTAATGAGTTTGGTAGAGATCATAAAAACGTCTTACAGAGCGTGAGGGGATTGATAGAAAGCAGTCATTTAGGAGAGCTTGATTTCAAGCCCTCCTCATATATCAGCAAACAAAACAAAGAATTACCCTGCTATGAGTTAACTGAACGTGGCTTCTTGATTGCTATGCCGTTCATTGGTGGCGAAAAAGCCCGTGATGGACAAGTGCGCTTGGTTGACAGTTTCATTAAGTTTCGTGAAAAGGCAACAAAAGAATCTCAAATTCAACTGGAGCGGGAAAGAGCCAGAGTTGAATACCGACCGATGACTGATGCTATTAAAAATAGCCGGGAACAGGACGGGAAAGAAACGGAGCATTTTCATTACAGTAATGAAGCCGACCTGATTAATGACATCGTGCTTGGCATGAAATCAGTCAAGTTTAAGAAGACCAATGACATTGGTAAAAGCGAAGCAATCAGGGATTACCTGACTGAGTGGCAGATTAAAGCCATTACCGAATTACAGAGAGCAAACACGGTTTTTATCTCAATGGGTTGGGATTATCACCAAAGGAAACCTGCGTTAAAAGGTATTTTTGACAAAAACTATCGCAACCCCCTGATAGAAGAACAAGTAAGGTTAAATTCATAGCGATGAAACTCAATAGCCAGTATTTTACCCTCAGTGCTTTTGTGATTGTCTCTGGCCTGCTCTGGTTCTATTACAGTGAGTATCATAACAAGGCCGAAGAATACCGCAGGTTAAAACAACAGTATGACGAACAGGTCATTGCGATAGATAAGCAGCAAGAGCGCATCAAGCAACTCCACGAAATCGACAAAACGCACACACAGGAACTCGCCCATGCCAGGACTGAAATTGACACTCTTCGGGCTGATGTTGCCGCTGGCCGTCGCAAGCTGCGCATCAAAGCCACCTGTCCCGTGTCTGAAACCGTTACCTCCTCCAGCGTGGGCGATGCAGGAACCCCACAACTTACCGAATCAGCTCGACAAGATTATTACCGTCTCAGAGAAATGATGGCGGAGAACGAGCGACAGGTTAAGTACTTGCAGGATTATATAAAGACTGAATGCAGGAGGGAGAAATGAAAGCACCAATACTGGCATCAATAAAGTTTGATACCAGCGAGTTAGATAAAAAACTAGATGAACTAAAAACCGTTTTTCTTGAAGGCATCCCTGAGTCGATTCTTAACGAGATCACCAACCTGTTTAGCAATATCATCTTTACTAATTGTTCTACCACAAGAAGAGCACTTGGTGCCGTTGATATCGTCTACCTTCTTGATATCGATTCTGGAGCGTACAACGAGATCCTTACGGCAGCCAGGACACTTAAAACCAATCTTGCTCATTAATAGCATTCCTCACTTGACTGTGGAATAACCAACTTATCAGTTTTCCTTGACTGTGGAAAGCAGGAAACCACCTCGCCTGATGTGGCTAAAAGCAGGCCTTTTATTCCCGTACCCATTCCCTGAGTGGCTACAGGAATAACGCATGCTGCCACCCGTTCCCATCGCGTACCCAACGCACACGGCTGGTGGCATTTTTATTTCTGAATTTCACCGCTTCTCGCTCGAAGCATAAACACCAAAGAACCTTTCAGGATAAGCCTTGAGGAATACCAGTAGTGGTCTGGTTAACCCTCTTTGGGCTGGTTATTCCTGAGCGCAAGGTTTATCACTAAAAGGAACTAAACCCTATGACGTTAATAACAACCAAGAAAACAAACTTGCCTGTCACAGAAGCACCTACCATGACCAGTCTGGAGATGGTGGATTACATTAACGCTGACCGCAAGGCAAAAGCTGAGGCGGAAGGATTAACGTTTCCCTGTAAGAAATACACTCGATTGCAACATAAGCATTTTTTGCAGAAAGTCCCGAAAGTATTAGGGGAAGAACACTCAGCCAAATTTTCGGCTCAGTACAAAGATAGCACTGGTCGAGAGCTTCCATGCTATCGATTCCCCAAACGTGAAGCCTGTCTGATGGCAATGAGTTACAGCTATGAGCTGCAAGCTCAAGTGTTCGACCACATGACGGAACTGGAAGCTAAATCTGGCTTCGGATTTACTATCCAACAACTGCAAGACATGCTTGTTCTGGCAAGAAGGACATCTGACGAAGACTCCTCTGATGCAGGGCGCAGGTTAAGAAAACGACAAGATGACTTGGTTACCCTCGATAAAGCCGAAAAGTTGATTGATGACCTCGGTCGGATGGGTTTCGAGTTGATTGGAGGCGGTAAACAGGAAATTGCGAATATTGGACGATAAGTTACATTCTGAATGTTTTTTCAGCATTTTATATAACCACCGTGCAAAAATTGTCGGGATTATATCAACCAGCGCAGTTGATTATGCTAAATGAGGTGGTTTTGTTTCCATCGCATAGCCCTCTTATCGGAGGGCTATTCCATGTTAATGAGTAAGGAACAGGACAATGGCTAAACCGGACTGGGGAGCATTACAAAACCAGTTCCTCGCCGAACATGCCAAAACGGGCGTCACTCCTAAAGAGTGGTGTGAAGCGCAGGGACTAAAATATGCAACTGCGCGTAGATATATAAGAAAACCCGCTGCGCAAAATGGAGTGCGCAAAACTGCGCAAGCAGAGAAGACTTCCAATATTGCGCAAAATACTCATACGCAAGCTGCGCAGGAAGAAGCGCAAGAAAACGACAGTGTTTTGAAGCAACAACATGAACAGTTTGCGCATAACATCGTTCAGGGTATGCCGCAGAAAGAGGCGGCCATTTGCGCAGGTTATTCACCTAACCGGGCTGATGCGCAAGCCGCTGTCCTGATGCGCAGACCGGATGTGCGCAGACGTATTCGGGATCTGAGACAAGAAGCGGCGCTGCTAGTGTCCTTCACAGCGAAAGACCTTGCTGACCTTTCTTTTAAATCAGCCAAAGCAGCGCTGGGCGCCAAAAAATTCGGACAGGTTGCACCGAATATCAAGAACGCTGCACAACTGACTGGCATTGACATGTCTTCTAACAAAACTGAGGTGAATGTTGATCTGGCGGGATTGAGTTACGGTAAGGTCTGCATTGTTACCCCGGCAAACTGCCCGCCTGATGCGTGGGCTGCGTACATGGATAAACTGCGCACGGGAAAGGTGACAACCCAACAATAATCAGTGGCGTCCTCTATGCGTTCAGTAGTGACTGGGTGCCGGGTGTACTGTATGACCAAACAGTCGGTTCGGTACGCTGGCGCTGGACTTATGGCGGTCGTGGCGGGGGTAAATCAGTTGAGATTGCCCGCGCATTGGTATTGTTGGGTGCGATTGAACCCATGACCATTCTCTGTGCGCGTGAGTTCCAGAACTCCATCAATGATTCGGTACTGGCCTTACTGGAATCGGAGATATACAGCCTCGGCTTATCCCATTTCTACCGGGTCAAGAATAATGAGATTGAAGGGCTGAACGGCACTCGCTTCACCTTTAAGGGATTGCGTAACAACATTAACAGCATCAAATCGATGCACGGTATCCGTATCTGTTGGGTGGAGGAAGCGCAGACCGTTTCTCAGGACAGTTGGGATATCCTCGGTCCCACCGTGCGCGCCAGTCAATCGGAAGTGTGGGTATCCTATAACCCACGGGAAGAAGAAGACCCGACCTATCAGCTAATGAAGCGCCATGAGTCCGATCCACCTGATGGTGGCGTTATTATCCGTAAGGTGAATTACAACGACAATTCATTCTTCCCCGATGTACTCCGGCATGAAATGGAGTACTGCAAGCGGGTAGATTATGAAGCCTATGAGCATATTTGGTTAGGGTTGCCTAAATCCATTAGTGAGGCGGTTATCTTCTCTGGCAAGTACCGTGAAGCCATATTCCCGGATGATCTGTGGAAGCAGGCTGACCGATTGTTCTTTGGCGCTGACTTCGGCTTTGCCAACGACCCCAGTACGTTAATCCGGTGCTTTATCCTCGACCGCAAGCTGTATATCGAATATGAGGCCTACGGGGTCGGAGTGGAGTTGGATGAGTTGCCTCAGTTCTACGACTCCATACCACTATCCCGTAAGTGGCCTATTCACGGCGATAATAGCCGGCCGGAGACGATCAGCTATCTGTCGAGGCAGGGATTTGTGATTGATGGCGCGACGAAATGGCCCGGCAGTGTCGAGGATGGCATCACCTATCTGAAAGGGTTTGAGGAAATTATTATTCACCCACGCTGTAAGCATATGCTGGAAGAAGCCAGGCTGTATTCCTACAAGACTGATCGTCTGACGGGGGAAGTCTTGCCAGTGGTATTGGATAAGCATAACCACTGTTGGGATGCGGTACGCTATTCACTGGATGGTTACATTACCAGTGTGGGCGATTTAGGTATTTGGGCTGCAATAGGAAAACAGGGATAAATAAGCCTTTCACCCCCAAATCCCCTCGAAATAGTTTTCGGGATTTTGTTAACAAATCAGTCACAAATAATCACCCTAAAATCAGGCAGAAGAGTAAGGATTTTACCTGCTTGAGATGACATTTTGCTTGAGTTGAAAATCGGCGGTGCGCATAAGTGCCATTATGTTAAATAGGCCCGGTTTTTAACAAATTATCTATGAGGTAGAGATGGCCCGTAAACAACGCCGTAACGGCGCACAAAAGCCCGTTAGGAATGCTGACGGGTATAATAACTTTACTGCCAAACTGGGGAGCTATACCCCCAACATTCAGACCGGGGGAACCTATTTACCGGGCTACGTTTCCCGCAACCGAACACAAATTGAGTTTGCTTATCGCAGTTCCTTTCTTGTGGGGGCGGCGGTGGATGCGATGGCGGATGATATGACCCGCAAGGGGATTACGATCAGTTCCCGCATGAAACCGGATGCCAAAGGGCAACTTGAAACCCTGTGGGAAGATATCGGTCTGTGGGATGAACTCAATAACACCCTGAAATGGTCCCGGCTTTACGGGGGTGCCTTGCTGGTGCTGATGATTGATGGTCAGGACATGGCAACACCGCTCAACCTGGAAACCATCAAGGAAGGCCAGTTCAAAGGCGTGATGTGCCTCGACCGCTGGACAGTAACCCCTTCATACAATGACCTGATTGATGAGTACGGGCCTTATTTTGGTAAGCCCAAGTTTTATACCGTGATCGGTGACCAGCAAGGGCTACCACAGTGGCAAATCCATTACTCCCGCATCATTCGTATGGAGGGGGAAACCTTACCTCGGCAACAGGCGAGAACCGAGAATGGTTGGGGAATGTCAGTTGTTGAACGGATCTATGAGCGCATACAAGCATTTGATACTGCCACGGTAGGCACAACCCAGTTGATACACAAGGCTCACTTGCGTACCTACAGTATTAAGGGATTACGTACAATCCTCGCCACAGGCGGCACACTGGAAGATGGCCTGATGAGACATATTGATATGATACGGGAATTCCAGACCATCGAAGGCATGACCATCATGGATGAAGAGGACGAATTCCAGACTCACAGCTATTCATTCGCAGGTATTGCGGATGTCATTCTGCGCTTTGCCGAACAGGTCTCTGGAGCAACGGGTATTCCATTAGTGAGATTGTTTGGACAGTCCCCGTCTGGGTTCAGTACCGGCGATGGCGACTTGGAGAACTACTACAGCCGGGTGAATACCTTGCAGGAGCGGAGATTGCGTCGCCCTCTTCGCTGGTTGCTGGATATTTCCCACCGTTCACTGTTTGGCGAACCGTTGCCGGATGACTTCACCTTCGAATTTAACAAGCTGTGGGAGATGTCAGATACTGACCGCTCCACAATGGCAAACAACGTTGCTACTGCCATCGGTACACTGGTGGACAGACAAATATTGCCGATACATGCCGCCATGTCAGATTTACGTAATCTGGCGGATATCATCGGCATAGGAGGATCAATCACTGATGAGGATATCGAGGAAGCAAAAACGCAGTATGCGGAGTTTGAATCTGAAACCGGCACAGCGCCGCCACTCGGAAATGAAGTATCACAACAGCCTGTTGGCGATAGCCGGCCAGATAAACAATCTGGTCAAGGACTCTTACGATGGTTCACAGGCCAGCGCTGACCAGATAATCGGGCGTCTGATTGAGTATTCACAGGCCCTTGATGACTGGGCGTATTTAGTCGGGAATAAGATGTTCTTGCAGGTCGAAAGGGAAGAGTGGGACCAATGGCGCTCAGTTTCTAATGCCATTTCCGCAGGATTACGTGATGTGGTCGGCAACACCCCGATCGGTCAGGTGGCACAGGATATTGTCTATCGTCAGATTCAACTCATGAAGTCGTTACCGCTGGAAGCGGCTGAACGGGTCAGGGATATTCAGACTCGCGCCATTCAGGCGGTGATCAATGGTGAGCGACCCGCCGCCCTCTACCAGATGATTATGCAATCCGGCGTGGTAGCAGCCGGACGGGCACGCATGATCGCCCGTACCGAAATCGGCAGAGCCACGGGCGCATTAACGCAGGCAAGAGCGCTATCCATCGGTTCCGAAGGGTATTGGTGGCGCATTGAAGGCGCAGGCACCCGACCATCACACAAGAAGATGCGCGATAAATTTGTGCGATGGGAAGATCCGCCCACGCTGGACGGCATGACAGGACATGCGGGCTGTTTGCCTAACTGCAAATGCTGGCCGGAAGTTCACGTACCCGCACCGAGAACATAGCATGAAATACTTTTTCACTACGCAACTGGGCGAAACCCGCTATGAGATGGCGGATGGCTCACTGCTCTGTAAGGACGTCCCCATTGCACGTACAGGGGCACAAACCTATTTGCCGGAAGAAATCGGCCTTGAAGGGGGCTTTGATGGACTGGTCACCGTTTACCGCACCGAAGATGAAGTGTTCTCACCGGCAACGATGGCCTCTTTTGAGGGGGTCGCGGTCACACTGGGACACCCAGAGGACGCAGACAAAAATATTGTGTTCGTCAACCCGTCCAACTTCTCAGCACTGGCCCATGGTCATATCCAGAACGTCCGGCGAGGTACGGGCGATAAGGCGGATTTACTGATAGCGGATGCCCTGATTAAACGTCAGGAAGCCATTGATGCAGTCAAGGCAGGTATCACTGAGGTCAGTTGTGGCTATGATGCCCAGTACAAACAAATCTCACCCGGCAAGGGTAAACAATATCATATCACCGGAAACCACCTCGCTATTGTTGATAAAGGGCGTGCGGGTTCCCGTTGTTCAATCGGGGATTCAGCCCCCACCACTAAGAAAGGTAAAACGAGTATGAAAGACTGGCTAAAGCAAGTCGTGAATGCCCTGAAAACCAATGATAGTAATACATTGGCACAACTGGCTGACAACGCCCCGGAGTTGCCCTCTGATGGCATGGCGTCGATTCCGGGCGTCACTATCAATATGAATACGCCCGCACAGGCTACAGCATTACCCACGGCTGAGCGGACAACTACCGACGATACCCCGAAAGAGCCGGAGAAAGCCACGGGCGATGACGATATCCCGGAATGGGGCAAGGCGCTAATTGCTAAGGTTGAGGCTTTGGGCAGTAAAACGGGCGATAGCAATACTGATGACCCTGATAAACAAACAGGGGATGAAGACGAAGAGGAAGACCGGAAAGTCACTGGTGATGCCGCTTACCGTCGTTACATTATTGCGGATGCGGAAATCATCTGTCCGGGCTTTAAACCCACAGGCGATAAGGGCCTGAAACGTCAGGTGCTGAACCATGCTATCCGCACTGGCGACAGTGCCTACATGAAATCATTCGGCATTCAAGTTGCGTCTCTGTTTGGCCGCCTGTTTACGGTCAACTTTCAGGGCAATAACACCACTATCACCCTAAAATTTAAACAGGAACCGGCGATCCGGGCTGAACTGCTGACAGCAACACAGGCCAATGCACTGAAAACCAAAAACGGTAACGTCTTTGTCCATTACAACAACGACACCGCGATTGTGCAGGAGGGGGTGATGGCAAATGGCACGTTCATTGACGAGCGTCACGGGCTGGACTGGTTACAAAACTATGTCCAGACCAACCTGTATAACCTGATGTACACCAGTACCACCAAAATTCCCCAGACCGATGAGGGCGTGACCCAACTGCTGGTGAACGTCGAACAATCTTTGTCGCAGGGAGTCACTAACGGTCTGATTGCGCCGGGGGTCTGGGGCGGCGACAGCTTCGGGGCACTGAATCGCGGCGAGATGCTGACCAAAGGCTATTACACCTACGCGCAGCCAATTGCGGAACAGGTACAGGCCGAACGCGAAAAACGTAAAGCCCCGGTGATTCAATGCGCTATCAAACTGGCGGGTGCGGTGCACTTCGCTGATGTCATTATTAACGTAAACAGGTAATAACATGGCGAATACTTATTCATTTATCGACGTGTCCGCCACGATAACCGGAGTCGGGGGTTCGGTCGATCTGGGGAATGGTGCGGCGACCTCAGAAGAGGGGATCGTGGTGGCGATGATTGAAGCCAAAAACACCATGACCATTGGTGCAGACGGTGAAGTGATGCACTCTTTACATGCAGGCAAAGGGGGCACGATTACCGTAACCTTACTGAAAACATCACCCGCCAATGCCAGACTGATGATGATGTATAACGCGCAGCAGTTCTCGTCAGCCACATGGGGCAATAACGCGATACTGATTCGTAACAAAGTCTCTGGGGACACCATCGCCGCACGTTCTGTTGCGTTCCAGAAAATACCGGATATTTCCAACGCCAAAGTCGGTAACACGCACAGTTGGGTATTTGACTGCGGCAAAATCGATACCATCTTGGGTACATTTTAACAGGGGATAATATGGAATTCGAAATCAGCGGTAAAAAATACCGCGCGGGTAAACTAAACGCCTTTCAGCAACAGGATTTAGCGGTGGCATTAATCCCGGTGGTGCCGGCACTAAAAGGCATCTGGGAAAACCTGAAACCTTCCGGTGTGGATGAAGACGGCAAACCCATCTTCTCGCTGGAGGATATGGCCGATCTGATCACGCCGCTGGTGGGGGGTATCCGCTCACTGGGGAAAGAGTCCCGCTATGAGATTAACGATATCTGTCTCTCGGTCGTGAGCCGGGAAGCCGGGGGTGTCTGGTCAGCCGTCTATGCAGGCGGGCAACTGATGTTTGATGACATCAACGGCATGGAATTACTGCGAATCGTCGGTCAGGTGATTAAGGATGCACTGGGGAATTTTTTTCCCGTTCTGCCAGAGAGCGAAGCGTCATTCCCGGACAACCCAGTCTCGATTTAGAAACCCTTCCTGACGGACGCTATTACCTGATGCGTCCGGTTCGCCACGGTATGTGTACTTTTCAGTCATTAAAGAACGGGGATATCGATCTGGCCGATATCGCCCTGATGAATGATGCGCTGGATGTAGACGCTGAAAATGAGGCCCTGATAGCACGGTGGAGAGATGAGCAACACTAACGCAGAAGTGATTAAAGAATTTTTGATCTCACTCGGTTTTGATGTCAAAGAATCTGACTCAAAAAAATTCAGTGCGGTGCTGTCCGGGGTTACCGCCAATGCTTTAAAACTGGGTGCTGCCGTGGAAAGTGCGGCACTGGCAGTCGTGGGCTTTACGGCGCAGGTGGCGGCCAATCTGGATAAGCTTTACTGGCAGGCACAACGCACAGGCGGTGCAGCGGAACAAATCAAGACGTTAGGTTATGCCGTGACACAGGCAGGGGGGACGGTCGAGGGGCTGAACGCTTCTCTGGAGAATGTAGCCCGGTTCTTACGTAACAATCCGGGCGGTGAAGGCTTCCTGCGTAATATGGGTATCCAGACCCGTGATACCAACGGACAGCTTCGTGATACCGCCTCTTTAGTCGCGCTGGTGGGCGAACGGTTGTCCGGGATGCCAAGCTATCGGGCCAATCAGTACGCCAGTATGTTGGGTATTGATGAGAATACGATGCTCGCCATGCGCCGTGGGATGGGAAGCTATGCGGCGGATTACCGTCAAATCATGCGCACGATGGGTTTTGACCCGACAATGGCAGCGAAACACGCCAACGATTTTATGACCCAGTTTTACCGGTTAAAGTCGGTCATGGGAATGGGTAAAGATAAAATCGGCGGGGAATTATCGCGTGTTCTAACACCCAGCATGGAAAAGCTGACCAACCTGATACTCAAGAACTGGCCCATTATTGAAAAAGTCATTATGTCGGTGGCAGAGGCTATTCTCACGATGGCGGACATTCTGGGGCAAATGGTCTATCGCGGCGCACAGGGGATACAAGACATTATTGGCTGGTGGGGCAAGCTGGACAGTGAAAGCAAGACACTGATTAAAGCATTCGGGGCGATTGCCGCCGCATGGTGGGCGCTTAACAAAGGATTTCTGACCTCACCGATTGGCATTATCACGGCATTGCTGGCGGCCCTGTTCCTGTTGTATGACGATTACCAGACATGGAAAGATGGCGGTAAAAGTCTTATCGACTGGAGCAAATGGGAAGGCACACTTAAGCAAATTGGGGAAGGCATTAAGCAAATGAAAGACTGGGTGCTGCAAATCAAGGATGCAGTCGGCGGTTGGGAAAATGTCTTCTGGGGATTTGCTCTATTCCTGGCGGGTAAATGGTTAACAAGTATTCTGGGTACATTGGGTAAAGTCGGCAGGGCTGCAAAAAATATAAAACTTCCCGGCGGGGGAATGATTGGGAAGGCAGGTGCTGTTGGGGTTGCCGCTGGCGTCGCTTATGAGAGTGAAGAATACATAGATTCCGCGCTTAACTGGTTGTTGGGTGACTTTGATTGGTTCCAGCGTGCCCGAACAGCGCAAACATGGTCTGATTTTGGCAATGCATTAATGGGTAAAGGCGATGCCAAATGGGTTGACGGTAAATGGATTGATAATCGAAATAAACCCAAAGAAGAGAAGCAGGCATCTGACGGAACAGAGAAAAACAAAGGAACGCCATTGCTTGAATCAATGGCAGGGCACTTTGCTATGTTGGAGAAGAAGCATGGCTTACCTCCGGGGCTACTGCACGGTGTTGCTATGACTGAATCGTCAGGCAATCCTAATGCGAGAGGTAAACCAACCGCATCAGGTATAGCTCTGGGTATGTTCCAATTTATGCCGGGTACAGCTAAACAGTATGGGTTAATAGGGAATGATGTTTTCAACCCGTATAAATCTGCGGAAGCCGCAGCCAGAATGCTCAGCAACCTCTTGAAACAGACTAATGGCAACTTGGATAAGGCACTGGCGGGGTATAATTGGGGGATCAAGTATGTGCTTGAAAAGGGCATCAATAACTTACCGGAGGAAACTCGAAACTTCCTGCCTCGTGTTAAAGGTCACATGGCAAGAGCACCTAAACCCGGTAATAAAGGGATTGATTTCGATCTGAGCATGTTTGAGAACGCCATGCCCAATATCCAAAACATGCTGAGTCATACCAGTTATACACCGGAATATCTGCGGGCGGCACAATCACTGGCACAGAACCAAACAACGATTGCCCCCACTTACAATATTCATGTCACCGGGGTTCAGTCACCGTATGAAGCGGCGGCGTTAACGGGCGAAACGGTACAGCGCAGTAACGCCATACTGGTACGCAATCTGCAAACGAAGGTGGGCTGATGGATATTTTATCAATGTTATTTTCTCAGGGGACGAGAAAAATTGGAATGATAGTTCCCAGTGTGGTGATTTCAGAAAAGCACCAGGATACTGCTGAAATTACCGAGCACCCGGTACAACGAGGAGCCGCTATCAGTGATCATGCGTATGACAAGCCGTCAGAGGTAACAATGGAACTGGGCTTTGCGGGTGGCGGCTCGCTGATTGACATATTTGATCTGGGTGAAAGTGGTTCACTTGGTTCAAGCCCCAAAGCCGTTTATCAGCAGTTACTAGCATTGAAAGCCTCAAAGCAGCCGTTCAACGTCACCACAGGGAAGCGCCAGTATAAAAATATGCTGATCCGTGCCATAGAAGTCACCACGGATAAAACCTCTGAGAACGTTCTGATGGTCACGCTGACACTGCGTGAAGTGATTATTGTTGAAACGAAAACGGTCAAAGGTGTTACCCCTCCACCGGAGCGAATGAAATCCCCTCTCGATACTGGTCCGGTTGCTGATAAAGGGACCAAGACGCCAGTCGTACCAAAACAAAAAGAGAGCATTGCAGTTAAGTTAGATAAAAGTACAGGCGGTGGCGGGCAATGGTTCAAAGATAAGTTCGAAAAACTGGGCGACTGGTTGGGAGGAAGCCAATGAATCTTGTTGAGATACCTTTACGCGCTGAAAATCAACAATTCGATATCCAACTGGGCGGCATCAATTACCGGATGCGGTTACAGTGGCGGAATTGTGCCGGATGGGTGTTAGATATTATGCACCCAAATAGCGAGCCGATTGTATCAGGGTTGCCGCTAGTTTTCGGCGTGGATATTCTGGAACAGCACCGCTATTTAGGTTTTAACGGTTCATTAATTTTTTACAGTGATAATCCAAAAAATGAGACAAACAGGGAAGAGTTAGGTATAAACGACAAGCTATACTTTATTTCATCTTAACAGGTAATCAATGGGGTTATAATGAAAAGATTATTAACTGTTTTATTTCTTTTAATGCCCCTTGCGTCAAAGGCTGGCACTCAAACTCTGGTTTGCGGAAGTGACTTTATTCAGATTGTCGATAATAACGGGCTAGTTGAAGAAGTTAGAGTTAATAATATCCCTACGAATATCGCCACTATTAGCCATAAGATAAACGACAACGGTGATGTCGATTCTTTTTTTGTATATGGATATAAAGGGACAAAAGAAATAGTACGTTTGTTTCATTCTGGAACGACAGGACGAGTAATCAAACAAAATTTTCTATTTTTCCCTAATGGTTCCCCAGAAAAACCCGGAAAACCGATAAGTAAGCCTATTTTGTGCAAATAGTTACAACAAAATGAGATGAACGCGGAAGCATTAGGCAAGAACAATAGGCTATATTTTATCTCAAATTGAAGTTGTAGTGACGTGAAAATATCTTCTTTATATACCGCCTAGTGCGGTTTTTTCTTTTATACGGAGTCACTATGTCAAAACAATGGCTTCGCGAGTGCAAGCTGATTGTGGCGGATGAGAAAGGGGAAGGCCTTGACCTCTCGGAACTGAAAATTAAATTCAATATTACCCGCCCCTCTTTTGCCTACCCGGCAACCGGTATCTTCAAAATCTATAACCTGAACGATGAAACACGCAACAAGATCCGCAAGAACGAGTACAAGATTATTCAGTTCTCAGCCGGGTACAAAGACAACTCAGGCCAGATATTTTCCGGGCAAATCCAGTACACCTATACCGGACGTGACAGCCCGACCGATACCTATGTAGTGATACAGGCCGGGGATGGCGATCAGGCATACAATAATGCGACGGTTAATATCACCATATCGGCGGGTTATACGCAGCAGGATATAGACAGGCTATTGATGCGGGATATTGAAAAGTACGGCATTACGTTTGGGATGCGCCCGGAATTTCAGTTGAACGTAGCGCCACGGGGTAAGGTTATTTTCGGTATGCACCGCGACGAAATGAATATTTTCGCCAAACAGAATAATGCCGAATGGCGTTATGAGGACGGTCAGTGTCACGTTATCCCGAAGAGAGTCTATCTCACCGAGGCGGTGGTGTTGAATCACAATACCGGGCTAATCGGGATGCCCGAACAGACGATTGGCGCGGGGATTAATTTGAAGTGCCTGATTAATCCGAAGATCCGTCCGGGTACTTTAATCCGGCTGGATAATAATTCGATTAATGAAACAGGGAAGTCTACGGGTGCTATCGCATCGAGTAACGCCCCTAACGAGATCCCCGCCGCCTTTGATACTGATGGCGATTATGTCGTGATAAACGTCAGCTACTTCGGCGATACCCGCGAGAAGGCGTACTACATGGATTTAATTTGCGTCGCTAAATCAGACCAAACACTTATGACTCAGGCAGCACTAGCTACGGATACCCGATAATGATCACTCATTTTGAACGTATGAATCACCCTGAGACGCCGTTCTTACTGATGCAAGAGTCGGTCAGTTCAGGGTTATATGTCTCTATTCCCTGCATTATCCAGTCATTCGATCCCGATGCCGTGACCGTGACAGCACAACCCGCGATACGCTGGAAAGTGACTGACAGTGAAGGAAATACCGAGTCAGTGGCATTACCGTTGCTGGTGGATGTCCCGGTAATCTTTCCTCGCGGTGGCGGGGTGACGCTGACATTTCCAATTAAGCCGGGTGATGAGTGCCTGGTGGTGTTTGCGGACCGCTGCATTGATTACTGGTGGCAGAACGGCGGGATACAGGAACCCGTAGACCCGCGCCAGCATCACTTATCTGATGGCTTTGCCATTGTTGGCCCGCAGTCTCAGGCGCAGAGAATCAGTAATATCAGTACTCAGTCTGCTCAATTGCGTACGGATGATGGCGCGGCATTTATTGAACTGAACCCTGATAACCATAACATCACGGTCAAAACCCCCGGCAAACTGACCGCCACCGCTAACAAAGGCACGGAGATCACTTCACCGACCATTGTGTTAAATGGCAATGTGATCATTAACGGCAATCTGTCACAAGGCATGGGATCTAATGGGGGTGAAGCGACGATGAATGGCCCGGTAAAAGTCAGAAACGATGTTACCGCAGGCGGTATCAGCCTGATGAGCCACACGCACGGCGGCGTTAAATCAGGCGGTGACACCACAGGAGGGCCGCAATAATGCGATATCGGCGGGAAGATATAGACGGCGATTACAGCTTCGGTCAGGGCGATAACACGTTTCTGATTGATTCCCCGGAAGCCGTCGCACAGGCCGTTAAAACCCGGCTGAATTTATGGCGCGGGGACTGGTTTTTGGATGTGGAAGAAGGCACACCTTACCGGGAGGCCGTGTTAGCGAAAAATTACACCAGTGCACTGGCGCTTCAGGAGCGTATTCTGGGTACTGAGGGCGTGACAGAAATTATCACTCTGGAGGCCCTGCGTCACCCCACTACCCGGAAAATCACTCTTACAGCCACGCTTAACACCCGTTACGGCAGAACCACAGTCACCAGCGAGCGGTAACTTATGCTTAATTTCGATACGTTAGGGCTTGCGGCCAGAATTACCGCGAGCGGCATCACTGCGCCTGATTACCCGGCCATATTAGAACGGCTGACAGGCTATTTTCGCCAGATTTACGGTGAGGATGCGTACCTTGATCCGGACAGTAAAGACGGGCAGATGCTGGCAATTTACGCGCAGGCTATCCATGATGCAAACAATACGGTTATTGCCACTTATAATTCGTTCAGTCCCTCAACAGCGACAGGTGCGGCACTCTCAAACAATGTCGCCATTAATGGTATGTCGCGGCACAGTTCAACCCGGTCAACCTGTGATGTGGAACTTATCGGTCAGGTCGGTACGGTCATCAAAAATGGTATGGTACGCGATGTGCAGGGGTATTCATGGCGACTGCCGGATATAGTCACTGTCGGCACCCACGGCACCGTGACGGTCACCGCGACCTGTCAAACTCAGGGATCAATTACTGCCGCCATTGGGGATATTGCTGAGATAGGGACGCCCACACGAGGCTGGCAGAAAGTAACCAACCATTCCGTGGCGACACCTGGCCGCACCATTGAAACCGATGCAGACTTGCGAATACGTCAGCGTAAATCGGTGGCGCTGCCCTCGCGTACCGTACTGGATGGGATGTTAGGGGCGATTAGCCTGATACCCGGTGTTTCCCGCTTAAGGGGTTTTGAAAATGACACCGGGCAGACTAATGAGTACGGCATACCCGGCCACGCTATCGCGCTCATTGTGGATGGGGGGGATGCGACGACGATTGCCAGGACTATAGCCCTGAAGAAAACGCCAGGCGGTGGCACGTTCGGGGATACGGTGATTAAAGTGGCTGACCGCCACCAAATCCCCCACCCGATACGCTTTTCCCGTCCGGCAGACGTGGCTGTTTTTATTGAAATTCATCTTATACCTTTTGACGGTTACACCACACTGGTCGGTGACCGGATTAAAACAGCCGTAGCCGATCACATTAACGCGATACATATCGGGGACAGTGTTTATCTGACCAGGTTGTTTACGCCGGCTAACTTATCCGGTGATGAAGAAGGCAAGACCTACGATATTACAGACATCAAAATCGGGCGCACGGCGGAAAGCGCGGTCACCGGTAACCTGAAAACCCGTTTCAATGAGGCCGTGACCTGCCGACCGGAAAGTATCAAACTGGTGATAACATGAGAGATTACTTAAAACTCATCACCCCGCAACACCGCGATTCACCTAAATTCGTCGCCCACGTTAATCTCATCACCCGTTTAATGTCAGACATTACCCAGTCCACCCTGCAACTTAACGAAGCGTTCTCGCTGGACAAGGCTGTCGGTGTACAACTGGATGCAGTCGGGGAATGGATAGGTCTGTCGCGTTATGTGAAGACCCCGATTGTCGGTGTGTATTTTTCGCTGGATACCGAGGCAGTGGGGTTCGATCAGGGAAGCTGGAAACGAAAATATGACAGTGACAGCGGTTTTACTGAACTGGATGATGAAACTTACCGCACCTTGCTGCGGGTGAAAATTGAAGCCAATCACTGGGACGGTTCCGGTGAAATGCTGGAAAGCATCTATCAGCGGATATTACCGGACAGCAAGACCACGTTGTTTTTCGTGGATAACCAGAATATGACAATGGATGTGTTTATGACCGGGGGTGTTATTCCGGAAGTTATTAAAGCCGTTATCCGGCAAGGCTACCTGAATATCAAGCCGGAAGCGGTACGCGTAAATAATTACATTAATTCAGCCCATTGTGGGCTGTTTGGCTTTGACATTCAACATGACGTGATCGCGGGTTTTGATACCGGCGGATGGGCCGTCAGATTATGAGGACACTATGGCAAAAAACGAATTTCTGCCTTTTGGCATTGCAGACGGGGCAAACGTCTTAACCAACGACGAGTACAGCAAACTGGCTTCCCGTACTAACGGATTCAATTCGGGTGTAGCGAAATCACAGGAACTGAATAAGGTCTGGCGGCAGGCGTCCGTCATTGCAGCCACTGTCGCACAGTTTATTGTGGAAACGACAGGTAAAGACGTGTTAGACGATGGCAACTTACAGACGCTACAGGCCGGGTTACTCGATGCGATAAGGGAAACGGTTAACGCTAATGTCCCCGCTGCATCACTTACCACAGCCGGCATTACGAAGTTGAGTAATGCCACAGATAGCCATGCAGAGAATATGGCGGCGACACCGAAAGCGGTACGGCAGGTCTCTGCTACTGCAAATCAGGCATTGAAAGAAGCCGAAAATGCGCTCACCAATGCCAACACCGCAAATCAAAATGCGGTTAATGCCAACGACAACGCCAACCGCCGCCTCGACAAAGCGCAGAACGGGGCGGATATCCCGGATAAGAGGGCTTTTTTGAAAAATCTTGGATTAAGCGATGGTGAAGTGAATCTGGAAGAAGCCGCATTCAAAGACTATTTCAGAAATAAAAACACGCCCACCAGTGTTTTTATGAATCGCGATTACACAACCAGCCTGAGCCACCGATACAGTGCCATTCTGTATGGCAAAACCCTCAACACGTATACTGCGATATCAGCCGGAGTGAATGGTCAGGGTGTTAAAGTTGTCGGCGGTTATGACCTATATCAGCCTTATGTTTATGAATTATGGACGGACAGAAATACCTCGACAGATAAAAATGGATTTTTACGCAATGCCGGAGCTGCTGATGCACTGACGACAACAGAAGGTTCAGCATTACCCATTGGTGTGCCCATTCCGTGGCCCTTGGCAATTCCTCCGGCTGGATGGTTGAAATGCAACGGTTCGACATTCACGGCAGGGCAATATCCAGAACTGGAAAAGGTGTATCCCTCATTAAGATTACCTGACTTGAGAGGGGAATTTATTCGTGGGTGGAGTGATGACAGTAAGGAAGTTGATGCTGGGCGAGCGCTTCTTTCATCACAAGGCGATTCGCTTAAGGCGCATAGTCATTTTTTTAGTCAAACATGGGCTTCAAATGCAAATGACTATACAGGTGGGGTGTACCCTGTTGGTGCGGATGCAGGCGGTTATTTGACCGACATAAAAACTATCCCAACTAATAACTCCGGGGGGGACGAAACCCGGCCCCGTAACATTGCATTTAACTACATTGTGAGGGCGGTATAGTGACTCAGGCAAAATTGAATAGCGAATTCAACGCCGTTGTGGCCGGTAATGTCACCGTATTTAATTACAGTGACAAAACGCGTGAATATTTTTCTACCTCTGTCGAGTATTTACCTGTCGGTGTTGGGCTTCCGGCGCATTCTTGTATTGATGCCCCCGGTGAAAGTAAGGCCGGTTATGCGATTTGCCGAACGGCTGATTTATCCGCGTGGGAATATGTCGCTGACCACCGGGGGGAAACGGTATATAACACTAAAACGAGAGAAGTCTGGGTGATTAAAGTACTGGGTGATTATCCGCCAGATACAACCCCAGACGCACCCGTCACCCCCTTCGATAAATGGGATGGTAAACAATGGGTGACAGATACTGTCGCACAACAGGCACACAAAGTGCAGCAAGCAGAATATAAAAAACGGCAATTGCTGAGTACAGCCAAAGAAAAAATTGATATCTGGCAGGACGCCGTTGAACTCAATATGGCAACCGCCGAAGAAAAAGCGGCTCTTCTTACATGGAAAAAATACCGTGTCCTGCTCAACCGGGTAGACTGTTCCACTGCCCCCGATATCGCATGGCCCGAACCGCCGAAGTGAGGGGTGAGTTAGTGTGACAAAAAAGCCCTCGCGGGGGAGGGCTGGGGTTAAAATTTAATAGAAAAATTTTGTCCTGAGTACAGAGTAAGGAATTCGAATATAGTTAGCGTTTTCACACCATTTGCTTTCGCTGCATTCGGAATAAGAATTCTTTTTTTTGCTCCAGGCTGTTCTTTTTCATGAGTAATAACTGCCATACTATTTGTCATTGCATGAGCAATCAAAAATGCATCCGCTTTATTAATATCCGCAAAATCTGCTTTTGCTTTATCATGAACATTAAGATTTCGAGACCAGTTCATTAATTGAGCATAGCTGCTGAAAGATTTGTTCTCATCTTCAAAAAAGCTGTCCGGTACTTCTGTTTTAACCCAATTACACAAGGCGTCCTCTTTTTTGATAAGTTCATTCCTTACAGCCTTTATAGAAAAAACTATTCCTTTCTGATGCAAATCTAGAATTAGATCCCAGAACTTTTTGCAATAATTAAAGTTATAGTGAAAATATTTAGCTTCTATAAAAACGTTGCTATCAATTAGGAAGCGTTCCGAATTCATTATCTAGACGTCCTTTTTTTATATAACTCAATAACAGTATCAGCGCTAATATTTAGTACACGGCCAGCTTCTCTAAGAGGTAATTTTTGACTCATGGTTTGATATAAAACGGCATCTGTTACCTTATTGCTGTTTCTGTAAGGTATTGTATTATAAGAAGATCCCCCATTGCTGCTTTTCTGGTTCAAGTCAGCTCTACTGATGCATTCCTTTTTGATTTGAGAGAAGGCCTCATTGGATATCAGCTTTAGATCTTTAGCTTTTATTGCACAAGCATATTCACTGATTCGGAAAAACTTGGCTACATACTTATTTACATAAGTAACATCATTAAAGTTTTCTTTTTCATTATTCCACTGATGAATAAATAGGTTGGTTGGCATTAATATGTTGGCTGCTACTTTATTGCAGAATGCCTCAATTTTATTTTCATAATCCCAATCAGAAACGCCACCTTGACCTATCCATATATGTGCAACCTCATGGAACAACGTAAACACTTGAGCAGAAAAAGAATCTGCTCCATTAATAAATACCGCAGGAGCAATGCTGTCAACAACAGAGAAACCTCTAAATTCCTCAATATTTAGTTTTCTTCTTGTGCTATTCCCTACAACTCCATTTTTAAAAACTAATATTCCAGAGTCTTCTACTAATTTACTCACCACGCTAAAATAGCTATCATTTCTTACTTTTCTTATAATTTTTTGTATATCAAATTTTATAGTCTTGACTATATCATCACTAACGGTATCGGTATTATCATGAATGGTATACTTACTAACAAACGGCAGAGCAACATCTGCCCCTACATCTTGCAAATAGTCTTTGTACCACTCTATCTTGAATAGTATATCTTTATATGTATCAGTAAAGTTTTTAGATAATTCAGCGTAGTTAAGAGACCTCCTAAAATCAGGCACCTCAATTGGTTCCATCACTGGAGGTGTTTCAAGAAACAGATATCCAAAAGGTATTCCCGCATGCTTGGCCAGTTTTTCAGCAATTGTTTTGCTAACGATTCCGGAGAGAAATTTTTGTGGTTTTTTAGGTGTGAATTCCTCCGCAAGGTGTTGCGTGGAGACACCTTGTTTATTAGCTATCCACTCAATTATTTTGGGAGACAATTGAAGTTCAATTGTTGCCATATTCACACCTAGTTAATCAACGAAATCCAAAACTCAATTTAAAGTATTGCTTGGTAATATGTATGGGTCAATTCGGTTTTACCTATCTTTGATAGGGGGTTCTTCAATCCTATCTAAACCGCACATCATATCATTCATGCACTTTTGTATAGTCCGCCATACTAAACAATTTCCACCAATCCGTTGATCAGAAATAGCTTAATCTGTGACATGGAAAGAGAGCTAATTTATAGGCGTGTGATAAAGAATATATTTCAAATTGAAACAATATCCATTCTTACATATTTATAAATGAGTTAATTCAATGTTAATTGTGGGTAACTGAAACTCTTACTTGCCGTGGGGAAGTGTTGGGTTATTGACTCACTGACGATGAATTCAGGCCACGGAGGGCTGAAAATTGAAACAGGTTGATACATTTTAATCATCAACGAAACAAAATAAATACAGTTTACTGTGTTGAACACTAGGTTCAAACGGTCTAATATTACCGCAAGGAATATTTATCAATAAGATAAATGTAAACTACCTATTCTTTTAATTTCATAACGTTAGGGGGCTATATGAGAACTGAACATACCAGATCTGTACAGACTATTAGCCACTCGACAGAAGTTATTGATTCTTTCTTTGATGAACAATCACAGAAAAAATTTTCTGTTAGGCGTTTAAGTTTTCGAAATGATGTAAAGCGCCAATTATTTATCGTTACTATTGAAAATATAGATAATCCATGCGAATTCTATGTCACTCCATATGCTGAACTTACAGTATGCCGAGATAAAGTTAGGTATCTTGTGAAACCAGCAAATCAATACCCTGATTTGGTAGATTGGCTGATTTCAATAAATGCCAATATTGAAAGAACTATTCGTGATTTTATTCAGAGCTACCATCCCACTTGCCACTAATTCCTGACTGAGATAACAATGGCTCCCGATCTGAATGATTCGTATACCAAAGATTTGAGTGTTAAACCTTACAGTGTAAAAGAAGAAATTGTAGATAAGTTCTATCACTTATCAAAAAATGGTGATTTGTTAGAAGTAATTGAATACTTTCTGACGGGTGGTGATTATCACCACTATATAGAAATCATTCGGTTAGGATGTTTTACGGATGAGTATTACAAAGAGCATGCTCTTGATATGCTTGATTTGGGTCACAGTGAAGATGAAATCATTCAGCATCTAATAGGCCTAGATATGCATAACCCTGATGAAGATGAGGTGATTGGTCGTATTGCGTACAGTGATTTTGCTTTCTATATCTCAGGTGTAAAGAAGATAGGTAAGCAGATAAGAGGTGCGTTTATTTCCCCAGATTATCAGGCTGGCGGCTTGGGGCGTTCGATATATCGGCGGTTAGTCTTAAAGTATGATCATATTATTTGCGATAATATCCAGAGTGTTGCAGGTGGTACTTTGTGGGCGAGCGGAATAATAACATTAGCTGATATTTCGGTATATGACACTATACGACATGAGTTTATTGATATTCTGAAGATCGGCGGCGTAGGGAAGATTAGTAAAATTAAGGTTTGGAGTGCGACGCGTCTATCCATGAGCGAGTTATCCAAATGGGAGCCTAATGCTATATCTCATGATTGCTGTCACCACATAGTCAATATCATAAGTAAAGATAAGCTATATAACTAACCCGCCGGCGCGGGTTTTCCATTCAAGTACCATTCCCCACTTCCCACCATCCCGATCCCCTTAATTTCCGCTCCTTTGATAAAATCATGTTAAATCAATAAATTACAAATTATTCACGTGTAACTTATTGATTTTATTGAATTCAAGCATGATGCAGGAATTCCGGTTCTGAGAGGGAATTGTCTAATATCAATGAGTCAAAAGGGCTTTCAAATCCCGTCTAGCGTAACCTATTGATTTATTCGAGGTCCTCACTTTGGGTGCTGGAAAAATAAGCCTGCTTCGGGTCGTCAATTTGACGGTCAGCGGAAAAATCAAAAGGTTACCCAACTGTAACGGAAATCCCTATGGTTGATTTATGTACTGGACAAAAGCAATAAATCTACGTATTTTCAATAGGTTACTTGGACACAGGTGCTGGATAATGACAGCAAAGCCCGAATTTGGGCTTAGATCAGGCTTAACTAACGAGGTCATATTCCGTAGGTCAAAAAAAAGCCCCGTTATGGGGCTTATTCTTGGGTAAAGTGACAATTATCAAATTTTCTCTTTAATACCCGACTGTCGTAGAATTGTACATAAAAGTGTACATTTTAAATTAATTGATATATATTTTTATATAAGTTATTGTTTTAATTATTAAATTAAATTAATAATCATTCCCGTGCAAAATGCGCAGATTCATCTTTTTGTATTTTTGTTTGCTGTGGCTACAGGCACGATTATTGGTGGACCAATTGGTGATAAGATTGGCCGTAAATATGTCATCTGGGGATCTATTTTGGGGGTTGCCCCATTTACTCTGTTATTACCTTATGCATCGCTATTCTGGACAAGTGCTCTCAGCGTTATTATCGGTCTGATACTGGCATCTGCATTTTCTGCCATTCTGGTTTATGCACAAGAACTAATCCCCGGTAAAACAGGCATGGTTGCGGGCTTATTCTTTGGTTTGGCATTTGGTATGGGCGGCATCGGAGCAGCGGTACTTGGTTATGTAGCAGATAAAACCAGCATAGAATTGGTTTACAAAATTTGTGCTTTTTTACCACTTCTTGGTATTTTTACCTTATTCTTGCCAAATATGGAAAAAAAGAATGAGAAAAATAGTATAAGATACTAAAAAATATTATTTTCTTAATGTCACTTCTCTTTGTAAACATGAGTAAATAATGAAAAGATCTACATAAAATACCATTACAATAATATTTATGTAGATCATCTGCATTTCTATATAAAAGAATATTTTTCAAGCAATTGTCTTAAATTATTTGTAAAATAAATTATTACCTCACCTAATAATACAATCTATAACAATCTAACCAAGAAGGAGCCTTGATGGAGCATTCGACACCTCTAATCACGACTATTGTTGGCGGTTTTCTTCTCGCCTATCTGCTCGGTATGTTTGCACAGCGCCTGAGAATCTCGCCTTTAGTAGGTTATCTTATGGCAGGTGTACTTGCCGGGCCTTTTACACCTGGTTTTGTTGCCGATACTTCTCTGGCACCCGAACTTTCAGAAATTGGCGTGATATTACTGATGTTTGGTGTCGGCCTGCATTTTTCACTCAAAGACTTATTAACCGTAAAATCAATTGCTATCCCAGGTGCTATTGCACAGATTGCTGTTGCAACCGTTCTAGGAGTCGGATTATCAAAACTACTTGGTTGGGGATTATTCAGTGGGATTGTCTTTGGCCTCTGCTTGTCAACCGCCAGTACCGTCGTACTTCTCAGAGCACTGGAAGAACGTCAACTCATTGATAGCCAGCGAGGTAAGATTGCGATTGGCTGGTTAATTGTTGAAGATCTGGCAATGGTACTAACTCTGGTATTACTCCCCGCATCTGCCGGTATTTTAGATAACCAGAATGCAGATATAGGCCAGTTACTGCTCGGACTGACTATTACAATTGGCAAAGTTGTCGCCTTTATTTTATTGATGATTTTCGTCGGCCGCCGTCTTATCCCCTGGCTTTTAGCGAGAACAGCCGGTACAGGTTCTCGTGAATTATTTACCCTTGCAGTCCTTACCATCGCATTAGGGGTCGCCTATGGTGCCGTGACACTGTTTGATGCCTCATTTGCATTAGGAGCATTTTTTGCTGGCATGGTGCTGAATGAATCAGAATTGAGTCATCGTGCGGCACAAGATACTTTGCCTCTCAGAGACGCTTTTGCAGTTCTATTCTTTGTGTCCGTAGGCATGTTGTTTGACCCAATGATCCTCTTACAACAGCCAATTGCCATTTTAGGAACTCTTGCCATTATCATTATTGGCAAATCAGCCGCCGCCATGTTGTTGGTTAAGATCTTTGGTCATTCGCGACGTACTGCACTGACAATTTCCGTCAGCCTGGCCCAAATTGGCGAGTTTGCCTTTATTCTGGCAGGGCTCGGAGTAACTTTAGGTATGTTGGATGAAGATGCTCGTAATCTTATACTTGCCGGCGCCATTCTTTCTATTATGTTGAATCCAGTTTTATTCAGCCTGCTGGATCGCTATCTAGAGAAAACAGAAACCATTGAAGAACAGCTATTAGAAGAAACATTAGAAGAAGAAACTCAGATCCCTGTCAATATTTGTGGTCATGCCATCGTCGTGGGATATGGCCGGGTTGGTCGTCTGCTTTGCCAACATTTACAAGAAAGAAATTTTCCACTGGTAGCCATTGAAGATACCCGTGCCGGATTTGAAGAGTTAGGAGAGGCTGGTATCAGCGCCGTAATGGGTAATGCGGCCAAGAAAGATATCATGACATTAGCAAGACTGGATTGCGCTTGTATACTATTCCTGACCATTCCAAATGGTTATGAAGCGGGTAAAATAGTTGAAAATGCGCGGGAAATGAGACCAGATATCAATATTATTGTCCGTGCTCATTATGACGATGAAGTCACTTACATTACAGAACGCGGTGCCAATCACATCATTATTGGCGAACATGAAATCGCCAAAACGATGGCTAATGTACTACCGGAAAATGATGCAGGTTGCCCAATAACTCCACCATCATCACTTTCACCAACCAATCCATCAGCGGCATAACTATTAGCGATATGGAGTATCCCGATTAAACTAACGGGATACTCCTGAACAATAATTATCAACGTTCCCAGTACGCTTCTTCCAGGCTATCTTCTTTTTCTGGTAATCCACGAGTCAAGCGCGGAGCATGCTGGCTCAATACCTGATAACTCACTCTGTTCGCATACTTACATACCTGAGCCAAAGAAGAGTATGTCAAATAAGAGCGCATATGTTTGCTGGAATTCGGGACATTCATGCGGTGATAACTATTGGCCGTAATATCATGCAGCAATGCAGACAGTGCACCATCTCCTGCCCCATTAGTATTCATAATCTTCTCAGGTCCTCCCATATATGGCTCAATATGAGAATAGACCCGCATTGGATTCTGGCAATCAGCCTGACGCATAGCGCGGCTAAACTCAAAACGATTGAATTCAGCAATTGCGCCCGGCAATAATGGATGTGAAGTCTGACGCTTATGCTCTTCTTCAGTGTAACCCGCCATATACAATCCAGCCGGCCCGGCAGTACACAATACGAGATCCACCCAATTCAACACCATATCTGCCGCCAGCAGGGGATCACTAAAACCCGTCAGTTCCTGAGCTTCATCCTCATTCATGGCTACTACAGAAACGTGCTCTGCCAGAAAATCACGCCACCATTGAGGATCATCAGCAATGACATATTTAGTTCCTAATGTCAGTACAACAGGGACATTATGTTTTTTCGCATATTCGATGGCTTTCATCGTCGCTTCCGGCATAGGTTCACCTGGCTTACAACGTACCAAATAGGCTGTAATGACTAACGCCGATGCTTCCGCAATAATATGTTC
Source organism: Xenorhabdus siamensis (assembly GCF_037996745.1). NCBI lineage: Bacteria > Pseudomonadati > Pseudomonadota > Gammaproteobacteria > Enterobacterales > Morganellaceae > Xenorhabdus > Xenorhabdus siamensis. The sequence goes on from NZ_JBBMXE010000003.1 coordinate 27,063, forward strand.
AGGAATATTTTCTGGACTGAGTTGATTCATTAATCCTGGGCTGATAGCGAATGTTCTTTCACCATTTTCAGTTATCAAAGTGAAACAACGGCCAATCGGGCCATCAACACCCTGAAGATGATTTAAGTCCATACGACTGGAAGTATTGCAGAGATAACAATAGGCATAACTGCCGATTTGGATGTTATTACACATCGTACCAAGCAATACGGATTTATCATCCGCTAAAACAGAGTAATTGTGCAAAGTATTACCGATAGTTCCACCTGCAAACTGATGGCTAATCAAGTTATTTTCTACTAACTCATTGTAGAGTGCCTCAGCTACATCATCCTCAATAACTAATGAATGCCCTTGACTCAGGTTATAACGTTGAATAAAACTTTCATCCACTTTTGCTTCAATATCTACCAATATTTGGTCAATACCAACAATATAGGCTCGATTACTTTCAGTATCCATCATCTCTTTGATGGGCTGGAGTAGAGGATCTCTGAGGCTGACAGGAAAATAGTGTTTAGATTTACGCTTACCGGGGAATTTCATAGTTGATTGCTGCTATAGAGCCAAAACATGCGGCATATTAGCATAATCCCGTTTGACACAATACCACAGCGAAACAAAAAACCTAGTGTTTATATAGTATCCATGAAAGTAGTATCTATGAAAGAAAAACGGCCAATGTTATTAAAACATTGGCCGCTAAAATTACGATTATTATAAGCCTCTAACAAAGCATTAGCTTATAAAACATATTAAGCTGTCTGCTGTTTCTGACGGCTACGCACCATATGACGCATCAGGACAAACATAATGGACAGAATAAAACCAATAAAACCAGCACCAATCAGAATCAACAGACGCTTAGGTGAATCTTTCGTTGTCGGCTCATAAGGCTCCTGCATATATCTGAATGGATGGAAATCAAGTTTATCGATATTCACAGTTTCCAGATTTTTGATATACAAAAGACGGTTACGCAAATCCGCATCTATTGTTGTTGAATCGGTAATTCCTTCAGTAATCTGCAACTTTCGTTGCAACGCATCGGAACCTAATGCAATTGAATAATCGGGATCATCCTTAATGATAGCACCACCATTAGAGACGGGTTTTTTGATACCCGCGGAGTTGGCGATGGAAATCGCATACTTCAATCGTTCAATATCTGTAGCACGCATATTTGTGATACGAGCTAAATCAATCTCATAGAGTTTTTTCGAGTAAGCCAGCTTCTGACGCACCGTATCATTCAGTTCATCTTTCACCTGATCCCGCACAACTGCGGAGACAAATTTGATATAGCCAGATAACAGTTTGTAAGAATCTTCCGCCGTATCGGCACTAAAAGAGAGCGTAGTTTCATAAAACTCGTCATCTTTATCTTTTTTAGGTACGGAAGAAGAAATACTTTTATTTACAATCTGTTCGATCAGGCTTCTTTTGCTCTGCGCAGTAATTTCATCTTTATTGGCAAGCAGTGCTTTGAAATAATCAGTATCCACCAAATATTCTTCACGTAATACACGTGAGTTATAGTTTTCAACAAAACGCTTATATAACGATTCTTCTGTCAGATTTGATTCGAGATTAAGAACATGCAGCTCTGTTAAAGCGTTCTTTAATGGCTGAAACTCTTCCAGCCCTGGTTGTACCACCGCAGCCGTACTGGTCCATTTTTGTGGCAAGAATGATGCAACACCAAAGCCAATGACTGCAAACACAAAGGAGACTGCAATAATCAAATATTTTGATTGAAAGATTACAGAGAACAATTCAAACAGATCAATTTCATCTTCTTGCCTTGAATGATAATAATCTGCATGCCCCTCATAAGAATCTGCGTGCTTAACTGGTTTATTACTCATTATCTACATTTCCAATCCAAAATAATTTTGCTTCTCAATTATTGCCCGCCGAGTTTCTACTCCATACTCACGGAATTTGTTGATTTTGAAGCAATATCCTTAAAAAATCACACAACTCGCAAAACATATGCTGGTTAACTATAGGCAAAAATATCCGTATCTACTAAGGTCTTGCCAACATGGAGTTCGATAACAATCCATGATTGCCAATAATTCATTATCTGATGATGTTATTAACCAATTGTTCGAACAGCGAAATGTGTGCCCCATTATCGTTAAGTGCAGGTATATATTCAAACTTTTTTCCACCTGCGCCCAAAAAAACAACTTTATTCTGTTGCTTAATTTCTTCCAATGTCTCAAGACAATCAGATGCAAATCCCGGACATAGTACCTGAACATGTTTTACACCTTGTTTTGGCAGCAATGCCATTGTCTTATCCGTGAAGGGGGTTAACCACGGCAAACGACCAAAACGTGATTGATAGGTCATCATAATTCTATCTGGCGGATAATCCAACACTTGCGACAAAAACTCAGTTGTTGCCAGGCAATCTTTTGGATAAATATCCCCCATATTAACTAAACGTTCAGGAATACCATGGTAAGAAAGAATAAGGCGGTCAGGCTGGCCATGCTTTTCAAAACTTTGCTCTACTGTTTCCTTCAACGCAGCAATGTAAGCAGGGTGCCTTGCATAACCACGGATAAAATTCAGATGAGGAATAGTACGATATCCCTGTAATATTTTGCTGATACTGTCAAATACAGCTGCCGATGTTGTGCTGGAATATTGGGGATAAAGAGGAAGTATGATGAAATGATCAACACCTTGTTGTAACAAAGTATCTACTGCCTGATGTAAAGAAGGTGAGCCATAAGTCATCCCTAAAACCACAGGAATATTTAGCTTTTCACTCAATCGCTTTTGTTGGCGAATACTATAAACCAGTAAAGGAGAGCCCTCTTCTGTCCAGATTTCCTCGTATAGTTTAGCGACACGGGAAGAACGGAAGGGAAGAATAACACCGTGTAATAGTGGCTTCCAAATCAATGCAGGGATATCTACTACCCGTCGGTCACTTAGGAATTGTGCTAAATAACGCCTGATTGCTGCTGGTGTAGGCTCATCTGGCGTGCCAAGATTGACCAATAGAACACCATAATTGCGATTACTCATTCCTCAACACTCCATTAAAATGACTAGTAATCTAAAATAAAACACTCTGATAGTCACATATTACATTTTATGGAGCGAGAGTCTCATGGTATGTGAGGTAAAAGTCAGGCGGCATTCATACCGCCTGCTCTAACTGTTGTATGATTAGCCCAGGATCCTGACTAATTCTTCACTGACTTCAGATACCTGACGGGTTCCATCAAGTTTGAAGTATTTTGTATTACCGTCCTGAGCTTCTTGTTGGTAATAAGAAACCAAAGGGGCTGTTTGTGCATGGTATTCAACCAGGCGTTTACGAACTGTATCTTCCTGATCGTCTTTACGAACGGTCAATTCTTCGCCTGTAATATCGTCATGGTTTTCCACTTTTGGTGGATTGAATTTGATATGGTAAACACGGCCTGATGGTACATGTACACGACGGCCAATAATGCGTTCAACGATAATATCGTCTGGAACATCAAATTCCAGCACATAATCAACCTTGATACCCGCTTCTTTCATAGCATCAGCCTGAGGAATGGTACGTGGGAACCCATCCAACAAGAACCCATTACGGCAATCATCTTGTTTGATACGCTCTTTAACCAAGGCAATCACCAGCTCGTCAGTGACCAGTTTGCCATTATCCATCAATTCTTTTGCTTTCAAACCCAACTCGGTGCCTGCCTTTACTGCGGCACGCAACATGTCACCTGTTGAAATTTGGGGGATCCCAAATTTCTCCATGATAAATTGCGCCTGAGTCCCCTTACCGGCGCCTGGCGCGCCCAGCAGAATAATACGCATCGCGTAAATCCCCTTGCTATTTTGCTTTTCGTATTTTTAAAAGAAAACGAACCACCATACCATTGGAATGGGGGGTGGCTCAAGAAAACAGGTAAACGTTTTCGCATTAATCAAAAAATAAACCACGCTCAATTTTCGATTGAAGCGTGGTTTATTGTCATAATTTCAACGAAATTATGCTTGTTCAGCTGATAATAATTGATTCATACGACGAATGAATTGGTTTGGATCCTCCAATGTTCCACGTTCGGCAAACAGTGCCTGATCCAGCAGTAATTCTATCCAGTCAGCAAACTGAGTATCATCCTGAATGTCAGCCGCTCTTTTCACCAAGTTATGATCCGGATTCAGTTCAAAATTATAACTAACTTCTGGCACTGATTGACCTGCTGCTGCAAACAGTTTTGCCATTTGAGTCGTCATTCCGTTGGCATCGGTGGTGACTATCGCCGGAGTATCAGTCAATCGATGAGTCAATTTAACTTCTTTCACACGCTCACCAAGCAGTGTCTTCACGCGTTCAACGAATGGCTCTAATTTCTTATCTTCTTCTTCCTGCTCAGCTTTGTTCTCATCAGCCAGTTTATCAAGGGATTCATCAGCCTTACTGACTGACTGGAATGATTTACCATCGAACTCAGTCAGATAGCTCATCATCCATTCATCGATACGGTCGGACAACAACAGAACTTCAATACCTTTCTTACGGAACAGTTCCAGATGTGGGCTGTTCTTCGCCGCAGCATAACTATCAGCCGTAATGTAGTAAATCTTCTCCTGACCTTCAGCCATGCGGCTGACGTATTCTTCCAGAGAAACAGTTTGTGATGAGCTGTCATTATGCGTGGTTGCAAAACGCAGCAACTTAGCGATAGCTTCTTTGTTTCCGCCATCTTCAGCGGGGCCTTCTTTCATCACCAGACCAAACTGCTGCCAGAAAGTCTGGTATTTCTCTGCGTCATCTTTTGCCAGTTTATCCAGCATTTGCAATGCGCGTTTAGTCAATGCACTACGCAGATTACGGGTGATTGAACTATCTTGCAGAATTTCACGGGAAACGTTCAATGGCAGATCATTAGAATCAATTAGGCCACGCACAAAACGTAGATAATTTGGCATGAATTGTTCAGCTTCATCCATGATGAATACACGCTGCACATACAGTTTCAAACCATGTTTATGTTCACGGTTCCACAAATCCCACGGAGCTTGAGAAGGGATATACAGTAAGCTGGTGTATTCCTGCTTACCTTCAACACGATTGTGGCTCCAGCTTAGAGGATCAGCAAAATCATGGGAGATGTGTTTATAGAATTCTTTATACTCATCATCGCTGATTTCAGCTTTACCACGAGTCCACAAGGCTTGAGCCTTATTGATTTTTTCCCATGCAACTGTAACTGAATCGTCTTCTTCGTTTTTAGTTTGGGTTTCAATTTCAACAGGTAAAGCAATGTGATCAGAGTATTTGCCAATGATAGAACGTAGACGCCAGGCGTTAAGGAACTCGCTTTCCCCCTCGCGCAGATGCAAGGTAATTTCTGTACCACGATCTGTCTTTTCAATATCTGCAACAGTGTAATCACCTTCACCGGTCGATTCCCAGAATACACCTTGTTCTGACTTCGCACCTGCTGCACGGGTACGTACGGTCACTTTATCAGCAACAATAAAGGAAGAGTAAAAACCAACCCCAAATTGTCCAATCAACTGGCTATCTTTAGCCTGGTCAGAGCCGATAGATTCAAGAAATGCCTTAGTACCGGATTTTGCAATCGTTCCCAAATTATCGATCACTTCATCACGGGTCATACCAATACCATTATCACTAATGGTGATAGTTTTCTTCTCTTGATCTAAAGCCAGACGAACACGTAGTTCAGCATCATTCTCGTACAATTCAGGCGCAGATAATGCTCGAAAACGCAATTTATCAGCAGCATCTGATGAGTTTGAAATCAGCTCGCGGAGAAAAATTTCTTTATTGGAATAGAGAGAGTGGATCATCAACTGCAATAATTGCTTAACTTCAGACTGAAATCCACGGGTTTCCTGATCTTTCATGCTCATTTATTACCTCAATCTAAATCCAGTTCAGATATGTAAAATCGGAAGATGGTAATCAGATGGGGATAAAAACTGAAAGTTTCAAGTTCAGATGACAAGAAGAATGTGAAATTAATTATATAACTCAGTAAAAACAATTAGTTAAATGAAAAATTATGGATGGTGGCGCTCTCTGCAACACCATCCATTGGAGTTTCCCATTAAAAATAATGAGAGAAAAATCACAAATCGGTAATTTTCTGCCGGCCAGCAAGAGAATGGGACAGTGTTGTTCCATCCACCATTTCAAGTTCCCCCCCAACGGGAACTCCATGAGCAATACGACTGGCAGTCACACCATATTGTGAGCATATTTCCGCAATATAGTTTGCTGTTGCCTCTCCTTCGACAGTTGGGTTGGTTGCCAGAATAATTTCTGACAGAGTTTCAGAAGACAAACGCTTTTCCAAGCGATCCAACCCAATATCCATTGGACCAATACCATCCAACGGCGATAAATGCCCCATAAGGACAAAATAACGCCCGGCAAATTGACCAGTCTGTTCAATTGCGTGGATATCCGCAGGGCTTTCCACCACGCAGATTTGACCATTTTGCTGGCGACGGGGATTGGCACAAATTGTACACTGTTCCTGCTCTGTAAATGTCCGGCAGTCCTGACAATGACCAATTTCAGACATGGCGCGCGTCAATGCTTGCGCAAGCCGCATACCGCCACTGCGATCCCGTTGTAAAAGATAAAACGCCATTCGTTGTGCCGACTTAGGACCTACGCCCGGCAAGCAACGCAATGCTTCCATCAAGGATTCAAGAAGAGGGCTGGTTTGCATCAGAAAGGCATCTTAAAGCCAGGTGGCAATTGCATTCCACTGGAAACACTGGCCATTTTTTCTTTTTGAGTTTCTTCAATACGGCGGGCTGCATCATTGAATGCCGCAGCAATCAAATCTTCCAGCATATCCTTATCATCGTCCATCAGGCTTGGATCGATTTCGATTCGACGGCAGTTATGTGCACCATTAATGGTAACTTTCACCAGACCTGCACCAGATTCACCGGTCACTTCCAGATTTGCAATTTCTTCCTGCATTTTCTGCATTTTTTCTTGCATCTGCTGGGCCTGTTTCATCAAATTGCCCAAACCACCTTTACCAAACATAATTCTCTCTCTTTGCTGTAGACACAGTATAAATACACACTGTGGGGTTAAACAGGCCGGATACTTTCTTCATCCAATTCTGCATCGAATAGCTGCTGAAGTGTTTGAATCGTTCTATCCGAAATAATGGATTGGCGAGCTTGTGCCAATTTTTCTTCATAAATGGCTTGTCGCCACTCCAACGGTGTTTTTACCGCTGGATTATCATCTTCAATGATACTGAGTTCAATAGGTTTACCATGTAATTCACTCAATGCTTCAGTTAACGTTTTCTGCGCTGTTGCTGAATTAAGATGACCTTGTTTTGAACGTAAATGAAGGCGGAACTGGCTTTCGTTAACCTGTTCTTTAAATGCATTCAATGCCACCTGTTGAACCAGTTTTGGAATATTCAATTTATCAATTTCAGCGGCCCATGGATCTCTTTGCTTAGATTCAACAGCCAACTTTTCTACCAATTCTGGTGTCTTTTCATATTCAAGCGCTGATTTGATCGCTTTTGGTGTTGTAGCGACTGGTTTTTTTTCAATATTTTTAGCGCGCCAGCGATAAGCTTCTTGTTTTACAGGTTTAGATCCCCGCGCCTCGGGAATAAAAGATTGCGGCCGCTGTTCAGCCACCGTAACCAATCGCTCCAGTGCCGAACTTGCCGACTTCGTCTTCACAGACTCTGCCGGCTCAGCCTTTTTTGGAGGAGCGTTTCCTTGACGAGAAAGCAGATTCCTCGCTTGCAGTAATTTTGCTGTCGGGCTGTCAGCTACCGATTCTGCCTCTGATGTCTGAGGCATTTTTTGTTCAGTAGATTTTTTGCTAACAATATTGTCAGGTACAACATGATTGTCAGGCACAACATTATTATTATCAGGTACAGAATTATTTGGCCCAGAATTATCAGGTTTAGATTGAGCGATAAAACGCTGCTGTGCAGGTGTTGATGTTGTAATAGCCGATGCAGTAGGCATTTCTACATTATGGGGTTCCGGCGTTTCTTCAACAACTGTTTTAGGATGAAAAGCCAAAGCACGCAATAATGCCATTTCAACTCCCATTCTGCGCTCCGGCGCATAGGGAAGATCTTTACGGCCAACCAATAAAGCCTGGTAATAGAGTTGTAAATCGCTAGGTGAAATTGATTTCGCCAGCAATCGCAAACGCCCTTCTGTTGAAGACGATTCTCTATCTGGCTGCTGAGGCAGCAATTGGATCATGGCGATGCGATGTAACAACGATAACATCTCGACCAGGAGATTTTCCCAATCCATACCACGTACGGCAACCTGATCAACCAGAGCCATAAGCATCTTCCCATCAGCACGAACTAGCGCTTCTATCATTTCCAGAGGCTGTTCTTCATCCAGCGTGCCCAGCATCTGGCTGACAATCTCTGCTGTCAGCTTTCCTCCACCGAGAGCAATGGCTTGATCGGCCAAACTTAATGCATCACGCATACTACCATCCGCCGCACGAGCCAATAACTGACGGGTCCGAGCGTCGCTCTCTATTTGTTCGGCCTTAAGTACACGCTCCAACTGGCCACTGATTTGATTAACATCCAGTGCTTTCAAATGAAATTGTAAACAACGTGAAAGAATGGTTACTGGCAATTTCTGCGGATCAGTCGTTGCCAACAGAAATTTCACATGTTCTGGCGGTTCTTCCAATGTCTTGAGTAAGGCATTAAAGCTATGACGTGATAGCATGTGAACTTCGTCAATAAGATAAACTTTGAAACGCCCTCTGGCAGGTGCATACTGCACGTTATCCAGCAATTCGCGAGTATCTTCTACTTTTGTTCGCGAAGCAGCGTCAATTTCTATCAGATCAACAAACCGTCCCTGCTCAATTTCAAGGCAGTTTGTACACTGTCCACAGGGGGTTTTTGTGATACCTGTTTCACAATTCAACCCCTTTGCCAACAGACGCGCAATAGTTGTTTTTCCTACACCACGCGTGCCGGAAAAAAGATAAGCATGATGGAGGCGCTGGTGTTCAAGACCATTAGCCAATGCAGTCAACACATGTTGCTGACCAATCACATCAGAAAATATTTGTGGGCGCCACTTACGGGCAAGTACCTGATAGCTCATGAATACCGAGGAGATTGAACACGACTATCTATCATGCTAGCACAGCCTCACCATGGACGGCGAGGCTGAAGTATCAATTATACAAAAATCAGAACAATCAGTGACCAGGAAACTCGACGAGAATGTAGCTGTCAACACCCTGATTTTTCAAACGCTCTGCACCACCCAAATCAGGTAAGCCAATGATAAAGGCTGCTTCAGAAACCTCGCCACCAAGACGGCGGATTAAACGAACTGTTGCTTCGATTGTCCCCCCCGTGGCAAGCAGGTCATCAATAACGAGAACTTTATCTTCAGCTTTGATACTGTCTTTATGAATTTCTAATGTATCAGTGCCGTATTCCAGATCATAAGTTTCACTTAATGTCTCTCTGGGTAATTTGCCTTTTTTACGGACAGGAACAAACCCCACTCCCAAACGCAGTGCTACAGGTGCTCCAAACAAGAAACCACGCGCTTCAGTACCGACAATTTTGGTGATACCTTTTCCCTCAAAATGTGCGACCAGTAAATCAATCGTCGCTTGGTACGCCGCGGGATTATCCAATAGCGTAGTAATATCACGGAAAAGTATGCCTGCTTTGGGATAATCAGGTATTGTTTCAATACTCTCTTTAATAAATTGCAGTTGTTGTGCGTTAGCGGTCATAATTAATGCCAGCCAGTTAAAAAAATGAAAACGCTAAAATCTATGAAAACCACCGGAAAAAAGCAACAACAAAGCACGTTGCTGCTTATATTTGTTGATATGTGTCAAACTTATCCTCTATGACATCCTGCATCTTTATTAAACATAACTTTGATGATCGGATGGAATAGAATTTAACAAGAAGATTATTGACTATAACGGGATACTGATGGGTATACAAAATTTATTAGATGTGCTTGAAAAACAAATCAGTATGCTGGCAACCGAGTTAACTTCCCTGCCCGATACCCCATTTTCAATTGCTCGTTTTGATCAGACTTTATTTCATCACCACAGCAATAAACTCAGTGGATATATGCAGGAAATTAACCAGAATATGGCTCAGTTAAGACATTGTGTCAGAAACAATCGTAGTGTACAGGTCAGGTTTCTCTCTGAACGTTTAGTAATGCAAATTGAGGCTCTAAAAAGAGAATTTTCCACCCAATCACTCCGCAGGCAAGAAGATAAGTTTAATCGACAATCACAAGAGCGAGATCTTTACCAACGATTAGCCGAACATCAAGATTATGAACGCCGTTTAATGGCAATGATTGATGATCGTGAGTTACAACTAGATCAACAAGTTGTATTAGCAAATAAATATAAACTGCAAAAAGAAATCGCCGCTCTGGCAGGAAGGCTTGCCCGTTGCCGTCAGGCATTGATGCGTATAGAAAAAGCGATAGAAAAGCAGGAACATTCAGATTAATTAGAGGAATAATCGTTATGGTTCTCGAAAATGCACCCGTTGAAGTTAAACTTGCAGTAGATCTCATTTATCTACTCGAATGCAATGACATTTCCCCTGAAATCGCATTAGCTGCACTGGAAATCGTTAAACATGACTTTCAAGGGAAACTAAAACAAAAGTCTCACCAATCTGAGAAAAATGCCTGATAAACAATCATCAGGCATATTTTTTAAAGTCATTCTTTAAGGTAAAAGCGGCTTGTCGTCAGAGGTTGGAGGTTCATCTGAATAACGTTGACCACTGTTCATGAGGGGTTGAGCCACAGAATTTTGAACCATAGTCTTTTGAATTTCTTGCAGACTATTTCCCTGTCCATTATGCAAATAGACTTCCAACTGATTGAACGCAATATTGATATCATTTTCCCTGCACAATTTATCTATACTGCGGTTAACTTCATCAACCGTGCGACTGCGATCACCTAATTCCCGCACATATAACCTTAATTCATGATCCAGTGTGCTAGCCCCGAAACTCATAAAATAAACCTGTGGTTCTGGTTCATTCATTACGCGAGGATTACTTTTCGCCGCTTGTAACATCACTTCTTTCACCTTATCGAGATCAGAACCATATGCAACACCCACCTTAATGATAATGCGGGTGATTGTGTCAGAAAGTGTCCAGTTAATCAGGCGTTCTGTAACAAATGCCCGGTTAGGAATAATGACCTCTTTACGATCAAAATCAGTGATTGTTGTTGCGCGAATACGGATTTTACTGACTGAACCAGAATATGTTCCTATAGTAACGGTATCGCCGATACGAACAGGACGTTCAAACAAAATAATCAGACCTGAAACAAAATTGGCAAAGATTTCCTGTAATCCAAATCCCAATCCCACCGAAAGTGCTGCTGCCAGCCACTGTAATTTATTCCATGAAACACCCAGTGTTGCCAGTGCACTAATCCCCCCAACACCGATGATAAAATAAGTCAGCGTTGTCTTAATAGCATAAGAGGAACCCTGTTGTAACTGTAAACGGGATAGAACCAATACTTCCAACAAACCCGGCAGGTTTCTCATCATGACCCATGAGATAACCAGCATAGCTATGGAAAGTGCCAAATCTTTCAAGGTGACGTGTTGCAGGACATTTCCCAGTTCTGTTGCCGTGCTGTATTGCCACAGATTAATTCCATCAAGGTAAGAGAATACCGTCACCAAGTCAGACCAAGTCCAGTAAAATGCCATAAAAAAGATCAGAAACAGCACCATCGTGGTTAAACGTAATGATTGCTGATTAATGAGATCCAACGCCATTGGTGGTTCCTCCACCACTTCACCTTCTGCACCTTCTTTTGCCTGAGCCTGACGACGGGCAACCGCCCGGCGATACGCAATACTACGCGCTGCAAGGCTTAATCCTCGCAGACAGGACTGATAGCAAATATGCCAGAGAAGTAGCAGATAAGCACTGTAAAGCCAACGTTCAGATAAACGTAATGTCGTATAGAAGTAGCCGGATACCGTCAGCACAATCAGAACCAACGGGGCAAAAGTCAATGTCGTTACCACGATGGTTTGGATCATATGCGAACTTTTTTCACGCCATACCTGACGGCAAAATGGAAAAATAAAAATGAAAACAAAGAACAAACAAATCAGTACCGTACATTGACCAATAACATCATCAGATAAACGAAGTGGATGTTTAACACCCAGGGTTATCCAGAACAGAAGCGGCAATAAAGCGAGTGACAATCTCGCGAGGTTTTTGCGAAATAGTGAACACAATTCTTTATTCAGTGAGAAATGCTGTTCTCCGATCCCTCCTTTATCCAAAATTTGGTAACTGCATCCATAGACAATCCAGAATAACGCCAATTGACGGGTAAATCCCCAAACCAACTCCCCTAACTCATCACCTGACTTCGAGTACCAGTAACCTATTGCCAGAATAATAAAAGCCAAAGGTAGTGTCTTTATCAGCGTCAGAATCAAAGCCATTGGAGTATGTAATTGACTATCCCTGCGTAGTTGCCCTACCTCAGCAGAAATTTTCTTTAGTTGTACATTAATACTTTTTGTCTGCCAGCGTAAAAACAGCCCTACAAGCAAAAGGGGAATAACAAAGTGAATGGAATTCTGCAACCCGGTGATAAGCCCGCTGATCGTAAAATGAATATTAAAATGCGTCAGCTCCTCATGAGCTAATGCTGGCAGCGATTTCAACCATGCCCAGTTCATAGGCTTATTGCTATTAACCCAGAAAATCTGCTGGACAAGCGTCTGTTCCAGCGATTGGCTCACATCCAACAACTCCTGTTGATCCATCTGCAAATTAATGGCGTGTGTAATCTGCTGACCAAGCAGGTTGTTCAATTGGTTCAATAAATCCCGACGGATCTCAAGCAATTGCTCTATCGCATTACGAATTTCCCCAACCACTTCTTGAGGCTCATTTTGTATCTCACTGACATGTTGGTTCAATAGTTGATTGATATAGTCATTAACCAAGTAAAGATGATCACGTTGCTGAGCAATTTCAAACTGTTCTAACCGCAAGTCGGCAATTTTCGTTGGTAAATCCTTTGTCAGGACATTTCGGGGCACTTTGAGCTGTTCCTGAAATAAAATGCGTGATAACAATAAGCTTCCACGTAACACTTTAACTTGCTCTTTCAAACCACGTTCAGATTGGATAGCTCTATCCAGAAAATTCTTTACCTGAATTTTTTTCTGCACTAGTTGGTTATTATCCCGTGTTGCCGCTACCAAACGTTCACTGAGATCTCGATTTATCTCGATTTCTTCCTTGACCAGCGGATTGGACTGAATATGGGGATTAGTATCATCTGAATTCTGCACCTCTTTGGCAGTTTCTTCCGAAACAATTAGGTGTCTTCCATTAACAATATCCTGAATTAACTGGACATACCGCTCTAATTGTTCAATTTGAAAAGAAGTGTAATCACGTTGAAGCTGTAAAAGGGTTTGTAACTGGGTATTTACTTGCAAGGACTCTTTTTGGTAGTCCTTTTGTTGCATCAAGAAAGATTGCTCTACCAATAATAACTCGATTTCGGTATGGCGAACTTCAGACTGTTCTGTGATTGCGTTATTAAGCTGATTACGAATTTGCTGCAACCGTTGTACATTATGGTACAGCAAATTTTGTGCTCGCTCTGGCTGCGTTTGTAACCCAATCAGTTGGCTATTATAACTGGCGAGATTGTCCTGTGCTTTTTGCAGATTGTTCAGTGTATTGTTCAGTTTGGTTTCAAGTTGTTTCAGAGATAAAGTAGCCAGATTTTGCTTATATTCATTCTCATTCTGTTGGGAATTATTCTTCAGGCTTGCTAATTCAGTGGTGAGCTGTTGTGATTTCTGTGGTAATCCCTGTAAATTTTTTTTAAGTTGCTCATAGTCCAGCTTAACTTGATCTATTTTATCAAAGAAAGAGAGCGTTTTTTCTAAGTCGACTATTGAGGCTTTCTCCTCAACAGTATGCTCTTTACGCTCTGTTAACACTTTAAGTTGATTCTGGATATCATCACGCGTTGGAACATCACTGCTGAATGCAGCTATAGCTGGATGGAAAAAGCATGACAGAAGAATAAACAGGCTCACCAGCCCCAAAAAGCGAAAATACAGTATCCCAGGTCTTTTATTGCACAAGACCCCCTTATCGAGTACTGCACTCAAATAGTGGTTAAATGGAACCATGAATTCATCTACTCATCGTTTGCAGATAATGGAAGGATAGCACTGAAGTGCGGGTAACACTGCTATGTTTATTTTTCAGGTCAGTGTCAAGAGCTTACTCTTGAGAATATAATTACTAGCCATAATAAAAATTGATTCTATTCATATTTATCTCATGTTATTCAAAATTTGTTTTCTTCAATATGGCGCATGTGACGGCTATATTTTAGTGTATCAATGAAACTATCCACCAGATATACAGATTGCTCTTGAATATTAAAACTGTCCGGTGCAAATAACCAATTCTCCAATAACCCAGTCATTAATGCTCTTAGCATAATAGCTGAACGTTTGGGATCGATATCATGAGGCAACTCTCCCGATTGAATACAAGCAATCAACACATCTTCTATTTTTTGATAATCGGAAATACATACCTCCCGAATCTGCTTAGCCAATAAAGACATTTCTCCAACAAACTCACATTTATGGAAAAAAATTTCCATTAACAAACGATTCTGGCAATTATCCGTCATCATTTTTAACAGAAAAATCAACAGAGATCTCAATACAAGTAGTGGATTATTAGGATATTTTGCTTGATACTCTTTTTCAAAAGCATCTATTGTGCTTTCGGGCATTTTACAAGCAGCAAAAAGTAAATCAGTTTTGTTTTTAAAATGCCAATAAATTGCGCCACGTGTTACACCGGCTGCAATTGCGATATCTGATAATGACGTAGCAGAAACGCCACGCTCAGAAAAAACCTTTATCGCAGCTTCTATAATTTGTTGACGAGTTTCTTTAGCTTGCTGTTTAGTTTTTCGTGCCATTTTTATGCCATAAACTTTGTTTTTTAACCGAGGCTAATTTACATACATTCATGTATGTTTGTACTATAGCATCGCTCATCAATGAAGTAATAATTTCACTCGTTAGCACTCATCAATTCGAGAGTTTACATTGAAAAATTGAGGTTTACTTATGCGAAAAATCAGAGGGGTTGTGCCTCTGGCCACATTACTGGTACTTTCAGGCAGCTTCATTCTCTCAGGATGTAATGACAGTCAAGATTTTCAGCAAGGGGCTGCTGGCGAGCAGGTTCCTGAAGTCGGTATCGTAACGCTGAAAGCTGAACCTCTGACAGTGATCACAGAATTACCGGGCAGAACTTCAGCTTATCGTGTTGCTGAAGTACGCCCTCAAGTCGGTGGCATCATTCTGAAACGTAACTACAAAGAAGGCAGCGATGTTCATGCCGGAGAATCTTTGTATCAAATTGATTCAGCAACCTATCAGGCAGATTACAGTAAGGCCAAAGCAAATCTGGCCAGAGCAGAGGCCAACGAGAGCGTCGCTCGTTTAACTGTAGAACGCTATAAGTCATTGCTGGGTACACAATATGTTAGTAAACAGGAATTTGATAAAGCAAATTCTGAATATGCTCAGGCTGCGGCAGATGTTCAATCTTTGAAAGCGGCATTGGAAAGTGCCCGTATAAGCTTAGCTTATACTAAAGTCACCTCTCCCATTTCAGGACGTGCAGGTAAATCTACCGTTTCTGAAGGCGCCCTGGTTTCTGGCGGGCAGGCAAATGCTTTGACAACGGTTCAACAACTTGATCCTATCTATGTTGATATCACGCAATCTAGCGATGACTATCTTCGGCTTAAGAATGAGATCGCAAAAGGCACAGTTCAGAGAGAAAATGGTAAACCCAAAATTCACTTAATCACTGATACAGGGAAAATATATAGTCAGACTGGTCACCTTGAATTTTCAGACATTACTGTGGATGAAACAACAGGTTCCATAACGATGCGTGCTGTTTTCCCGAACCCGAATGAAGAACTACTTCCCGGTATGTTTGTCCGTACCAAACTGGAAGAAGGAGTACGCAAAAATGCGATTTTAGTTCCTCAACAAGGAGTGACCAGAACACCTCGTGGTCAGGCAACGACACTAGTCGTTGATAAAGATAATAAAGTGGAATTGCGTTATATCAATGCCACTCAAGCCGTTGGGAACAAATGGCTGGTTACCGAAGGCCTAAAAGCAGGTGATAGAGTCATCGTCACAGGGTTGCAGAAAATCGCGCCGGGAATAACAGTTCAGCCAACGGAAGTTGATTTGGATGCCAAGCCTACAACAACTAAAACTGAATCAGCCAAAAAATCTCAATAAGGAGTTGGGGATTCATGCCTAAGTTTTTTATAGAACGACCAATCTTTGCATGGGTAATTGCAATTATCACTATGCTTTCTGGTCTGTTGGCAATAATGAAATTACCTGTGGAGCAATATCCTTCTATTGCACCGCCATCGATTTCTATTTCAGCAAATTATCCTGGAGCTGACGCTACAACAGTACAGAATACAGTCACTCAAGTTATTGAACAAAATATGAATGGTATCGATAACTTAGTGTACATGTCTTCTAATAGTGATTCTGCGGGCCACGTGAGTATCACTCTCACCTTTGAAGCGAACACAGATCCTGATATTGCACAAGTGCAGGTACAAAATAAATTGCAACTGGCAATGCCTTTGTTACCTCAGGAAGTTCAACAGCAAGGCGTTAACGTTGATAAAACAACCAGTTCATTTTTAATGGTCGCGGGCTTCATTTCTGAAGATGATTCTATGACTCAGGATGATATCTCCGACTATGTCGGAGCCAGTGTCAAAGACTCACTCAGCCGCGTTACTGGTGTGGGTGAAGCTATGCTGCTTGGTACTCAGTATGCCATGCGTATCTGGCTCGATCCTGACAAGTTGGTCAATTATAAAATGACTGTACAAGATGTCATGAAGGCCATCAGAGATCAGAACAACCAAGTTGCAGCCGGTCAGCTAGGCGGAACACCGCCTGTTCCCGGACAACGCCTGAATGTTTCCATCATTGCCCAGACACGTCTAAGTTCTCCCGAACAATTCAGCAAAATCCTGATACGTGTAAATCCGGATGGTTCAAAAATCAGTCTGAGTGATGTTGCCACTGTTGAACTGGGTGCTCAAAACTATGGCTTCATCGCCCGATTCAATGGTAAAGCTTCGTCAGGGCTCGGTATCAAATTAGCAACCGGTGCCAACGCCTTAGATACGTCTAAAGCTGTCAAAAAAGTACTGGCTGAGCTGCAACCATTCTTCCCGCATGGTTTAACCGTTGTATATCCGTATGACACAACCCCCTTCGTTAAAATTTCTATTTTCGAAGTGGTGAAAACACTGGCAGAAGCTATCCTGCTGGTTTTCGTTGTCATGTATCTGTTCCTACAAAACTTCCGGGCAACACTGATCCCAACTATTGCGGTTCCGATCGTATTGCTGGGTACATTTTCAGTGCTGGCCGCATTTGGTTACTCCATCAATACGTTAACCATGTTTGCTATGGTACTTGCCATTGGGCTACTCGTAGATGATGCAATCGTCGTGGTGGAAAACGTTGAGCGCGTCATGCAGGAAGAAGGACTCTCACCAAAAGAAGCGACAAAAAAATCAATGGGACAGATCCAAAGTGCTTTGGTCGGTATCGCACTGGTACTTTCTGCGGTATTTGTTCCAATGGCGTTCTTCGGTGGATCGACCGGTGCAATTTACCGTCAATTCTCGGTGACAATCGTCTCAGCAATGATATTGTCTGTCTTTGTTGCCTTGATCCTGACACCCGCACTCTGTGCAACCATGCTTAAGCCCGTTACTAAAGGCAGCCATGGCATTCAAACCGGTTTCTTTGGCTGGTTTAACCGCTTGTTCGAAAAAAGTACGCATCACTATACCGATAGTATCGGGCGTATGCTACGTAGCACAGGACGTTATCTGCTGATTTATGTCGGACTGATCGCAGTTATGGCTCTGATATTCATGCGTATCCCCTCTTCTTTCCTTCCACAAGAAGATCAGGGGGTATTGCTGGCAATGGTTCAGCTACCTTCCGGATCAACTCAGGAGCAGACACAAAAAGTATTGAATGAAGTCAATGATTACTTCTATACCGATGAAAAAGACGTTGTTCAATCTGTATTTACCTTAAACGGCTTTGGTTTTGCCGGTATGGGACAAAATATGGGGCTGGCCTTTGTCAGCTTAAAAGATTGGAATGAGCGTAAGGCTGCAAAAGACAAAGTCCCGGCAATCCTAGAACGGGCTAACATCCGTTTTTCACAAATCAAGGAAGGGATGGTATTCGCATTTAATATTCCGGCGATTGTGGAATTAGGCTCCTCCAGCGGTTTTGACTTCCAGCTAATTGATAGAGGAAACCTCGGACATGAAGCGCTGACAAATGCACGTAACCAATTACTGGGCATGGTTGCTCAACATCCAGATATGCTCACGAGTGTTCGTCCTAATGGGCAGGATGATACTCCTCAGTACCGCTTCTATATTGATCAGGAGAAAGCAGAAGCACTGGGTGTTTCCGTCAATGATATCAACACAACATTAAGTACGATGTTTGGTGGTGCTTATATCAATGATTTCATCGACCGGGGTCGGGTTAAAAAGGTCTATATTCAGGCCGATTCAGCTTTCCGTATGTTGCCAAAAGATATTGGCAAGCTGTATGTCCGTAACTATTTCGGTAAAATGGTGCCATTCTCTGCATTCATAGATACTTCTAAAGATCCGTGGATTTATGGTCCTCCGCGTCTGGAACGCTATAACGGATTACCATCAATGGAAATTGTCGGTGAAGCCGCCCGCGGGAAAAGTACCGGTGATGCAATGGCTCTGATGGAAAAACTTGCTTCACAGTTGCCACCGGGTGTCGGCTATGACTGGACGGGAATGTCTTATCAGGAACGTCTGTCAGGTAACCAGGCTCCGGCACTATATGCGCTATCATTAATTGTCGTGTTCCTTTGTCTGGCAGCGCTGTATGAAAGTTGGTCCATACCATTCTCTGTCATGTTAGTTGTACCGCTAGGAATTGTTGGTGCATTGCTGGCAACTTTAATTCGTGGTCTGGACAACGATATCTACTTCAAAGTCGGGTTGCTAACCACAATCGGTCTGTCTGCAAAAAATGCCATCCTTATCGTTGAATTCGCCAAGGACTTGCTGGAGAAGGAAGGTAAAGGACTAATAGAAGCTACTCTGGAAGCTGCGAGAATGCGTTTACGTCCGATTCTGATGACTTCTTTAGCCTTTATGCTAGGTGTCATGCCTTTGGTTTTAAGCAATGGTGCTGGCTCTGGTGCTCAAAATGCCGTAGGAACTGGCGTACTGGGAGGTATGATTGCTGCAACATCGCTGGCAATCTATTTCGTCCCTGTATTCTTTGTTGTAATTAGACGCCGTTTTAGCCAAAAAAATGAGGAAATAAAACACATTTCATCTCCTCAATAAATTCAGTAATTAACTTAAAAGGCCACATCCGTGGCCTTTTATATCAACCCAATGACATCAACAACAAAACATCCTCTCTTGTATCCAACTCAGAAAACCATCTTTACCACAGTTAAAATAAATACTTATGAAAAATGCTCTACATTTAAAATGTGATATCTTTACGTTTTTTATAATAAATGGAAGATAAGTTGGTAACTTGACATCTGTTTCTTCTGATTACACCTTTAATGGTAAAAAGTGTTCCCCCTTGATGATGATATATGTAATAATGATGTTATATAGATTTTGAAAGTTCCAATACAATTACTCATACCCAAGACGAATTCAAGTTGCAGCGTGATAACAAACAACTGACAAACCTCCAGAAGCCATAGATAACTATACCTAGATAACTGTGCTTGGATAACATATGTGAGTGAACGCAGCCAACGCTATAATCAGCAAAAAAGTAGCAATTTGAAAGATGAAGGGTATATAATGATTTTTGTACCTACTTGCTATAACATCTACTATATTAGTATAATCCAATATATTTGATGTCATATGTGTTTACATCCATATTTTAGTAGCATACTAGCTTTTAGCCTTAACTACGTGTAAATTGCTCACCTTTAAAAAAGCGGATTGGTGAACGCAAAAAATATAGAGTCTTATTATTAATAAATAATAATCATGTTTTGATAGGCTTAATTCTAAAAGAACGACTATAATAATTGATATGTATAAGCCTTAGCTCAAATAAGCCGTGCGTTGTTTACGGGAGGTGATTATGGATGAATATTCACCAAAAAGACATGATATTGCTGAATTAAAGTACTTATGTGAAAATTTAATTCACGAAGCATTTTCAGTGTTGAATCGCACTGATAATCATTGGATAAACGATCTGACTTCTGAAAAAAGCTTAAGACTAAATGAATTCATCGAACACATTACGGCGTTTGTTTGGAGTTTTAAAATTAAATATACTGACAACCACAACCTCAGTACTTTAATTGATAAATATCTGGATGAAACATATAATTTGTTTGGAAATGATAAGATAAGCTTTGTTGAACTGACAAAGTGGCAAAAAACAAATAAACACTTAACTAACATTCTGTTACATGATTTAAACGCTTCTTTAAGCAAAATCTGATAAATATATTTCTAACTATTTTTATACCAAATAAGATAAGGCGATTATGACTAAAACTGACTATCTGATGCGTTTGAGAAAATGCACTTCTATTGAAACACTGGAACGTGTAATTGAGAAAAATAAATATGAGCTTTCGGACGATGAACTAGAATTGTTCTATTCCGCCGCTGATCACCGCTTGGCTGAACTGACTATGAATAAACTCTATGATAAAATCCCGTCATCTGTTTGGAAATTTGTCCGCTAAGCTGCTGTGATCAGATAGGAAGTAGTGAAAGCCGGTAACTATTATCGGCTCCCCATATATTGGGTGATATGTAAACTGACTGTGAGTTAAAAATGGTAGGCTAAAAACCGCATCTTGAAAATGGGCGAGGGCTCTACCAGCGACATCCCAGCACACACATCCCCTGCTATGGCTGCTTCTTTCCAGACCTGACCAAGTTAACAAGTTAGTATTGCGGGAGAACCAATAGAGCCCCCATTGACGTTAGCTTCAAACTCCAAAGCGGCAGCTATTATCTTTCATACAACCTCAAATAGCAAGCTACTCCAATTTAAATGTCCATTTATTACCCATAATGATAGGTAAATCTTCAGAAAAGTTGTTTTAACATACAAAACAGCTTACAGATAGATTCATGTCATCACTGACAATTTGTTCAAATAGAATAACAAAACAACTCAAGCCTCATGAAATCAGGGCCTATTCATTTGATTAAGTATCATTACCATCAAGTTAATTACAAGCTCCATATCAGAACCAGAATAGAGATGCCATCTTTTAAGGACTAATACATAAGAGTTACAATCGTACTCTTAACCAAAATAACAAATAAAATAGTTTAATAAGATAGATCATTAATACTTTTCTATTTAAATATATTTAATCAACATCATGTTTGAAAGATGCTTGTTTAAATAATTGCGCTTAAAAATTTGTGTTTGATCACATCTAAACAGTTATTAACCTAAATATCTAATCAATAAAAATGACTGGAACAACTAACAAACATAATAATCAATAAACAAACTCGGTAGCCAAGATATCAATTTAAAATGATGTAATGAAATTTATGAAATCTCTCAAAATATATTCATGTCAACCATCATGTCACTTACCCACAAAAACCTGACAAAAACTCTAAAAATAGCCATAAAAATCAACAAATAAGAATAAATCCCAATACTTATCGTATTCTTTAATAAGAATTGATAAAATTAATAACACCCTATCTCATTTCATGATGAAAACATAAAGAAAAAATTTACAGACTGAATAGATTTTTTATTTTCTTCATAAAGTAAAAAATACTATCAGAAATTAATATATTATTGTTTTACACCCTATGGATTTCAAAATGCATCACGACAGCAAGGGAGCGACAAATTCGCCGGGAATGAATTTGCCAGCCAAAGGCTGATCTCCGGTGAGAGGCAAGAGCCTCTCATTAATTCCCAGGAACATAGATAACTCTGTAACTTGGGTGAGCGAGTGAAGCCAACAAAGACGCAAGCTTGAAATACGACAGGTATATAAAGGCTTACCTAATATGACAAAAATAAGGGCACATTATGAGTCAGGCATTGCAAAATTTAATCAACCTGATGCATCTGGAAAAGATCGAAGAAGGAATTTACCGGGGACAAAGTGAAGATTTGGGATTACCTCAAGTTTTTGGTGGGCAAGTTATTGGTCAATCTCTATATGCAGCAAAGCAGACTGTTGCAGATGAACGCATACTGAACTCCTTCCACAGCTATTTTCTCCGACCAGGTGATAGTCATAAACCAATTATTTACGATGTTGAAATATTACGTGATGGATCTAGTTTCAGTGCCCGCCGAATCAGTGCCATACAAAATGGTCATCCTATTTTTTATATGACAGCTTCTTTTCAGGTCCATGAAGAAGGTTTTGAACACCAGGGTTCGATGCCAAAGGTTCCTCCTCCTGAAACGTTAGCACCTCAACAGGAAATCATTAAAAATATCTCTCATCAACTACCTGACAAACTGAAAAATGTGTTTTCAGCTTCTCTCCCGTTAGAAATAAGACCTATTAATTTCCATAGTCCTATTAATAATTCATCAGAAGAGCCTATTCGTTATGTCTGGTTTCGTAGCAATGGCAAGCTGCCAGAAGAACTCTTTATTCACTATTGTCTACTAGGCTACGCCTCAGATTTAAATTTTTTACCTACGTCATTACAACCTCATGGTGTTCATTTTATGGAGAAAGGTATTCAAGTTGCCACTATTGATCACTCTATGTGGTATCACCGCCCATTTAGGATGGATGACTGGCTACTTTATGCAATTGAGAGCCCCTCAGCATCAGGAGGTCGTGGCTTTGTTCGTGGTCATATTTATAACCGTGCAGGTCTACTTATTGCCTCTGCTGCTCAAGAGGGTGTGATCCGTAAGCGAAAACATACCCAATGAAAATATACTCAATAAAATACACCCAATATAGAAACCCCAGAGCATAGATAAGCTATGCCCTAGGGTATCTTGAGAACGGGTTAACATAGTCAACAAAACAAAAAATAGAAAGGTGAACGTTTAAACAAATTGATCAGTTGTAGGCGCTTTCTCCGTGTGAAGTAATATCCAATCCCTCTCTTTCTGATTCAACGCTAATACGCAATCCAACCGCAAGGTCAGCAATCTTGAATGAGAAATAAGCAGTTATAGCTGACCAAACAACACACACCAATATACTGATAACCTGTATGCCAAATTGTCTTAGCATAGTCATTCCTTCCACAAACCCGGTTCCCCCCAAAGCGGAAGCAGTAAAAATACTTGTTAATAAACAACCAACAATACCGCATACACCATGAACACCAAAGACATCACAAACATCATCAACACGCAACCAACGTTTTAATACGACTACGCCCCACAAACCGGTGATCCCGGCAATCGCACCAATTACCAGAGCCCCGCCAATGCCAACCGTTGCGGCAGCAGGAGTGATAGCAACCAGTCCGGCAATACAACCAGAACATGCACCCAAAAGAGAAGGCTTACCGCGTAATAACCATTCTGAAGAAATCCATGACAGTACTGCCCCCGCTGTTGCTACCATTGTGTTCACTAGTGCCAGAGCAGCAATAGCATTCACGGCCCCCGCAGAGCCAACATTAAAACCAAACCAGCCAATGTAAAGAATGGCTGTGCCAATAAAAGTCATGGGTAAGTTATGTGGTTTAAAAGCTTCCTTACCAAATCCTGAACGTTTATCCAGTAAGTAAGCACCAACTAAACCTGCAACCGCAGCATTAATATGTACAACAGTTCCACCTGCAAAATCCAACGCACCGTCCTGAGCCAGCCAACCACCACCCCATACCATATGGGCCATAGGAATATAGGAAGCAGTAAACCACAAGACAATGAAAATCAATAAAGCAGAAAAACGGACTCTTTCACACAAAGCCCCAACAACCAAAGCTACAGTGATACAACCAAAAGCGCCCTGAAAAACGACATAAATCAATTGATAAAAACTGCCATTTAAATCAGTAATGGATATATTTTTCAACATGACTTGCTTTAATCCCCCAAAGAAAGGGTTTCCCGCCTCAAAAGCCAAGCTATACCCATAAATAACCCAAAGCACACAAACAAGTGAAAAACTGACAATCACTTGCGACATCAATGACAAAACATTCTTACGACGCAACAACCCACCATAAAATAAAGCAATGCCGGGTATCGTCATAAAAATCACAAGAATCGTATTTATCAGCATGAATACCGTATCAGCTTTATCAACCGTGTTTCCCGCAGCAAAAGCACAAGAAGGTACACCAGCTATAATGCTGATAATAGCGAACCATTGTTTTCTCATTTTTCATCTCCCCATTCACAGTGCTGCATCATTCGTTTCATCTGTCCTGATCCTGACAGCATGCTGTAATTCAAAGACAAAAATCTTGCCATCTCCCATTTTCCCAGTGAAAGCAGTTTGTTTTATAACATGAATGATTTCATCTACTCGTTCATCATGAATAGCAATATCAATTTTTACTTTGGGCAAGAAATTGACACTGTATTCAGCTCCCCGGTAAAGCTCTGAATGACCTTTTTGGCGCCCAAATCCCTTTACTTCTGTAACGGTCATGCCTTGTATACCTATATCAGAAAGGGCTTCCCGTACTTCTTCTAATTTAAAAGGCTTAATGATGGTAGTGATCAATTTCATACTCCCCCCGTCTTTATCTGTATTTGTAAAATGGTATTTGCAGAAACGCATTACAAAGATATTTGCAAAGGGAATGCCAAAAATTTAAAAATAATATTAATCAAATAGTTACAAAGAACTTGTATTGATAGGAAATATAAGACAGGGAGTAACCTTTTCAGTCACTCCCGATATGCACACTAAATGTGCAGCGGTTCATTTAAAGTTTCACCAACCTGTTGAAGCTGGTACATCTGGTAATAGCGGCCACGCCTTGCCAATAACTGTTGATGCTGACCTTGTTCTACAATTGCACCACGATGCAGCACGAATATAGAATCAGCCTCAACAATCGTTGAAAGGCGGTGAGCTATAACCACTAATGTTGTATGTTTGCGGATCATCCGTAGCGCTTGTTGCACCGATTGTTCTGTTCCCGAATCAATATTCGCTGTCGCTTCATCCAAAATCAGAATTTGCGGTGTTTGCACCAAAACCCGAGCCATTGCCAAAAGCTGTTTTTGTCCGGCAGAAAGAGTATTTCCTTGTTCTCCCAATCTTGAATTTATGCCTCCCGGTAACTTGCGAACAAACTCAGCCAGTTGTACAACTTCCATAACCTGCCAAACTTTTTCCTCACTAATATCTCGTCCTAACGTAATATTATCGAAGAATGAGGCAGCCAGAACGACTGGATCTTGTTGAACCATTGCTACACCATTACGCAAGACAGAATGAGAGAAAGAAGATACCGATCGTCCATCAAGATAAATATCACCGTTTTGCCATGGGTAATACCCCATCAACAAATTGGCCAACGTACTTTTGCCACTTCCTGTATGCCCAACAAGCGCGATAAAGCCCCGTGACGGTACATGCAGATTGATATTATGTAACACAACTTTATCATTACGATAGGAAAAGCTTAAGTTTTCGACATCAATTCTGCCGCTCGCCAAAGCTTGTTGATCAACGCCATACTGCTGCTGTGGACTATCCATTAACTCAAAAACCCGTTCGCCTGAGACCACAGCTTGCTGTAATAACGATTGCTGAGCTGTCAGCTCAATCAGTGGTTCATTTAGGCGTCCAAGATAACTGATGAATGCATACAATACACCAACCCCAATAAAATCTGTTCCCTGTAAGCCAAACAGTAACAATAGACCACACAACACTGCGGCAGAAAACAGGCTCAATAAAGGCCTTAACAGAATGCCATCCAATCGTAATGCCTGCATACGCGCCTGATAGTGAGCCCGATTAATGGCAAACAATTTCTCACCAAAACGCGCTTGCTGACGAAATTGCTGAATGACAGTCATGCCATTAATAGACTCATTAAAAGCATTGTTAATATCAGCAAGATACACACGAACTCGTCGAATAATCGGTGTACTGAAACGTTGGTAAATTATCATCACAAGAAAAACAGCAGGAAAGATCGTCAGTGCAACACATGCCATACGCCAATCCAAAAAGAACATTGCTATCAACATTGCTCCAATCAGCGCAACACTTCGAAAAACTGTAGGGATGACATTCACAAATAGATCTTTGATGACCTCAGTATCATTCGTCACACGAGATATTAATTGCCCAACAGGTTGGTTATCGAAAGTACTCAGAGGCTGGCGTAGCGCTGAATCCATGACATCCGTCCTGATCTGCTGTACAACACCAATAGATGCCTGATTAAACAACAAGGACTGGAAATAATGTAAGGTAGCTGCCACCAACTGTAATATCAAAAACACAACCGCAAGACCACTAACAACATCAAGTGGAAGATTGCCAGTTGAAACTATGTTATCGATAAAATAACTGATAATCATCGGGCCACTAACTTCAGCCAATGCAGCAATCCATAACATCAATACAGCCAGACCAATGGGCTTACGATAGTTTTTACTGTAAGCCAACAGGCGTTTTAACGATGACCAGAGTTTACGTGTACTAGACTTCTCCATATCAGTATTACTCATATTGACCATCCAATGCGGCTTCAAGTTGTTGGTAATGGTACATATCTGAATACCAACCAGATTGCGTAATAAGCCATTTATGCTGCCCTTGCTGAGAAATCGTACCATTTTGCATCACCAAAACATTATCTGCTTCTACTAAAGCTGATAATCTATGTGCACTAATAATAACAGTACGTTTCTGCCGCCATTGGCTGAGATTTTTCATGATACGATGCTCAGTCTGACCATCTACAGCAGAAAGTGCATCATCCAGGATCAAAATCTCTGCATCTAATAGCAATGCTCTTGCTATAGAAATACGCTGTTTTTGCCCACCAGAAAGCATCACTCCACGCTCTCCGACTTCGGTTTGATAACCTTGTGGTAACTGCAAAATATCATCATGCACATTCGCCAAACGAGCCACTTCTTCAATTTGTTGTTGAGTAGCATCAGGACACCCTAAGGCAATATTCCCCGCAACCGTGTCCGAAAACAGAAAAGGAGTCTGATTCACAACCGCCAATCGTGATCGCCATTCTTCCAGCCTGAGTGTAGAAACATTGCGGGATTGAAACAGTATTTCGCCATCAGCAATATCAAACTGGCGTTGCAATAAAGCAAGCAACGTACTTTTTCCTGACCCCGTCGGACCACAAATTCCTAATAATTGACCTGGTAGTAACTGAAAACGAATATCTCGAAGAACAGGTACACTATGCTTTGGATAAACAAAGGAGTTGATATTTGCTATCAATGTCCCGCGCTCAGCAGATAAAGAGTGTGAACCATCCACGATCACCAGAGGCTCCTGTAATAAGCTACCGATCCGTGTATATGCAGCACTGCCACGCTCAACAATATTGAACATCCATGCTAGCGCTAGCATAGGCCAAATCATTAGCCCCAAGTACATGACAAAGCTGGTCAGCTCTCCCAATGTCAGAGAACCATTCACAACCATCCAGCTTCCACCACCAACAGCCAATAAATTTGCAAGCGCAATAGCAATGAAGATAGTAGGGTCAAAGCGTGCATCCACACGTGCAACACGCATATTTTTACGTCCTGCCTCAGTGGCTACTTCCTCGAACTGACTGGATTGTAACTCTTCTAGTCCAAAAGCCTTTATCATTCGAATACTGGTCAAGCTTTCCTGAGCGTGGTTATTGAGCGTCGAAAATGCGCCTTGAGCCAACTTGAAACGATGGTGAAGTTGTTGACCATATCGTTTAATCACTAACGCCATAATAGGCATAGGTAGCAGTGATAATAGTGTCAATTGCCAACTGATCTCCACACTCATCACAATAAGTACAGCACACCCCATGACTAAAGCATCAACTAAAGTAAGTACTCCCTCACCTGCAGCAAAAACAACTCTATCAACATCATTGATCGCCCGGGCGATTAAATCCCCTGTTCTATGACGTAAATAGAATTCAGGATCTTGGTTGCTCAATCGCTGATAGAAATCACTGCGCAACTTAACAGCTAATCGATAAGAAGCACCAAATAGCCATACCCGCCAAACGTACCGTAGGCCATATATGGCCAGCGCAATGATGAGCATAATGCTTATCCACATCAATAATTGACTGGATGACATTGTTTTTGCGCTGATGCCATCAACAATAATTCCAACCAAACGAGGTGGAATTAATTGCAATATCGCAATCATCACAAGAAAAATGACAGCACCTAAATAGCGACGCCATTCACTGAAAAAATACCAACTTAATTGAGAAAATAATCTCACAAACCTATTCCTGAGGTAAAAATGAAAGGATCGGCGACCACTTCACCAAAGAGATTTGAATAATTATCTAATCTGGTATGGGTAACGCCGTTGTATATTTTATTTTTTCCATTGCAAAATTTGATGTTACATCAATCAAACCAGGTATCCCATTAACCATGCGTTTGTAAAAATGATCATAACTTTTCATATCAACAACTTCTACGTGCATTAAATAATCATATTCCCCTGCCATACGATAGAATGTTAAGACTTCCGGCATCTCTTTAACAAAAGAAACAAACTGTTCATACCATTCACTACTGTGCTGTTGAGTTTTTATCATCACAATCACAGTCAAGCCTAACCCAAGTTTTTCACCATTAAGTAACGCAACTTTTCCAACAATATACCCTTCATCTTCAAGCCGTTTAAGACGCTTCCAGCACGGTGTAGATGTCAAATTAACGGCTTCTGCTAAAGCATTTAAGGACAAACTACAATCCTGTTGGAGCAGCTCCAGTAGCTTACAGTCTATTTTATCTAACATACCTATATCCTGTAGAAATATTTCCTAAATATAAACTGAAATATCAGAAAAATAACAATCTATTTCTCCGAATGTAAGAGTAATCTATACATCAAAAATGTATTTTATCCGGGGTCAATTTATGTCGTCTTTATGGGCTACCGATGCCATAAAATCTATTCAAGCTGATTATCAACGCAGTGCTGATACGCATCTGATTAAACTCAACCTCCCCATGTTTCCTGGAGTTCATCTGTATCTCAAAGATGAAAGCACTCATCCCACTGGTAGTCTTAAACACCGACTTGCACGCTCCCTTTTCCTTTATGCACTCAGTAATGGTTGGATAGATGAGGGAACTCCCATTATTGAAGCCTCATCCGGTAGTACTGCTGTTTCTGAAGCCTATTTTGCTCGTTTACTTGCCTTGCCTTTTATTGCAGTGATGCCCGCTCGTACTGCTAAACGCAAAATTCAGGAAATCGAATTTTACGGCGGTAAATGCCACTTTGTAGAACATTCAGCCCAGATTTATGAAGAGTCAGAACGCCTGGCAAAAGAACTGAATGGTCATTATATGGATCAATTCACTTATGCTGAACGAGCCACTGACTGGCGTGGCAACAATAACATTGCAGAAAGCATTTTCCGTCAAATGGAATTAGAACCATTCCCTGAGCCAACTTATATTGTCATGAGTGCAGGGACTGGCGGAACGTCCGCAACACTTGGCCGTTATATGCGTTACCAAGGATATAACACTAAGCTCATTGTTGTTGATCCTGAGAACTCGGTTTTCTACGACTGCTATCACCAAAATTGCAGACAAATACGCAAAAATACAAGCAGTAAAATCGAAGGTATAGGGCGTCCGCGTGCCGAACCATCTTTTATACCTCATGTTATCAATGATATGCTCCAAGTTCCTGATTGTGCTTCGATTGCCACCATCTACTGGCTCGAAAAGCTCATTGGCAAAAAAACGGGAGCATCAACAGGAACCAATGTCTGGGGTGCTTTGCAACTAGCCAAACAAATGCATGACAACAACCAGCAGGGTTCAATCGTGACATTGTTATGTGATAGCGGGGAGCGTTACCTTGATACTTATTACAACCCTGAATGGGTCAAAAATAATATCGGTGACATCACGCTATATCTCACGCAACTACCCAAGCTCAATAGTTATGAGTAACATATCTCCTTCAATTTAAAGAGGTAGGTATCATGAAACGAGCTGTTGTTGTATTCAGTG
The DNA here is from genome assembly GCF_037996745.1 of Xenorhabdus siamensis. Taxonomy (NCBI): domain Bacteria; kingdom Pseudomonadati; phylum Pseudomonadota; class Gammaproteobacteria; order Enterobacterales; family Morganellaceae; genus Xenorhabdus; species Xenorhabdus siamensis. The sequence continues at coordinate 57,478 of NZ_JBBMXE010000003.1, forward strand.
GTGGACAAGATTCCACCACTTGTTTAATTCAAGCACTTCACCAATATGATGAAGTTCACTGTATCACTTTTGACTATGGTCAACGCCACCGAGCTGAAATTGATGTTGCCAGCCGTATCAGTAAAGAGCTGGGAGCGACTGCCCATAAAGTACTTGATGTTACTTTATTGAATGAGCTTGCTATCAGCAGCCTGACAAGAGATAACATTCCCGTACCAGATTTCAGTGAAAGCGAAAAAAGTGGCCTACCGAATACATTTGTTCCCGGCCGTAATATTTTGTTTTTAACTCTGGCAGCAATTTATGCATATCAGATTGAGGCTGAAGCCGTTATCACCGGTGTTTGTGAAACTGATTTTTCCGGCTATCCTGATTGTCGCAATGAATTTGTCAAATCCCTGAATAATGCTGTTTGTCTCGGTATCGCTAGAGATATCCGCTTTGAAACTCCATTAATGTGGCTGAACAAAGCGGAAACCTGGGCATTAGCTGACTATTACCAGAAACTGGATTTTGTTCGCTCTCAAACTCTCACTTGTTATAACGGAATACAGGGTGATGGTTGTGGTGAGTGCGCCGCCTGCCATCTTCGAGCCAATGGATTAAATCTTTATTTAAACAATGCCAAGCCCACAATGGCAGAAATGAAATCCAAAACACAACTTAACTAGATAATTCAGGCTATCAGTGAGAGGGATAAAATACCTCTCACTCCTCACTTCACAGCTTTATTCTTAAACTCATCAAACCTTTCTCTTAATTCACCGTCCAACACCAACGTTTGTTGAGTTTTTAAATCAACACAAACAAATGTAGTCATAGAATCGGCGATAATTCGGTTATCGCCTTTGCGTATAATTTCCTGGAAAAAAGAGCCGCTTTTGTTACGCAATTCCTGCAAGGACGATTTGACTTCCAACTCATCCCCTAATACAGCAGGATGGCGATAGTTAATATTGATATTGGCTACAATAAAAGCAATTTTATTATTATTTAACCATCGTAACATGTCACTTTCAGCGAGTAAATCCCAGCGAGCCGCCTCCATAAACTCCAAATAACGTCCATTGTTTACATGCTGAAAAACATCGATATGATAACCTCTGACTTTTATAATCGTGCTCATTGCTATTTTCCTTTTAACTCATAACTCATCTGACCAGTAAATTAATTAACAATAGCAAAACATTTTAATTACAATAGTGTTTAATCAATTATTCTTGATCAGTATCACAGCCCTCTTGATAAAATCATCAGCACATTCATCAAGAGGGCTTTTAATCAGTAGGTTAATTTATCCCGATTTTTCTCTATAAAAGCTGGACCAATGCCTTGTACTTCCTGTAACTGCTCAATTGCTGTGAATGGTCCATACTTTTCACGATATTCAATAATTGCCTGTGCTTTTTTGGCACCAACACCATTAAGTTCTTTCGCTAATTCTTCAGCATTCGCTGTATTGATATTAATGCTTCCTTTTCCTGAGAGCGCTTTTTCTCCCTTATCCCTTGATTCGCTTTTCTCAGTAGTGGTCTTATGCAGATCAGATGATTGTGTCAGTACCACTTTATTAACAGCCTCTCCTGCTGCAATAGCATGAGATAACGGCATACTAATACCAAGAGTAAGAATAAATGAATTAAATAATATCCTTAAATACGTCATAAAAATGTCTCCATGTTTTGTTGATGGAGGAAAGAGTGCCATAACAAAAATTCAGAACAACAAGAAAGATTCAGATATGCGAAAGGCCACGAAAGTGGCCTTTTTCAATTACTGTTTTGCAAAATCAGTTGCGAGTAACTTCGCAATTTACTCAATTTGCCCTATTTTAATTTCAGCATTATCACGTAAATTAGCGATTAAAGATTCCAGCATAGCATTACCCATCTGATACTGCTCAACCATCATATATTGTTTAATCTGCTCTTCTGAAACAGAGCCAGGCACAACTTTATCCAATTGAACCAAAATAGTATTGCCAAGCCCATCATGAGCTAATCCATATACTGGTTTACCATCTTTGGGATGAGGCAAAGTAAATACCACATCAGTAATCGGGTTGGCTTGTGGCATACGTGTCATTGGTGTTGGTTCACCAAACTGGAGCCCTGCCGCTTTTAGAGCTTGTTCGCCTTTACCTTCTTTTAATGCTGTAAGAAGATTTTCACCATCAGCCTGTAACTGTTTTTCAGCTTTTTGACGTTTTACCAATTCAGTAACCTGAGTTTTAGCCTCTTCAAATGGCAGAATGGATTCAGGTTTAACATCATCCACCCGAATAATAAAGACTCTGTCACCATCAACAGAGATTACATCAGAGTTAGTTCCTGAAACGCCTTTATCATCCATCAAATTACTAGAGAAAATAGCCTGAACGACCTGACTAAAATTAATATCCGCTGGGATATGATCTCGGTCAAACCAATCAGTAGTAACAGCTTTATAACCAGCGGCCTGTTCTGCCGCAGCTAAGGATTCATTATCATTGGCAGCAGCCTCACTGACTTTTCTCTGCAATGCATAAAACGCATCAATTGCTTTTTCTTGTTTTACTGTTTTTTCTATTGTTGTGCGTTCATCCGCTAATGACTTAACTACCTGAGGTTTAATGTCATCCAAACGGAAGATTGCATACCCATTAGATAATTTGATGGCATCAGAGAATTGCCCTTTTTCCGTTAAATGGGCGGATTTGATCTCATCAGGTGAAGAGCTGTCTTCCATCCAACCAAGATCCCCTCCTTGCTGAGCAGAATATTTATCTGTCGATTTTTCTGCTGCCAATTTGCTGAAATCAGCCCCTTTTTTCAATTCATCAAGAATCGATTTTGTATCGGCTTCAGACGCAAGTTGGATAAGACTGTATTTCTTCCTTTCTGGTTGTGTATATTTTGACAGGTTATTTTTATAATACTTTTCAATATCAGCATCAGTTACGGTAACATTTTTCAGCTCATCCGCAGCATCCATCTTGATATAGCTAACTTTAACTTTTTCAGGCACTGTGAAGCGTTTACTATTCATATCATAGTAATTTTTCAGTTCTTGCTCTGTTGCTGTCTGCTTTGCTTCAACTGATTTCAGTTCAAGAGTTGCTAAACGAACCGTTCTTTCTTGCAAAGACAACTCTGCCATCTGTTTAATTTCTGTCGGCAAAGCAATTTCTGAACCCAGTAACGTTGTACGAAGTTGACGGGTAATCAATTCTTGCCGAACTTGTTCCGCATAAGCATCTGGATTCAGACCAACTCTGGTTAATGTTTCCAGATATTTATTGTTATCAAATTTGCCATCCTCGGTCTGGAAATAAGGCTGTTTGCGGATCTCTGCTTTTACTTGCTCATCGCTTGCTGATAGCCCCAGCTTATTTGCATATTGCTCAAGTAAAATCGCATTAATAATACTATCCAATGACTGGCGTTTCAGCAGTCTCACTTGCTGTTCATTACTTAGCAGAGTTGAGAATTGATCTCCCAGTCTTTCCTGTAATGAAATTTTTTCTCGTTGAAATACCTGCTCTAACTGAGCACGGCTAATGGTTTGACCATTCACTTTGGCAGCATAATTACCGCCTTCACTTGACAGGTAGCCTGTTACACCTGTCACCAAAAAGGTCAGGATAATTAGAGCCAACACGATTTTAAGCACTGGGCCGTTTGCCGCCGTACGTAGGTTGTCCATCATAAAGACGTAAAACTCCGCTTTAGTGAAAAAGAAACTATCATCTTACGCTAATTCGAACGCTAAGAGAAAAAAAGCGCATCAATCAACTGATGCGCTTATATTCTAACCTATCAATTTAATCCAGTCAGTTTATAACTGTTACAGAAAATGGACAGATTATTTATGTTCATTACCCGTTGACAGCATCTTTCAGCCCTTTTCCTGCACGGAAGGCGGGTACTTTTGCTGCTGCTATTTTGATTTCCTTGCCTGTCTGAGGGTTGCGTCCTGTACGAGCAGCACGCTCACGTACAGTAAATGTGCCAAACCCTACCAAAACGACATCATCACCGCCTTTCAATGCACCAGATACTGAAGAAATGAATGCATCTACTACACGCCCGGCGGCTGCCTTAGAAATATTGACATCAGCAGCAATTTTGTCGATCAGTTGTGACTTATTCACTTTTATCATCCCCATTTAGTTTTATACCTTTAATCTTTCAAGTTACCTCTTTTATTGGCTGCACTACCCTTTACAACGATTCCCGGTCACATAGTTATTTATGCTACTGAGGCTTCGTTCTTTTGCCATCACAATGCAACTTGAAATCTATTAGGTATACTATTGTAACAAACACCTATTTAGAACGGATAACACGACAGCCTTGCCGTCATATCAACCAATTCCAGTATTAGCAAGAAATTATAGAACAGCAAAATATTTAATCAGATCTTTAGATTAAACTAACTTAATGAGACAAAAAAAGGCTGGCAAGCCTGAATTGACTTACCAACCTAGTTTTTATAAAGAGTCTTGAGTTAGCTCACTATTTTTGTACTACTTTAGTGAGACAACCTCAGCACCAAATGCAGGATCTTGTAAAGCAATAGCTAAAACGTCTTCTATACGCTTAACCGGATGAATTTCCAAATCCTGAATTACGTTTTGAGGGATCTCTTCCAGATCTCGTTTATTTTCGTAAGGAATAATGACCGTTTTAGTTCCCCCACGATGAGCTGCCAGCAGTTTTTCTTTCAAACCACCGATAGGCAAGAGAAGACCACGCAGAGTAATTTCACCTGTCATCGCTACATCAGCACGAACCGGATTACCTGTCAAACAAGAAACCAGTGCTGTACACATTGCAATACCTGCACTTGGGCCATCTTTCGGTGTTGCCCCCTCCGGGACATGAACGTGAATATCACGCTTTTCGTGGAAATCAGAACTGATACCCAACTTATCTGCACGAGCCCGAACTACAGTCAGTGCGGCCTGAATGGATTCTTGCATCACTTCACCCAACGAACCGGTATAAGTTAATTTCCCTTTACCCGGTACACTGGCTGTTTCAATTGTCAACAAATCACCACCGACTTCTGTCCATGCAAGCCCTGTAACTTGACCAACACGGTTTTCGGTATCTGCACGACCATAATCCACTTTCTGAACGCCCAGATAATCTTTCAGATTATCTGCATTGATTTCAATATGCTTAAGCTGCTTATCCATCAACAGAGCCTTGACCGCCTTACGACACAGCTTGGAAATTTCACGTTCCAAACTACGCACGCCAGCTTCACGGGTGTAATAACGGATTATGCTAATAATCGCCCCATCATCAATGGTCAATTCACCTTTTTTCAAGGCATTGCGTTCGATCTGTTTCGGCAACAAATGACGCTTGGCAATATTTAGCTTCTCGTCTTCGGTATAACCTGATAAACGGATCACTTCCATACGATCTAACAAAGGTGCCGAAATGTTCATGGAGTTGGATGTCGCCACAAACATTACATCGGACAAATCATAGTCCACTTCGAGGTAGTGATCGTTAAATGTCACGTTTTGTTCAGGATCAAGTACCTCCAGCAAAGCAGCAGCAGGATCACCACGCATGTCAGATGACATTTTGTCAATTTCATCCAACAAGAACAGTGGGTTTTTAACTCCTACTTTGGACATTTTTTGAATTAATTTACCCGGCATTGAACCGATATAGGTACGACGATGCCCACGTATTTCAGCTTCATCACGTACACCGCCCAGAGCCATACGAATATACTTACGACCTGTTGCTCGAGCAATGGAGCGTCCCAGTGAGGTTTTACCCACACCCGGCGGCCCAACCAGACAAAGAATTGGACCTTTGATTTTACTGACCCGGCTTTGCACTGCAAGATATTCAAGGATACGTTCTTTCACTCGCTCTAAACCATAATGGTCTATATCAAGGACTTCCTGCGCCTTCACCAAATCTTTTTTCACTTTGCTGCGTGCGTTCCAGGGAACCTGTACTATCCAATCAATGTAGCTGCGAACAACTGTTGCTTCTGCTGACATTGGGGACATCATTTTTAATTTTTGCAGCTCAGCTTCCGCCTTTTCCCTCGCCTCTTTTGGCATTTTGGCGTCTTCGATCTTACGTTTCAGAGTTTCATATTCATCAGGTGCATCATCCATCTCACCCAATTCTTTCTGAATCGCTTTCATTTGCTCATTCAAGTAGTATTCGCGCTGACTTTTTTCCATCTGTTTTTTGACGCGATTACGAATACGCTTTTCTACCTGTAGCAGATCGATTTCTGATTCCATCATAGCAATCAGATATTCAATACGTTCAACAACATCAGACATCTCTAAGACAGTCTGCTTGTCATTGATTTTCAATGGCATATGGGCAGCAATGGTATCTGCCAATTTTGCCGCATCTTCAATGCTGTGCAATGATGTCAGTACTTCCGGCGGGATTTTTTTATTCAGTTTGATATAGCCTTCAAACTGATTAATGGCGGTTCTTACCAGAACTTCTTGCTCACGCTCATCAACAATCGGGGAATCCAGATATTCAACCTGCGCATAAAAGTACTCTCCATTATCTGTTAACGTTGTAATACGAGCACGCTGCAAGCCTTCAACCAGAACTTTCACTGTACCGTCTGGTAATTTCAACATCTGTAAAACAGAAGCTACTGTACCTACGGAGAACAGATCATTGACTCCCGGTTCATCAGTGGATGCTTCTTTCTGCGCTACCAACATGACCTGTTTGTCATGATCCATTGCTGCTTCCAGACAATGAATCGACTTTTCTCGCCCAACAAACAGAGGGATCACCATATGTGGGTAAACCACTACATCGCGCAAAGGCAATACAGGGATTTCTATGCGTTCGGAACGCTCAGGGTTCATAGAGCTCTCTCTTCGTTTAGCTTTCGCCAGTTTTAGGAATCTCGTGAAACACGGTTTTCACGAGTTTCACTTCAAAGAATATAAAATATATGGGGACAAGAACCTGACATTCAATAGGCTATGTCTGCAAAAAGCAAAATGAGGGAGAATCCCTCATTTTATTTTTTCAATGCGTATTGATAGCTGGTACTTCCTACCTCATTTTCGTCACTCACCAGAAACTTGAGCATCCGGCTTGCTATATATCAATAATGGTGCGGATTTATCTTCAACAACTGTCTCATCAACAACAACTTTTTCTACATGTTCCATTGATGGAAGATCATACATTGTATCCAGCAAAACACCTTCCACAATTGAACGAAGTCCACGTGCACCTGTTTTACGCGCCATTGCTTTTTTCGCAATCGCTGTCAGCGCTTCTTTTCTGAACTCTAGCTCAACACCTTCCAGATTGAACAAAGCCTGATACTGTTTTGTTAAAGCGTTTTTTGGTTCTTGCAAGATTTGGAGCAACGCTTCTTCATTGAGTTCACCCAACGTTGCCACAACAGGCAGACGACCAATGAATTCAGGAATAAGTCCAAATTTAATTAAATCTTCCGGTTCAACCTGAGCAAGCAATTCACCTTCTGTCGCCTTCTCTGATTCACCTTTAACTGTAGCACTAAAACCAATTCCAGAGCTGACATTCAAACGCTGGCTGACAACGTTGCCTAAACCGGCAAACGCTCCACCACAGATAAACAGAATCTTGGAAGTATCAACCTGAAGGAACTCCTGCTGTGGATGTTTACGACCACCTTGAGGAGGAACAGCTGCCACTGTACCTTCGATCAGTTTCAAAAGTGCTTGTTGAACACCTTCGCCAGATACGTCACGAGTTATTGAAGGGTTATCAGATTTACGAGAAATTTTATCTATTTCATCAATATAAACGATACCACGTTGTGCTTTCTGTACATCGTAGTCACATTTTTGTAAAAGTTTTTGGATAATATTTTCTACGTCTTCCCCAACATAGCCCGCTTCAGTCAAAGTCGTTGCATCGGCCATAGTAAAAGGCACATCTAAATAGCGGGCAAGGGTTTCTGCTAACAAAGTTTTACCACTGCCTGTTGGCCCAATTAGCAGAATATTACTTTTACCTAACTCCACACCGCTATTAGTGTCCCCATTACGCAGTCGCTTGTAATGGTTATAAACAGCCACTGCCAGCACTTTTTTCGCCATTTCCTGACCGATGACATAATCATCCAGATGTTGACGAATTTCATGAGGAGTAGGTAATGTACTACGCTCACGATGTGGTACTAGCTCTTTAATTTCTTCGCGAATGATATCATTACATAAATCGACACATTCATCGCAGATATACACTGACGGGCCAGCTATTAATTTCCGAACTTCATGTTGGCTTTTCCCGCAGAAAGAGCAATACAGCAGCTTTCCTGAACCGTCTTTGCGCTTATCTGTCATCAGTCAACCTCACTTTATGAGCTGTTATCCCAGTCTCTCTGGCATAACAGAAAAAACGCTGCCATTACTCCGCCGAATCAGGTGTTAGCACAAAAAGTCACCTTAAAATTATAGTGTTGGAGTAATAAATTAATTATCAATAAATTAGTTTCGATGGGTAAATACACTATCAACCAATCCGTATTCTACGGCTTCCGCGGCTGACAAGAAACGGTCACGTTCTGTGTCTTCGACGATCTTCTCAAGTGGCTGTCCCGTATGTTTTGCCATCAATTCATTCATACGAGCTTTAACTTTGAGTATTTCCTGCGCATGGATTTCAATATCTGTCGCCTGTCCCTGGAATCCGCCCAGTGGTTGGTGGATCATAACTCTGGAATTTGGCAAACAAAAACGCTTTCCTTCTGCGCCAGCTGTTAGCAGGAAGGCCCCCATTGAACAGGCTTGCCCCATACAAATAGTACTCACATCTGGTTTAATAAATTGCATCGTGTCATAAATAGACATACCTGCAGTGATAACCCCACCCGGCGAGTTGATATATAAGTGAATATCTTTTTCTGGGTTTTCTGCTTCCAGGAATAACAATTGAGCGACAATTAAGTTCGCCATATGATCTTCAACTGGGCCAGTCAGAAAAATAATTCGATCTTTTAATAAGCGGGAATAAATATCGAACGCACGTTCTCCACGTGCTGTTTGTTCAACCACCATCGGCACCAAAGACATGTTAGGTGCATATTGATCTTGCTTGCCACTGTATGACATTTCCGTCTCCTAATAGAACTCACGCTGGTGCCATTCATAACCGATTCTACGTGAGATAAGCGATGATGACCATGATCCAAAGTTAACTAACAGAGGACTCTCCCTCTATAAAAAGTAGTAAGCCTTTACATAATAGTAAGAAAGGATATGAGGTTAAATCTGTTTTTTTCAAGAACAATAAAAAACCCGCAGGCCAAGCTTGCGGGTTTACATTACTGAGAAAGAAATTCATCATCTCAGGTAATAAATAAATGAAACTTATGCCAGTTGGTTCTGATTCATCAGATCGTTGAAGCCAGTTTCTTTTTCAGAAACTTTTGCTTTGCTCAGAACCAATTCAACAGCTTGCTCTTCCAGAGCAATGTTGCGGATATTGTTCATCATTTCTTGATTTTTGCTGTAGTATTCAACGACTTCTTTCGGATCTTCATAAGCAGAAGCCATTTCTTCGATCAGTGCATTAACACGCTCATCATCAACTTTCAGCTCATTACTGCTGATAACTTCGCCTAACAGTAAGCCAACAACAACACGGCGTTTTGCCTGCTCTTCAAACAATTCACGAGGCAGTTCCAAAGCTTGTTTTTCAGAACCACCGAAACGCTGAGCTGCTTGACGACGCAGTACATCGATTTCACCATCAACAACCGCTGCCGGAACTTCAATTTCGTTAGCCTTAACCAGACCATCCAAAACTTGAGTTTTAATGCGGTTACGTACTGCATTTTTCAGTTCGCGTTCCATATTTTTGCGAACTTCTGCACGCAGGCCGTCAACAGTACCATCAGCAATACCAAAACGCTTGATAAATTCTTCAGTCAGTTCTGGCAGTTCACGCTGTTCAACTTTCTTCAGGTTAATAACAAACTTCGCTGCTTTACCTTTCAAATTTTCTGCATGGTAGTCTTCTGGGAAAGTAACATCGATTGTAAATTCTTCGCCCGCTTTGTGGCCAACGATACCCTCTTCAAAACCTGGGATCATTCTGCCCTGTCCCATTGCCAGAACGAAATCAGTTGCTTTACCGCCTTCGAACTCTTCGCTATCAACAGAGCCGTTGAAATCAACAGTTACACGATCTTCTGCAACCGCTGCTGCTTCAGTTTCTTTCCAGTCAGCCTGCTGTTTGCGCAAAGTTTCCAGCATGGTGTCAACGTCTGCATCTTTTACTTCAACAACTGGTTTTTCAACTTCAATGTCTTCCAGACCTTTCAGTTCGATTTCTGGATAAACTTCAAATTCAACCGCATAAATGAAGTCTTCACCATTTTTAAACTGTTCTGGTTTGTAGCTTGGTGCGCCAGCTGGATTAATTTTATTCTCAATGATTGCATTGACAAAGTTGCGCTGCATCAGATCACCGAGAACATCCTGCAAAACGGAAGCGCCATAACGCTGTTTGACGATATTCATAGGTACTTTACCTTTACGGAAACCGTCAATACGAACTTTCTTCGCTACATTAACCAATTCACTGTTAACTGCTTTTTCAATGTCGGCAGCAGGAACGGTGATTGATACACGACGCCCAAGGCCTTGAGTTGTTTCAACAGAAACTTGCATCTTGTTACCTCAAAAAAATCATAGTGCTCGGTCAACTTCAGAATGGTGCAACATCTAAAACAGGCAAATTACATCACTCTTCAAGAACCGGGGCGGTCGCATTTAAAAACCGAGAATCCCTGTGATCAGAAGCGCCCCGAACGAAACTATTGTAAAAATTTAGACGCAGCATTATAGCGATGCAGACAGTATGAGTCGAGAATTGCAGACAAAAGCACGCACTATTCGTTGACTTAATGTGATATGCATTGCCCAATGGCTACATCATGATATTGACCATTCGGTATGAATATAAACAAAAATACAGCCCGAAGGCTGTAGTCTAACTTGAAAACCAGATTAATAAAAAATTAAGGATTATGTTGTTGTACTTCCTCCCCGACATGCAGGTGAGGCTAAAATGGTATCTTCTAATTCAGCCCACTCTTTTTCTGTATAAGTATGAAGCGCTAAAGCATGTACTCCTTCTTCCATCTCCTTAGCCAAAACACTATATACTGAGCGATGGCGATTGAGCATTCTCTGCTCAACAAACGCATTGCTGATTACAATGATTTTAAAATGGCTTTCAGAACCTGCTGGTACATTATGACGATAACTTTCATCGATCACTTCCAGATGAGAAGGCTTAAATGCCGCCTGTAACTTTGTTTCTATTTCCTGACGAACCATCTCATTCTCCTTAGTCACCAAAGGTTATTAATTAACCATATATTGATTCTAGTTTATTTCCCGTGATTTATAACATCAGGGCATCCAAATATCTTTTATAGAATTTACTTTAAGCATTTCTCTATATCTTTCAATTAGTAAGCATTAGTGATATGCCGTTACCTATGGCAATGCTATGATTGCAACGATCCATACTACCTGTATTACTATATTGGGTATCCGTCTTCTGAATGAGAACACTTACATGCTAAAGAAAATATTGACTCCATTTATCGCACTTCTCTTTCTAGTCAACGTATCTGGCTGTGCAGACACCAGCAATACATTGGCTATTCAACCTAAAATTACCTTGCCATCGGCAGATCCTACAATGAAAGCGATCACAATCAGTATTAGTGGGGTCGACCATCGGCAATCTCAAGCCTTGGCCCAAATTAACCGTGATGCAAAATTAGTTACGCTGCTGCCTTCGCGTGATTTACGCTTCTTACTGCAAGAAGCACTGGAAAAACAAATGGTTGCTCGTGGTTATATGATTGGTTCTCCGGCAAATGCCAATTTACAAGTCATAGTGAATCAGCTTTATGCGACAGTAAAAGAAGGAAGCCTGCGCCACGATATTTCAGCGAAAGCGGAAATCTCAATTATTGTTTATGCTCAAGATGGTAGTAAGCAAATCAAAAACTACCGCACCAGCTATAATGCTCAGGGTCCATTAAACGCAACTAACGCCAAAATAGCTGATGCCGTTAATACGGTATTATCTGATGTGATTACAGACATGGCTCAAGATTCGTCAATCAGCACCTTCATTAAACAGAATGTTCGATAACAGGTAACAAGATATAGACTTTCTGCCTGATTCTATTTAACTTTCCTTTGATAGATTATGGGCAGAAAGTATTGGAAGGGTTTATGACGAATCACACACTGAGTTTATCTACAATACGCAACTACCGTATTCTTCTTTTGTTGGGTTTTGCTTCTGGTCTCCCCCTTGCCCTCACCGCAGGAACATTACAGGCATGGATGACTGTCGAAGACATTGATATCAAAACGATCGGCTTTTTTACTTTAGTCGGTCAATCCTATGTTTTTAAATTTCTCTGGGCACCTACTATGGATCGCTATTCCCCCTCGTTTTTAGGACGTCGGCGCGGATGGATGCTCATTACCCAACTTTTACTCATTGCCAGTATTGGGGCAATGGGATTTCTCGACCCATCGCAACATTTATGGTGGTTAGCTGCATTAGCTGTTGCTGTCGCCTTTTTCTCAGCTTCTCAAGATATTATTTTTGACGCCTATAAAACCGATTTACTTCAACAGGAAGAACGGGGAACCGGAGCGGCAATTTCTGTACTGGGATATCGGCTGGCAATGCTGGTCTCCGGCGGTCTGGCTCTATGGATAGCCACTTACATTGGCTGGAATAGCATGTACTGGCTCATGGCAGGTCTGATGCTGATTGGCGTTTATGCCACTCTTATTGCTAAAGAACCTCAGATTGACGCAGCGCCACCAAAAACATTACATCAAGCTGTATTTGAGCCTTTAATTGACTTTTTTAGTCGAAACAATGCCTGGCTCATTCTGCTCTTAATAGTGATGTATAAGCTGGCTGATGCTTTTGCCCTCTCACTCAGTACCCCTTTTCTCATTCGCGGAGTAGGTTTTAATCCCGCTGAAGTCGGTATGATTAATAAAACCCTTGGCCTGGCTGCCACCATTATAGGAGCTTTGTATGGTGGTTATTTGATGCAGAAGTGGAGCCTGTTCCGTGCATTGATGATTTTCGGGCTTCTTCAAACCGTTTCAAATTTCGGTTACTGGATACTTGCCGTCACTCCCAAAGATATTTATGTCATGGGTGGCGCTATTTTTCTGGAGAATATCTGCGGCGGTATGGGCACGGCAGCATTTGTTGCCTTACTCATGACACTTTGTAATAAATCATTTTCAGCAACCCAATTTGCTCTTCTTTCTGCATTATCCGCTGTGGGACGAGTTTACGTCGGCCCAGTGGCAGGCTGGTTTGCCGAGGCTCATGGTTGGTCAATATTTTATCTGTTTTCCGTTGTGATTGGATTACCGGGTCTTGCTCTCTTGTTGGTTTGTCGTAATACACTGGCCTATACTCAAAAAACCGATAGTTTTATTCCGCGGACACTATTTAGTAGCTATTATCGTCTGGCCTTTATGACCATGACATTGGCCGCGCTGATTTTTATTGCCTGGTTAATTATAAGCAGCCTATTGTTTATAATAACTCATTTCGTCACTTTGATACTTTTTATTTCCCCGGAATATATCCAACTTTTTAATGAAATAGGTGATTTTATATACCCCATGCTGTCATGGAGTGTTGTCATTGGCGTCATAGGATTGCTACTGGGAGGTACCCTGGATTATGTAGCATTGAAGAAAAGTAAGCTTGCTTAAAATTTTACCCATTACAACACAAGACTGATAAAGTTCAGTTTTGTGTTGTTTCCATTTAGTGATAATTATCACAATAAAAATAAAAAATGAAATTATGTGACCCAAGAAACATCTTTTTTTGCGGGGAAATATTTATACTAATAAATATCACGTTCGCATTCATTTTGTTTCGAACTATCCAAAATATTTTTTGTATATCTAAAAAACCACATAAAGGGAATTTATGAAAAGACATATTTTGACACTCACCGCAGTTGCTACTGCCTTGGTTTCTGCTTCAGCCAGCGCGGAATATCAGTGGGGGTTTGCCAATGTCAGCATGAACTACCTTGACTGGAGCAAACATACTACACACAAAACAGGACAAACTTCTCACAAAGACGACTTTGCTTATCTGGAACTGGAAGGTGGAGCAGGTTTCAGTTGGGGAGAGCTATATGGCTTCTTTGATTTAGAAAACCCATTTAACAGCAAAACTGCACAACCTGGTGATAACCGACGTTACGCTTTCAAAACAACAGGACGTTTTTATCTGGGAGAAACAGGTTTCAACCTTTATGGACACGTTTATGGAACCTACTCACAACCAGGAAAAGCTAACGGTGGCAACTTCCATGAAGTGAATACACTCTATGGATTGGGCTATAACACGACCTTTGCAGGTCTGTGGTTCAAACCTTTTGTTGCCCTGCACTATGTTGACCAAACTTTCTACTCAGGAAATAATGGTTATGTCGTAGGCTGGGTTGCAGGATACGATTTCAACCTTTGGGAGCAAAAATTCAGTGTCACAAACTGGAATGAAATCGAACTGAATCGTAATAAACGTTACGGCAACGGTGGCCGTGATGGCGTTAACGGGGCACTGGGATTATGGTGGACTCCACACTCTTCTTTTACCACCGGTATCCAATATCGCTACGCCAATAATAAACTAGGCGAAGATTTCCTTCAGGATGGTATTGTTTACAGTGTAAAATATAACTTCTAATAATTAGTTTAACTGATGAGCAGTATCGAACTGCTCATCGATATCAAAAATGATCATTTCATTACAACAAGAAGTCAATTCAAAAACACTATCCTGTGATTTTCATCAAAAAAATCGTTTTGAAAAATAGAGAGTTACTTTAAAAATATTGCCTATTTTGATTTCTTAGATACAATAACGACCCGAAGTTAACTTTTTGTTAAATCTCATACTACATGTGATCCCTCTAGCATAAAAAGCCTACAAGCCATCTTGCTTCTATTACAATTGTTTACACTCCGGTAACCTTACCGTAGAATGCCCGCACTGATGAAACGACAATAAAGCTTTTGTTATCTGGGGTCGCTCAATGAGACTTATGAAATACAAAAAAACTATTGGGTTATCGTCATTACTCGCAGCCACTTTAATGCTAAGTGGTTGTGATATGGTATTGATGAATCCCAAAGGGGCGATCGGCGTTGAACAAAAAACGCTGATATTGACAGCGTTTGGCCTAATGCTGATCGTTGTTATCCCGGCTATCGTAATGGCAATCGTTTTTGCTTTACGTTACCGGGAAGCCAATAAATCTGCCACCTATCGTCCAAACTGGGCACACTCAAATAAAATTGAGCTTGTCGTCTGGACTGTGCCTATCCTGATTATCATCACCTTGGCAACGATTACATGGAAAACGACTCATCAACTCGATCCATATAAGCCACTAGACAGTGATGTGAAACCGGTAACGATTGAAGTTATTTCCCTCGACTGGAAATGGCTATTCATCTACCCAGAACAGGGTATTGCAACTGTAAATGAAATTGTATTCCCTAAAGATGTGCCAATTAACTTCAAAATCACCTCAGACTCTGTGATGAACTCTTTCTTCATCCCTCAGTTAGGTGGTCAGATTTATGCAATGGCAGGTATGCAGACAAAACTGCATTTAATTGCTAACTCAGCAGGTAAATACGATGGATTCTCGGCCAGTTATAGTGGACATGGCTTCTCCGGCATGAAATTCACTGCAACAGCCACTGAGGATCGTGCAGGTTTTGAAGAGTGGGTGCAGAAAGTTAAAGCATCATCTAAAACCCTAGATACCGTGCAAGCATTCAATACGTTAGCTAAACCTAGCCAAAACAACCCAGTTGAATACTTCTCAAGCGTGAAACCAAATCTGTTCCAAGAAACGATCGCCAAATTTATGGGTGATATGGGCCATAGCGGTATGTTTGGTGTATCCGGTCACGAAAAAACAGAACATGGTAAATCTGCGGGTCATAATATGAATATGAGTCAGCCGGCTCATGCAGGTGTTGAGGAATAAAGACATGTGGGGAAAATTAACACTTGATGCGATCCCATTACATGAACCCATTATTGTGGTGACATTGATTGGGATACTACTTGGGGGACTGGCAGTTGTTGGTGCCCTAACCTATTTCCGTAAATGGAAATGGCTCTGGACTGAATGGCTAACAAGCGTCGACCACAAAAAAATCGGGGTCATGTACATTGTTGTTGCTATGGTCATGATGTTGCGCGGTTTTGCTGATGCCATCATGATGCGTGGACAGCAAGCCCTCGCTTCCGCTGGTGAAGCAGGTTTCCTGCCCCCGCACCATTATGATCAGATCTTTACCGCTCACGGCGTTATCATGATCTTCTTCATGGCTATGCCTTTCGTTGTTGGTCTGATGAACATTGTGGTTCCTCTGCAAATCGGGGCACGTGACGTTGCATTCCCATTCCTGAACTCTCTGAGTTTCTGGTTATTTGTTGTAGGTGTCGCTCTGATCAACCTCTCTCTGGGTGTAGGTGAATTCGCTCAAACTGGTTGGCTGGCTTACCCGCCTCTGTCCGGACTGGAATATAATCCAGGCGTTGGCGTTGATTACTGGATATGGAGCCTTCAGCTCTCCGGTGTAGGTACATTACTGACTGGTGTAAACTTCTTCGTGACCATCCTGCGCATGCGTGCACCAGGCATGTCCATGATGAAATTGCCAGTTTTTACCTGGGCTTCACTGTGTACCAACGTACTTATCATTGCTGCGTTCCCTATTCTGACAGTCACTATTGCACTGTTAACCCTAGATCGTTATCTGGGCACCCATTTCTTCACCAACGATATGGGTGGCAACATGATGATGTACATCAACCTGATCTGGGCTTGGGGCCATCCTGAAGTTTACATTCTGGTTCTGCCTGTCTTTGGTATCTTCATTGTATGGCTGCACCACTTCTTTACCATGGGCTCTGGCGCGAACGTTAACGCCTTCTTTGGTATCGCCACAATGATTATCTCTATCCCAACCGGGGTTAAGATCTTCAACTGGCTGTTCACCATGTACCGTGGCCGTATCGAATTCAAAACACCTATGCTGTGGACTGTCGGCTTTTTGGTCACTTTCTCCATTGGTGGTATGACAGGTGTTCTGCTGGCTGTACCTGGTGCGAACTTCGTACTGCATAATAGTTTGTTCCTGATTGCCCACTTCCATAACGTTATCATTGGTGGTGTTGTATTCGGCTGCTTCGCTGGTACAACTTACTGGTTCCCGAAAGCATTTGGTTTCACACTGAATGAAAAATGGGGTGTCCGCGCCTTCTGGTTCTGGATCACTGGTTTCTTCGTTGCCTTTATGCCTCTGTATGCTCTGGGCTTTATGGGAATGACTCGTCGACTGAGCCAGGATATCAACCCAGAATTCCATCCTCTGCTGGTTGTTGCAGCAGGCGGTGTTGTCCTAATCGCAATTGGTATTCTGTGCCAGGTTATCCAGTTCTACGTGAGTATCCGTGACCGTGAACAAAACCGCGATCTGACTGGTGACCCATGGGGTGCTCGTACCCTGGAATGGTCAACTTCATCTCCACCTCCGTTCTATAACTTCGCAGAAGTTCCACACATCCAGACTCGTGATGCATGGTGGGACATGAAAGAAAAAGGCACTGGATATAAGCGCTCTGCTAAATATGAAGAAATTCATATGCCTAAAAACACAGGTGCTGGCGTGATCATTAGTGCATTCTGTCTGGTCTTAGGCTTTGCGTTGATATGGCATATCTGGTGGATGGCTATTGCAAGTTTCGCAGGCATTATCATCAGTTGCATCGTGAAAAGCTTTGACGAAGACGTTGATTACTACGTTCCGGTGGCTGAAGTCGAGAAAATTGAAAATCAGCGTTACGAAGAACTGAGAAAGGCAGGTGTAAAATAATGTCGACTCAAACCCTTAACAATACAGCCGCCCATGACGCTCATGGGCACCACGACACAGGAGCCAACAAAATCTTTGGTTTCTGGATCTACCTGATGAGTGACTTGATTCTGTTTGCAAGTCTGTTTGCTACCTATGCAGTCTTAGTTAATGGCACTGCGGGGGGCCCAACAGGTAAACAGATTTTTGAACTGCCATTTGTTTTGGTAGAAACCTTCCTGCTGTTGTTCAGTAGTATCACTTATGGTTTCGCCATGCTGAGCATGAACAAAGGCAAAGTCGGCCAAGTTAATCTGTGGCTATTCGTTACGTTCTTGTTCGGCCTGGGCTTCGTCTCAATGGAAGTTTATGAATTCCATAAACTGATCATGGAAGGTTATGGCCCTGACCGCAGTGCATTCCTGTCGGCTTTCTTCGCGCTGGTTGCGACTCACGGTCTGCACGTAACCTTTGGTCTGATTTGGATCGTCATTCTGATGATTCAGGTTTCACGCCGCGGTTTGACTGACGTGAACCGTATGCGTCTGAACTGCCTAAGCCTGTTCTGGCACTTCCTTGACGTGGTATGGATCTGTGTATTTACTGTCGTTTATCTGATGGGAGCTATGTAATGAGTCATCCAAATACTTCTCATTCCGGCGCCAGCCACGGTAGTTTCAAAACCTATATGATTGGTTTTGTTCTGTCAGTTATCTTGACCGTGATCCCATTCTGGATGGTGATGGATGGTACTGCCTCGCACAGTACAATCCTGACAACAGTAGTTGTTATGGCTGTTATTCAGATCTTTGTTCATTTCATCTGTTTCTTGCACATGAATACATCGTCTGAAGAGCGTTGGAATCTCGTTGCCTTAATATTCACAATATTGGTCATCGCTATTGTTGTTGTTGGCTCTCTGTGGATTATGTACAACCTGAATATCAATATGATGGTTGATTAAGGGTTGATTTGAATGATTAAGCAATACCTGCAAGTGACCAAACCAGGAATTATTTTCGGAAATCTAATTTCTGCGATTGGTGGTTTTCTACTCGCTTCCAAGGGCGTAATAGATTACCCCTTGTTCTTTGCAACAATGGTCGGGGTATCGCTGGTGGTAGCATCAGGTTGTGTATTCAACAACTATATCGACCGCGATATCGACAGGATCATGGAAAGAACAAAAGAAAGGGTCCTTGTGAAAGGGCTTATCGATCCGAAAATCAGCCTGATTTACGCCTCAGTGTTAGGTATTGCTGGCATTGTGCTGCTCTATGTAGCCGCCAATGCCTTAGCAATGCAGTTAGCTCTCATCGGGTTTGTCGTTTATGTAGGGGTCTATAGCCTCTATATGAAAAGAAAGTCTATTTATGGCACGCTGGTTGGGAGCTTGTCAGGCGCTGCGCCCCCTGTTATTGGTTATTGTGCAGTAACCGGGCAATTTGATACAGGGGCACTTATTCTGTTGTTGATTTTCAGTTTATGGCAGATGCCTCACTCTTACGCCATTGCTATTTTTCGGTTCAAAGATTATCAGGCTGCCAATATTCCAGTACTGCCTGTAATTAAGGGTATCTCTGTGGCCAAAAACCATATTACCCTCTATATTCTGGCATTTATGGTTGCCACGCTGATGTTGGCAATCAGTGGCTATGCAGGTTACAAATACCTGATTGTCGCTGCTGCGGTAAGTATTTGGTGGCTAGGTATGGCGTTATCCGGTTATAAAACCACTAATGACCATATCTGGGCTCGTAAGTTATTTGTATTTTCTATTGTCGCTATCATGTCATTGAGCGTCATGATGTCTGTAGACTCTTCAGCATCTCCAGAAATAATGCTGACTTACGTCCGATAATATCAAAATGGCAGGGGCAATAAACCCTTGCCATTTTTCCTTTCTTTATCTCTTACAAACATGAATAATTTACTTCGTTTAGGTCACTCTTGATAAATAAGATTTAGTAACCAATTCGTTAGTAATCTGTATGAAATGAGCATTTTGTATCAATTTATTCCTTTCTAAGCTAAATGCCATATCGAATTTTTTGAGGTATCAGGTATCCATGAACGATAATCAAATGACTCCCCTTGAACTCCGAGCAACATGGGGCTTAGGTTCCGTTTTTTCTCTACGCATGTTAGGCATGTTCATGGTCTTACCCGTCCTGACGACCTACGGTTTAGCATTACGGGATGCCACCGAGGCCCTGATAGGAATTGCAATCGGTATCTACGGCCTAACACAGGCAATATTTCAAATTCCATTCGGGTTACTTTCAGATAAAATTGGCCGAAAGCCTTTGATAATAGGTGGACTACTCATTTTTGTATTAGGTAGTATCATTGCCACCTTTAGCGACTCTATTTGGGGAATTATCGCCGGAAGAGCTTTACAAGGTGCAGGGGCAATCTCTGCTGCAATCATGGCATTATTATCAGATCTTACCCGTGAACAAAATCGTACAAAAGCAATGGCATTTATTGGTATCAGCTTTGGCATCACATTTGCTTTTGCTATTGTTGTCGGCCCTGTTATCACCCATCACATCGGATTAAATGGTTTATTTGGTACGATCACAATTCTTGCCAGTTGCGGTATCTTAATAACACTATTCGCTGTCCCATCAACACATAATCATTTATTAAATCGTGAATCTGGCATTGTTCGAGGCAGTTTCCGGCGTGTACTTTCTGATCCTCAATTACTCAAACTCAATTTTGGTATTCTCAGCCTACATACCTTATTGATGTCCAGCTTTGTTGTTCTGCCTCTGATCATGGAAAAAGCGGGTTTTCCTCCTCAACAACACTGGAAAGTTTATTTAATTACTACACTTATTTCTTTTATTGCCGTCTTACCATTCATTATTTATGCGGAAAAAAAACGCCGCATGAAGCAAGTTTTCTTGCTTTGTATCAGCACGTTGTTTATTGCTGAATTTGTTTTGTGGTCTTTAGGGTCACATCTTTGGGGAATATTTGCCGGTATTCAGATTTTCTTTCTTGCTTTTAATATCATGGAAGCGATTTTACCTTCATTGATCAGCAAAGAAGCCCCAGCAGGCTACAAAGGTACAGCAATGGGCGTTTACTCTACCAGTCAGTTCCTGGGTATCGCTCTGGGAGGCAGTATCGGTGGAATGCTATATGAACTGCAAGGCGCATCATTAGTATTTATGGGCAGTATTATTCTCACCATACTCTGGTTTATTCTCAGCCTCACATTACGTCAACCACCTTATGTCAGCAGCATCAGGCTCATCTTGCCAGCTCAATTAAATGCTCCTGAAATTCTGGAAAAGAAAATATTGTCTCAAGCGGGTGTGAAAGATGTCATTATTGTACCGGACGAATTGAGTGCCTATGTCAAAGTCGATACTGAACAAACTAATCGTGAGCAACTAGAACAGCTTGTGTTTTCTCATACCCAATAGGTTCTGAGATAATAGGGTCATAGGATAATGAATTTATTAGGGAAGCAGTTGTAACAATTAAAATGACTCAGCTTCCCTAAAATATTTTGATCAGAGAAAAAAGTAAGTCTGCTGATATCAGCAGTCAGTTACGGAAAACAGTTAGTCACGGAAGTTGGTGAATTGGAAAGGCTGTCCCAACTCTGCGCCACGAACTAATGCAATAACACCTTGCAGATCATCACGAGCTTTACCGGTAACTCGCACTTGCTCGCCCTGAATTTGTGCCTGAACTTTCAGCTTGCTGTCTTTAATCAGCTTGACGATTTTCTTCGCTAACGGTGTATCAATACCTTGCAACAGAGTTGCTTCCACACTGTAAGTTTTACCGCTATGCACCATATTTTCAGGAATATTCAGTACAGAGCCGTCAATTCCTCGCTTAGCAAATTTCTCACGCAGAATATCGACCAGTTGATTAACCTGAAAATCAGACTCACTCGCAATCTTGACCGATTCGTTCTTTTCGTTTAGTTCAAAACTCGCATTGACATTGCGGAAATCCCAGCGATTGGTTAATTCCCTCTGAGCATTCTCTACCGCATTACGCACTTCCTGCATATCAACTTCTGAAACAATATCAAATGATGGCATTATCAGTCACCTCCAGCTAATCAATAATCCGGCATGATAACCGCTTTCCATTATTGGCAAAAGATCTATACTCCCCACACTACGTGATCTTTTGGAATTTACATTATCTTAGTGCACTTGGAATTCAGATCAGCATAATTTTGAGGCTCCCGATGAAAGCATTTCTCAAGGAAGAACAATGAAAATCACTGTTCTTGGCTGCGGTGCGATGGGTAAACTATGGCTTGCTGCCTTATCCCAACAGCATCACGAAATTCAGGCATGGTTAAAAGCGCCTCAACCTTTTGTCAATGTTCATATTGATAACTTTAAAGGTAAGATATTTGACCAGCAACTTCCTGCCAATAATGAAAAACATCTTTTCGAAAGCGAATTGTTACTTGTTTGCCTAAAAGCCTGGCAAGTTTCTGATGCTATCAATAACCTTGCCTCCAAACTTTCCCCTCATTGTCCGATTCTATTACTGCATAATGGCATGGGAACACAAGATGAACTTTTATCTCTACCCAACCCCATCTTATCGGGAGTGACAACTCATGGGGCCTATCAGGAGAATGGTATTGTTTATCACAAATCACAAGGTATAACCCATATTGGTTCTACGTTGTCTGATACTGATAAATTCAGTTTTTTAGCAAAAATTTTGCATGACGCCTTACCAAACGTAAAATGGCACGATGATATCTATACCATTAGCTGGCTAAAACTTGCCGTCAATTGCGTTATCAATCCACTCACCGTAATTTATGATTGTAAGAATGGCGAATTATCGCATCACGTCACAAAAATCCATTCATTATGTGATGAGATCTATCAGGTGATGCAAAAAGAGGGCCTTCAGATCACCAAACCCGTACTTATCAAGTACGTGATGGATGTTATTGAGCAAACATCTGAAAACTCTTCATCTATGCGGCAAGATATTCGGGCACAACGGCCTACAGAAATAGACTACATTACCGGATTTTTACTATACCGAGCCCGTGTACATGGGCTGGTGCTTACAGAAAACATCCATATTTATCATTTTATCAAACGCAAGGAGGAGAAATATGAACACTTCAGCTCTCATTTGCCTCGCACACGGTAGTGAAGAAATAGAAGCTATCACGACTATTGATTTGTTGGTCAGAGCCGGGATCAATGTCACCATCGCCAGTGCAGCGACCGATGGAGCTCTGACATTAACCTGCTCACGTGGCGTCAAAATTGTTGCAGATGTTCCCTTAGTAGATGTTGTTGATGAAGATTTTGATGCTGTTATTCTGCCGGGAGGGATAAAAGGGGCAGAATGTTTTCGCGATAGTCTATTGGTTGTAGAGAAAATCCGCACAGCCCAAAGTCAGGGTAAAATTATTGCAGCCATCTGCGCATCTCCAACCGTTGTACTGGAATATCATCAGCTTTTCCCGATTGGAAATATGACAGGTTACCCAAGCATGAAAGATAAAATAGCCCCGGAAAAGTGGATCGATCGTCGGGTTTATTTTGATGAGAGAGTTAATTTGCTCACCAGCCAGGGGCCTGCAACTGCTTTTGACTTCGCCCTGAAGCTAATTGAACTACTGAAAGGAAAAGACAAGGCAGCAGAAGTTGCAGCTCAATTAGTCTTACCTCCTGGCATCAATAACTACCAAAACCGCTAGTAGTGAATCTGTTAATATAAGCTGCTGACAGAAAATCTATTCTGCTAGCAGCTTATATGTTTCTTTCCAATGTACTGGCTCAGATTAAGGGCGATAAACCTTCACATTCTGAAAACCTTGTTCACGCAAGTAAAGCGCCTGCAAGCGGCTCATCACACCACGTTCACAATAAAGCAGATAATTTTTCTCTTTCGATAGATCACCAAACTGGGTACTCAACTTATAGAAAGGTAATGACTGAATTTCGATACCTTCCATACTCAGTGGACAATCATCCTGTTCATCTGGTGAACGGATATCCAACAATACATCATTCGCAGAAAACTTAGTGACTGTTTCCACTTCCACAATCTGCTCATTGGCTTGTTCAGCAATCTGACGAATATCCAAATTCTGGGCTTCACTTACCACACGCTCCAGAATATCAAAATCGAACTTACCTTCTTCCTCTTCAATTTTGGCTTTAACGGCTTTGACGGTTGGACTCTTAGAGATCACACCACAAAATTCCGGCATAGTACGGGCAAAATCTTCCGTTCCAATTTCTCGTGCCAGTTTAATAATATGTTCTTTATCGTGAGAAATCAGCGGACGAAGGATCAACGTATCCGAAGCGTTATCGATCAGTCTCAAGTTAGTTAATGTCTGACTGGAGACTTGCCCCAATGCTTCTCCTGTCACGATAGCTTGCACACCATAACGTTCTGCAATCCTGGAAGCAGCTCTGACCATCATTCTTTTCAGCACAACGCCCATTTGACCGTCATCCACTTTTTCCAGAATTTCAGCAACAACTGGTTCAAAATCGACGGCAACAAAGCGAACCTTATGGGAACTGCCAAATCGGTTCCACAAATAGTGAGCTACCTGTTTCACCCCAATTTCATGGGCAGAGCCACCGAGATTAAAGAAGCAGTAATGTACACGGCAGCCACGGCGCATCAGCATATAGCTGGAAACTCCAGAGTCAAACCCGCCAGAGATAAGAGACAGAACATCTTCCTGCGTTCCAATAGGAAATCCACCGATCCCCGGATGGCGGGCTTTAACCAGGATCAGTTTATCCTGATCAATTTCCAGATTTACTGTCACATCTGGGTGAGTCAGTTTCACTTTGGCAGATTCAATATGTTGATTCAGGCCGCCACCGATATAACGTTCAGCTTCATTGGAGGTGAAACTGTGTTTACCACGACGCTTTACACGGACACAAAATGTTTTTCCATGCAGTAAATGCCCATATGCTTCGTAGGTTTGTTCAAAGATATGATGCAAGTCACGAAAATTTCTCTCTTCAACTTGCAGGATATGGTGAATACCCGGAATACGTGTCAGTGCATCACAAATTTCTGCGCCAAGATTATCATTTTTAGCTCGAATTTCGATATTATCCCAATGGCGAACAACAGCAATCTCTTCTCCTAATGTTTTCAGCATATTACGGATATTGCTGGTAAGAATTTTAATAAAGCGTAAACGAACAGTTTGGCTCTTGATCGTAATCTCTGGGAATAATTTAATGATAAACTTCATAGTAAGATATAGTAGTCATTCAATATTGAACTATCACAAATAGTATCAATGATTGTTCTTAAGTGGTCAGTTGGATAGGGCGTAGAGTATAACACTATCTCACTATATCTCCTGTAAAAACAGATCATCTTCTGTAAAAAAACAGGGCATCTGTAAAAAAAAACAGTGGTAACGAATGATTTATTTCTTTCAGTGTAGTAGGGTACTCTGCAAGTCTGTAACGAAATTACCTCACTGTAATTCGTTAAATAATCATACTTTAAAATTATTATGTCTAAGGCAAATCGAACATCAGAAACCGAGCAAGCACCAGCATTTGAAACTTCCCTGAAAGAGCTGGAGGAAATTGTCATTCGCTTGGAATCAGGGGAACTCCCTTTAGAAGATGCATTAAATGAATTTGAACGCGGCATTCAACTTGCAAGACAAGGGCAAAAAACCCTCCAACAAGCGGAACAACGAGTGCAAATTTTATTGAATCATGATGCACATTCTCCACTTGATGAATTTTCGTCTGATGCTGAGTAACTTTATGTCTGAACAATATAAGACTCCTTTTGAAGAGCAATTAAGCCATTGCCAACAACATATCAATGACAAGTTGATGGCAACATTTTCTTCATTACCCTTTTTAGGCAGCCCGTTAGCAACAGCTATGCAACACGGTGCTGTGCTAGGTGGAAAACGGCTGCGCCCATTTTTAGTCTATTCTGTGGGTGAAATGTTTGGCCTGTCCAAAGAGAGCCTTGATGCGCCAGCCATCGCTGTAGAGTGTATCCATGCCTATTCGCTGATCCACGATGATTTGCCTGCCATGGACAACGATGATTTACGTCGAGGCCAACCTACCTGCCACATTAAATTTGGCGAGGATCACGCGATCTTGGCTGGAGATGCATTGCAATCATTGGCTTTTGAAATTCTGGCAAAGCAAGAGATGCCAAATGTGGCATTATCTGACCGTCTTGAAATGATTGCTGAATTAGCAACATCCAGTGGTATTGCAGGCATGTGTGGCGGGCAATCATTGGATTTAGAGGCCGAAGGGAAACAGATTGATCTTGCTGCACTGGAACAAATCCACCGACACAAAACAGGTGCATTAATTCGTTGTGCGGTCAGATTGGGTGCTTACAGTGCAGGTGCACGTGGCCGTGAAGCATTACCTTGGCTGGATCAGTATGCACAGGCAATCGGTCTCGCATTTCAGGTGCATGATGATATTCTGGATGTCATTGGTGATACAAAAATTATCGGTAAGCGTCAGGGAAATGATCAGCAACTTGGAAAAAGCACCTACCCTGCATTATTGGGCTTAGAGCAAGCTCAAAAAAAAGCCAAAGAGCTTTATGAAGATGCGATTACTGCACTCACAAAACTGGAAAATCAATCTTATAATACTGTGATTCTAAAACAACTGGCAAGTTTCATCATTGAAAGAAACAGCTAAAAAACTGGTCATGACCATGACAATCACTGTTTTGTAAGTTATCGGTTACATACATCCAAAATCAATACAATGGAACATGGCCTTCTAGGGAGACTAGGGAGAGCCCAGCAATTACATACTGATAATTCCAGGGTTCTTAATCTTCAATTTAAACGTGCATAGCGTTTTAACAGGCATGAATTTCAACAGGCATAGCATGAGCATTGATATAGCGAAATATCCAACATTGGCACTGGCGGAAACCCCTGAAGAACTACGTCTACTACCTAAAGACACTTTGCCAAAGTTATGCGATGAACTGCGCCAATTTTTGCTAAACAGTGTCAGTCGCTCCAGTGGCCACTTTGCTTCCGGTCTCGGAACTGTCGAATTAACGGTCGCACTTCATTACGTTTATAAAACACCTTTTGACAATTTAGTCTGGGATGTCGGTCATCAGGCTTATCCACATAAGATTCTGACCGGACGCCGTGACCGTATTGACACTATTCGCAAAAAAAATGGTCTCCACCCTTTCCCGTGGCGAGATGAAAGCAAATATGACACGTTATGTGTCGGTCATTCATCGACCTCAATCAGTGCCGGATTGGGTATGGCAATTGCAGCAGAACATGAAGGTAAGGGTCGTAAGACAGTCTGTGTGATTGGTGATGGTGCCATTACCGCGGGTATGGCTTTTGAAGCTATGAACCATGCAGGTGATATTGATCCTGATATGCTTGTCATCCTCAATGACAACGAAATGTCAATTTCCGAGAACGTTGGGGCATTGAACAACCATTTGGCACAATTGCTTTCAGGAAAGTTATACACAACTTTGCGTGAGGGTGGTAAGAAAGTTTTCTCCGGCCTGCCACCTATCAAAGAGTTATTAAAAAAGACTGAGGAACATCTCAAAGGTATGGTTGTTCCGGGAACACTATTCGAAGAGCTTGGATTTAACTACATAGGTCCTGTTGATGGTCATGACGTATTGGCACTGACTCAAACATTGAAAAATATGCGTGAACTAAAAGGGCCTCAATTTCTGCATATTATGACCAAAAAAGGCCGTGGTTATGCTCCCGCGGAAAAAGATCCTATCAGTTGGCATGCTGTACCTAAATTTGATCCATCGACTGGCTCTCTGCCAAAAAGTACGGATACCCGCCCGACGTTTTCCAAAATCTTCGGTGAATGGTTGTGTGAAGAAGCAGCCACTGATAAAAAACTTATGGCGATCACTCCAGCTATGAGAGAAGGCTCTGGTATGGTACGTTTCTCTCGTGAGTACCCTGAACAATACTTTGATGTCGCCATTGCCGAGCAACATGCTGTGACATTTGCAGCAGGGCTGGCAATCGGGGGATATAAACCGATTGTCGCGATTTATTCTACCTTCCTGCAACGTGCTTATGATCAGGTCATTCATGACGTTGCTATCCAGAAATTACCTGTTTTGTTCGCTATCGACCGTGGCGGTATCGTCGGCGCTGATGGGCAAACTCATCAGGGAGCATTCGATCTTTCATTTCTGCGCTGTATCCCCAATATGGTGATCATGGCACCGAGTGATGAAAATGAGTGCCGCCAAATGCTACATACGGGTTATCACTATCAAGATGGCCCTGCTGCTGTTCGCTATCCACGAGGAACAGGTGTAGGAGCAGAACTCCAGCCACTGGAGAAATTGCCAATTGGCAAAGGTGTTGTTCGTCGTCAAGGAGAACGCATTGCTATCCTGAGCTTCGGTACATTACTGCCCAACGCACTACAGGCTGCCGAGTCCTTAAATGCAACCGTTGTTGATATGCGCTTTATCAAACCACTGGATGAAGAATTGGTATTAAAGATAGCTTCTCAACATGATTTACTGGTGACGTTAGAAGAGAATGCCATCATGGGAGGCGCCGGTAGTGGTGTCAATGAATTGCTGATGCAGGCAAGTCAGCCAGTTCCGGTATTAAATCTCGGTTTACCTGACTACTTTATACCACAAGGCACACAGTCAGAGCTTCACGCTGATTTAGGTCTGGATACAACTGGTATTTTGAGCGCTATCGAAAACTATCTGAATAAATAACCTGTCATAACGGATGAATATCCTTTTTATTTATTCATCCGTTATTGTTTTTTTACCTAATATCTCAAGCCACGATATTTCTTAAGGTAAAAAGGATTCATTAATATTTTTGTTCATGCAGCCATTGCGCTACACGCTTGGCAAAATAAGTCAGAACCCCATCTGCTCCTGCACGTTTGAAACAGAGTAAGGATTCCATAATCGCGGGTTGTTCTTTCAACCAACCATTCTGAATGGCTGCCATATGCATCGCATATTCACCAGACACCTGATAAGCGAATGTCGGCACACCGAAGGTATCTTTTACTCTATGGATCACATCCAGATAAGGCATACCAGGTTTTACCATCACGCTATCTGCGCCTTCCTGTAAATCCTGCGCGATCTCTTGTAATGCTTCATCACTGTTTGCCGGATCCATCTGATAAGTCATCTTGTTACCACCTTTCAGATTATTACTGGAGCCAATAGCATCTCTGAACGGCCCATAGTAACAAGAAGCATATTTGGCCGAATAAGCCATGATCTGCGTGCTTACATGGCCATCATTCTCAAGCTGCTCACGAATAGCACCGATACGGCCGTCCATCATATCGCTGGGGGCAACAATTTCAGCCCCTGCTTCTGCATGAGATAGCGCCTGCTTCACCAAAATCTCTTTGGTGATATCATTGATAACATAACCAACCTGATCAATAACACCATCTTGCCCATGAGTAGTAAATGGATCCAATGCAACATCAGTTAACAAGCCTAACTCTGGAACTGCATCTTTCAAGGCACGAATAGAGCGTTGGATCAAACCATCAGGATTATAAGCCTCTTTAGCGTCCAGTGATTTCTTATCTGCTTCAATAACCGGAAACAGAGACAAAACAGGAATACCCAGTCGGGCAATCTCTTCGGCTTCTTTCAGCAGAAGATCGATTGTCAGACGATACACTCCTGGCATGGAAGGCACTTCTTGACGCTGATTAGTCCCTTCCATCACGAACACCGGATAAATCAAATCATTAACGGTCAATTGATTTTCAGCGAATAGGCGACGGGAAAAATCATGGCGGCGCACACGGCGCATACGACGGCCAGGAAACGTACCTGGAAATACATAGCTCATACTGCTCTCCTAATGTAAAACCCAGCGGTAATACACTGGGTTAATTCTGCCATCACTTTTATTACTTGTAATACTGCTGATCTTAGCACTATCAGACAGTTGACGGTAATTATCACCGGCAGACAATAACGACTTTCCTTAATTATCATCTACCTGAGTTGTCACCGGCATCATATTCCGACTCATCATCCGTTTTAGATGGCTTATGTTTTCCCACATAAAATTGAGAAAACAGAACTCCCAGTTCAAATAGCAAGTACATGGGGACAGCCAACAAAGTTTGTGAGAAGACATCCGGGGGAGTGAGTAACATCCCTACTACAAACGCCCCGACCAAAATATAAGGGCGTTTTCTTTTCAGTGATTCAGGAGTTACTACTCCACTCCAACACAGCAGAATAATGGCGATTGGCACTTCAAACGAGACACCAAATGCCATAAAAAGCGCCATAACGAAACTCAGATAATTACTGATATCCGTCGCAATCAACACGCCAGTGGGGACTGTTTTGGTAAAAAAACCGAATACGAAGGGAAATACAACAAAGTAAGCAAAAATCATTCCCAGATAGAATAAGATACTACTGGACAACAGCAGCGGCACAATCAAACGCCGTTCATGTTTATACAGAGCTGGTGCAATAAATGCCCATACCTGATACAGGATCATAGGTGCCGAAACAAAAATTGATACCATAATGGTAAGTTTGATTGGCGTGAAGAAAGGTGATGCTACATCCGTTGCGATCATATTCGCACCTTTAGGCAATTGTTCCATTAAAGGCGCAGCAATAAGTCGATATATATCGTTAGAAAAATAAACCAATGCCAGAAAAACCACCAGCACAGTAATTAAACTATTCAAAATCCTCTTGCGCAGTTCAATCAAGTGACTGATAAGAGGTTGAGTATCATCCACAGACATGTTTTAGTGTTCACTATTGGATTTTTCAGGGGACTGCTTTGTATTCTGTTTAGTACTTTCTGTTGAGATTTCTTCTGGCTTTTTTTCTGTTACTTGTTCTCTATCTTGGGTTAGTTTCTGCCCTGGTACTGGATCAGACTCAAGAGGGTGAAAATGCGTTTCGTCTTCTTCCAGCTCTTTAGCTTCTTCGAGAGAAAGCTGATATGACTTTTTCAACGATTCAGCCGTTTCTCTTAATTCATCCATTGAGGCTTTTAATTCTGGAGAGAGAGACTGTAAGTCTGCTTTTTCTTCCATTTTTTTCAAGCTATCCTGAAGCTCTTGCAACTTTAATTCCTTTGCAAGTTCATTCTGGACGTTGGCTGCCAGTGATCGTAATACCCTTACCCAGCCTGCTATAGTTTTGACAGCAACAGGCAGACGCTCAGGCCCCAGGACAATCAGGCCAATTACCAGCACCAACAGCAGTTCACTAAAACCAATGTCAAACACGGTTTATACCTATTCTTTTTTGTCTTTGATCTCTGATTTTTCAGACTGAGCAATGGTGGGCTTTTCAGTAAGATTTTTAGTCTCAAAGTCAGCATCATGGTTGCTTTTCTCAGCCTGATCTGACTTTTCATCATCACTCATCGCTTTTTTGAAACCTTTTATCGACTCTCCCAAATCAGAACCTAATGTACGCAGTTTATTAGTTCCGAACAACAAGACAACAATGACAGCAATAATGAGTAATTGCCAAATACTTATACCACCCATACTGATCTACCTCATGTTCGTGGGGAATATACCCTTCATCTTTCAGATTGCAGATTGCAGTTTTGTTAACTCCATCTTGAAATCTGTCTCAGGTACATATCATTAATAATTTCATTATAAACTACGAACTTTATGTTCGAAAATACCGCAACCATGCCAAAAGTTACAGCAACTTCTTTTGACTTATTTTCTTTCCTGCAAATGGCTACTTAAGTTTAAACCAGCCCAATATCCACGATATTATTCCCGCACCCATCAATCCCCATGATAAATGAGTCAGGTTAGTAATAAAAAATAAACTACCACAGATAAACAATGTTGCACCAATCCCCAGTAAGTAAAGAGATTTTCGATGATTATTCTGTTGCTGTTTTAACTGTTGTGATATTTGGTCAATACTCGTTTGTAATCGCTTATGTTGTTGCAATGTGCCATAAACCAGTTCAGGAAGTTCTGGTAATTTTTCCGCCCAATAGGGGGCTTTTTCTTTAAACGCACGCATAATAGCCGGAAAACCAACTTGATCATGTAGCCAATCTTCCAGAAACGGCTTTGCTGTTTTCCATAAATCAAGCTGAGGATAGAGCTGGCGCCCTAACCCTTCGACATACAACAGTGTTTTTTGCAGCAGGACTAACTGAGGTTGTACTGTCATATTAAAACGACGGGCTGTATTGAAGAGGTTCAACAACACATGACCAAATGAGATATCTGCAAGTGGTTTTTCAAAAATAGGCTCACATACTGTTCTGATAGCAAACTCAAAATCTTCCACATTGGTATCTGCCGGAACCCAGCCTGAATCTACATGGAGCTCTGCTACCTTTCGATAATCTCGATTGAAGAAAGCAATAAAGTTTTCTGCCAGATAACGTTTATCGTCTTTGTTCAGAGAACCAACAATACCGTAATCAATACCTATGTAAGTGGGGTCCTCTGGTCGTTCATAGCTGACAAAGATGTTGCCCGGATGCATATCTGCATGGAAAAAACTGTCACGAAATACCTGAGTAAAAAATATCTGAACACCACGCTCAGCAAGTAACTTCATATCGGTGTTTTGCGCTTCCAAAGCCGCGATATCAGACACAGGAATACCATAAATACGCTCCATGACCAGAACATTCTCCCGACAATAATCAGGATAAACTTCCGGTACATAAAGCATAGGGCTATCTTCAAAATTGCGCCGTAGTTGAATCGCATTTGCAGCTTCACGCAATAGATTCAATTCATCAAGCAACGTTTTTTCATACTCACGAACCACTTCAAGTGGACGAAGACGACGGCCATCAGGCAACAAAGGAACTAAATTTGCCAAACGATACATTAACCGTACATCCGCCTTTATCACGGGCAAAATATCAGGGCGGATTACTTTAATGACGATCTCTTTTCCATTCTCTTTAAGCCGTGCAGTATGCACCTGAGCAATGGAAGCAGAAGCCAGAGGATGCAGATCAAAATCTTCAAACCACGTTTCCAGGCTTCCCCCCAATGCCGTCTCAATAGATTTGCGGGCAATGGTTCCATCAAAAGAAATGACACGATCTTGCAGTAAAGAGAGCTGATCGGCGATAGCGGAAGGAAACAGATCCCGTCGGGTAGAAAGCATTTGACCAAGCTTAATCCATACCGGACCAAGCTCTTGCAGTGCTAAGCGTAAGCGTTCGCCGAGCGGTTTATCCTTATGTCGATTAGGCAGCCAAAACAGGAAATAACGCCCAAAACGCAACGGCCATGTCAGTCGGATCTTCGGGATTAACTCATCCAATCCATAGGTAAGAAAAACCTTAATGATAAAATAGAGGCGTTTTATTTCACTGGGAGTCATATTTCTCCTCCATTGCTGCCAGACGCTTTTCCATGTCAGACAGTTTATTGGCAACAGCATTAACTTCTTCACTGAAATAAGCCAATTCCAAAGCACCTGGTGCCATTCTCCACTCTTCCGTCAATGATTCTGTCAGGTAAGTTTTTTGCTTTGTGATGGTATTACGGACAAAACTGATGCTGTTTTTCATTACCCGATTAATACCTTCTGCCACAATATCACCGACATAAGGTGAAAGGTAATGGGCAGGATCCCATTCCTGCATATCCAGCAAGGCCGACCACTGTTGAATAACCTGCATATCCCCTTCAATGACAATTGCACCACTATTAATCAGAGATGAAAGATATTGACGATCCCGCAGCTTAAGCAATGCTGGTAATGTCGTTTTCATCGAACAATCCACAGTTCCTGACCATTGGCTTAAAACATCTAACTGTCTTTCATGAAAAACCAATACCAATGGCGTCTCAATTTCTTTCAGTTCGATAGAAAGAATTTTGCCCGCTAGTCGCATACGGGCTGATTTCAATATGGTTTCGCGGTACAACAGATGATTCAGCGTTGTTTCCAGAAAAGCAGTCAGAACCGGAAACAACACCGTAGAATTCACACTGTGACTTAATGAGGGAGTTTCCATTTCAGAACTTAAACCCTTTATGCAATGCAACAATTCCCCCCGTCATATTGTTATAAGAAACTTGATCAAAGCCAGCCGCTTCCATCATCGCTTTTAATGTTTCCTGATCGGGATGCATACGAATGGATTCTGTCAGATAACGGTAACTATCCGCATCCTTAACAACCGCCTGACCAATACGTGGCAGAATGTGGAACGAATAGACATCATAAACTTTGCTCAACGGTGCCAACACAGGTTTGGAAAATTCCAGTACTAATAAACGTCCGCCAGGTTTCAGGACACGGTACATAGAACGCAGGGCTTTGTCTTTATCCGTAACATTACGCAGGCCGAATGAAATAGTAATGCAGTCAAAATAGTTATCCGCAAATGGTAATTCTTCAGCATTAGCCTGAACATAGCTGACATTGCCAACGATGCCGTTATCACGCAGTTTTTCCCGCCCGACTTTCAGCATAGAATCGTTGATATCTGCCAGAACGACTTCTCCCTTCTCTCCTACAAGGCGGGAAAATTTCGCAGTCAGATCCCCTGTTCCCCCTGCCAGATCAAGGACCCTATGACCACGACGTACACCACTTGCATCAATAGTGAAACGCTTCCAGATACGATGAATGCCAAACGACATTAAATCATTCATCAAATCGTATTTTGATGCGACAGAGTGAAATACCTCCGCCACCATATCTTTTTTCTCTTCTTTGGCTACAGTACGGAAACCAAAATGAGTGGTTTCTTTCGATTGATCTGCCATGTTATTTGTCCGCTTTTCATTCAAAAAATTATAGCAAGTGTACCAGCCTTTCCGGTAAAACCCTATTCAGACTTTACTCATTAACCAATAAAGATTGGAAAGATTTATCAATAACCTGTGAGTCGATAGGACGTTTAATATCCACACCTAAATCACGAAATCCTTCAGCCTGCTTAATCAGGTTTCCCCTTCCTTCTGTCAGCTTTTTCATTGCCAAATGGTAACTTGCCTGTGCTTTACTGAGGCTTTGTCCTAAGCCCTGCATATCATCCACAAACAATCGCATTTTGTCATACATTCTGGCCGCTTTTTCCGCAATCAAGCGTGCATTCTGGCTTTGATATTCATAGCGCCAAAGGTTATTGATAGTGCGGACAGCCACAAGAAGTGTCGAGGGGCTAACCAACATAATATTATGCTTCAGTGCCTCGTCGAGTATTTCAGGAGTCTGGTTAAGTGCCACCAGATAAGCGGGCTTTACAGGGATAAACATCAAAACATAATCCAGTGAACGCACTCCCGGTAACTGTTGATAATTTTTACGGCTAAGTGCCCGGATATGACCTCTTATGGAGTTTATATGCTCCTGTAATGCCTGTATTTGCTCTGTTTCATCATTGCTATTGAAATAACGTTCATAAGCAATCAATGACATTTTGGCATCAATAATGACATCTTTTCCTTGTGGTAAGTGCACAATCACATCAGGCTGAAAACGATCACTATTTTCTGTTTTAATGTTAACCTGTGTATGAAACTCATGTCCTTCACGTAAACCGGATGCCTCCAAAACCCGTGCCAAGACCATTTCCCCCCAATTACCCTGCATTTTGTTATCCCCTTTCAGGGCTCTTGTCAGATTAATCGCCTCTTTTGCCATCTGGGCATTAAGCTGCTGAAGGTTACGGATTTCATGGGTTAGTGTATGCCGTTCACGAGCTTCCTGTCCGAAACTGTCTTGCACCTGACGACGGAACCCTTCTAATTGTTCACGGAAAGGCATCAACAGGTCATTGAGACTTTGGCGACTGTACTCATCAGTACGACGTCGATTTTGTTCAAAAATACGATTGGCCAGATTTTCAAACTGGGTATTCAGGCGCTGTTCACTATTAATCAAGAGACGTTGTTTCTCTTCCGCAGCCAGTCTGCTTTCTTCAAGCCGAGTACTCAATTCACGCAACTCGGCTTCTTGTACGCTATTGATTTCACGCTGAGTAAGCAATTCCTGATTTAATTGTTCACATTCAGTACGCCAATAATGGGATTGCTCTAATTTTTCATGGCTAACCGCAAGCTGGCTATGTAATTCACGCAATTCATTTTCTTTGTATTGAATACGTTGGTGAACAGAAAACCAGACAAAGCCCCCTCCGCCTAATAATCCACTTAAGCCACCAATTAACATGTATAACCAATGGATATCCACCTATACCCCCCCCGCTAACTTTACCCCATCCACTCTGCTAGCCAACGCATTCCAAAAGCTCCCGGAGCTAAAATACCAAATGCCCAAATCAGCGCAGAAGCAAAATTAGCAAGCTGGAAATGACGTTTTGGCATCGCACAAATACCTGCCACCAATGGGATTGCCGCTCTTAAAGGGCCAAAAAAACGGCCAATGAAAACGCCCCACACCCCCCAGCGTTCAAAAAATTGATGACCACGAACTAATGTTTGCGGATGGCGTGAAAGTGGCCACATTTTGCCGACATTTTCCTTGAAATGGTAACCAAACAGATAAGAAACCCAATCACCGAAGAAGGCTCCTGCGGCAGCCGCTATCCATATCGGCCAAAAATTTAATCCACTTTCACCAATCAGAGCTCCCAGCCCTAATAAGATGATTGTGGCTGGCAATAACAGAGAAATGAATGCCAGAGATTCCCCAAAAGCGAGTAAGAAAATAATGGGGATTGCCCAGGCTTCATGATCTCTTACAAAATTGGTGATGACTTCGATGATTTCATGCAAACTCACATTAATCTTTCCTGTGTTAATCTTTACCGGATTTCAGGTTAGCAGTAAATGAATTAACCAATGCTAACCTGCTATTCTTATTCAAAAAATATTTACTCCTAAAAAAGATTTATTCGAGGAAATAACGTTGCAATTTTTCACGAGCTGCAATATTGAGCCCAATGTCTTTTTCCAGCCAGATATCTACACTACCATAGTGTTCATTGATGCTGTTTAGTGCAGTCATCAAAAATTCTTCCTTGACTGAATACACATAAGCCAGTTTTTCAACCACACTATCACTCATCACTTTCGCATGTTCATCCAATAGATATTCGCGATGCGGTGCCAGAGTGATATCTGTCACCAAATAATCTTCTAGCACTGTATTCAGATCTGCCCCCAGAGCAAACAATACCAGAGCAGAGCCAACACCTGTTCTGTCTTTACCCACAGCACAATGTTGTACAATTCCACCTTTCTCTGGCTGTAACAATAACTTAGCTAATGTCTTATAAGCAGGATTATTAATTGGTAACAATTGATACAGGCGCAGCATAAAATCTTGCGCATCAAACTGTTCCAGCGCTTCATGACTCAACCTATCCAGATTAGCATCAACTTCTTTGGAAAGCGGGTTAGCCGGAGCATGATGGTAATTCGCTCCACGCCACACTTGATCTGGCCTGTCTTCAATTTCACTGCTATCACGATAATCAATGATCTGGAAAAGATTTTGTTCCATCAAAAAAGCCTGATCACTATCAGTCAACATGTCCAGAGAGCCTGAACGAAATAACAGGCCTGACTTAATCTTAGAACCATTGTTCAGTGTCTTATTACCTAAATCACGGAAATTGATCCCGCCATTCAAAGGAAGTAATGAGGGATGAGATAGAAATGTTGTGGTCATAATCACTCTTTCTTATTGAAGTACACGTTATTGGAACAGACTATTATCGCAACAAACTGTAATTGAAATCAGTCGTTATAAACGCAAAATGTTATGACATTATCAGATTTCAGAATGAAATAAAGTGGAGAAAACAGAAAGATTAAATGATCGGGCCAGAATATTCCGGCCCTTGAATAGAGTGATTACAACAGACGACGAGCCGCGTCGACAACAATGCCTAAAGCATTACTTTCTGTTTTTTTCAACAATTCAACATCTGGAATTTCCTGCTGAGTACGGTTAACAATCACACCCGCAACCATACCAGCACGCAACCCCTGACTTGCACACATTGTCAACAAAGTCGCTGATTCCATTTCAAAGTTCATCACTCCCATTTCCTGCCACTCTTTCATAGAGCCCTGAAAGCGGCGGACAACACGACCAGAATAGGTATCGTAACGTTCCTGTCCTGGATAAAAAGTATCAGAAGAAGCGGTCACACCGACGTGCGTTGTGGAACCTGATGCTTTTGCTGCTGCATACAGTGCGTTGGTACATTCAAAATCAGCCACAGCCGGGAACTCCATCGGAGCAAAGTGCAGGCTGGCTCCATCCAGACGAACTGCGGCAGTGGTCACTAACACATCACCTACATTAATATTCTTCTGGATCGCTCCAGTTGTACCAATACGTAAGAAAGTGCGGACACCTAATTGTGCCAATTCTTCCACAACAATTGACGTTGATGGACCACCAATACCAGTAGAGCATACAACAACTGGTTTACCATCAATTTCGGCACGCCAAGTTGTAAATTCACGATGAGAAGCCAGATGGACTGGGTTATTCATCAATCTTGCTATCTTCTCAACACGGTTAGGATCGCCTGGAACAATAGCCAGAGTTGCGCCCTGTAAGTCGTTTTTGGTAATACCTAAATGGAATACATCAGACATATTGGCTCCTCAACAGGAATATTCAAAATCAAAATACAGATACCTAAATTTAGTGAATACTCTGACATTTTTTGGTGATAAAAGTCACTTTTAGTTAATAACCAAAAGAAACGCATACATTAAATCGTGATTTAAATCACATTTATGTGTGATAAATAATACGGTGAGTATAGAGCCGAAATGGAAATAATATTCGAAGAACAATCACAAAAAGCGCTCTTCACAGAGCGCCGTTGGATCATTTACAAGATTAAATTAAGAAGCAATATGCCACACAGTCCAATTCCCCATGCAATGGTTGTCGGAATCGACCAGACGATCACTTGATGCCTCACATCCTTAATGCCCATCATCCGGTTAACCACCCAGAAAAAACAGTCATTAAAATAGCTGAGGAACAGTGTTCCCATCATTGCGGCCTGAGCAGCCACTAACATATTAATATCCGGTATCTGTTTAATAACAGGTGCTGAAATAGACGCTGCTGTAATCATTGCCACAGTACCAGAACCTTGAATGATGCGTATTAACGTCGCAATGATAAATGGGATCAAGACAGGAGTTATTGTCAGACTGGCTATATATTGTGCCAGTATTGTGCCGGTTGAACCTTCATTTAATACAGCTCCCAGCGCCCCTCCTGCACCTGACACTAATAAAATAATACCCACGGTTTGTAATCCGGTTTCCAAATGTTCAATCACCTCTTGTTTACTGACATTTGGCATCAGCTTATAAACCGCCAGCAATACACTGATTGCCAGAGCGATAATAGGTGATCCAAGAAAATTAAGAATCTGAAAATAAAAATGGTTTTCCTTACCGATAAACAGAGCTGTTTTCAACAATAATCCATTCACAACATTAGTGAAAATCAGCACGATAGGCACAACAATAGGCAGAAGAGAAATAAATAAGCCAGGTAATGGCGTGTTCGATTTCTCTTCCATATAGCTTTGATGAATTTGTCGCAGATTTTCTTCCGTTTCAACAAGCTGATATTCAGGATATTTAGTCTCTAACCATTTGGCATAGCAGGTAATACCGATAACGCATGGGATAGCCAGTATCATTCCCACCAGCATCACTTTACCTACGCTTACTCCAAATATTCCGGCCACACCAAGCGGCCCCGGTGTTGGTGGAACAATATGGTGAGTCACCACCAGCCCTCCGGCTAATGCTACTCCTAACGTCAGTACATTTCGTTTACCTTTCTTCGCCAATGCTTTCACCAGAGGATAGAGGATCACAAAAGCCGAATTAACAAATATAGGAATACTGACGATATAACCCGTGATTGCCAGCGCCCATTCTTCGCGCTTTTTACCTAACCATTTGATCAAGCTATAGGCAATTTGTTCAGTTGCACCAGAGGCTTCCAATATCCTCCCCATCATGCTTCCCAATCCGATCACAATACCAATACTACCCAATGTCGAGCCAAACCCTTTAGCGATAACTTCAACAACATTGCTCATGGTTAAACCGCCGGATATTCCTGCGATAACCGCAGCAATTAACATGGCAAGAAGTACATGAATACGAGTACGTAAGACCAGAAAAATCAGCGTAAATACCGCCACTCCCAATCCAATAATTGGAATGTAAAACTCCACCATAAAACCCCGTTTCAATATCTGTATTATTGGCGATAAATGTGCATGGTATGTCAGCCAAAGTTCTTGTTACAAGCTGTAACGAAACCTGAAGTCTTAATTAAAGTAATGAGGATTTATTTGGAATATACAGAATAAAGAAAAGCGCCCTTTACAGAGCGCTACGATGACTTACATGACGAGATTAAGTAACAATACACCACACAGCCCAATTCCCCACGCAATTGTTGTCGGAATTGACCAGACAATCATCTGTTGTTTTGCATCTTTAATACCCATCATCCGGTTAACCATCCAGAATAAACTATCATTAAAATAACCAAAGAAAAAAGCTCCTATGGTAGCTGCTTGGGCTGCCAACAACATATTTATACCTGGTATCTCGCTGATGATAGGAACGGAAATAGAAGCCGCTGTAACCATTGCAACAGTACCAGAACCTTGGATTAAACGTACTAGCGTTGCAATAATGAATGGAATCAAAATTGGTGTAATTGGCAATTTAGCGATATTCTGTGCTAAAAGCTCCCCTGTCCCACTTTCACGCAATACAGTTCCTAACGCTCCCCCAGCACCAGTAACCAATAGAATAATACCCGCTGTTTGTAATCCTGTTTCCAAATGCCCTATAATATCCTCTTTTCGGATTTTTGGCATTAAAATGTAAATAGCCAACAGTACACTAATTGATAATGCAATAATAGGAGAACCAACGAAATCAATAAACTGAAAATAAATATTTTTTTCTTTTCTCGTAATTACCTCAGTTCCCAGTAGAATATTATTAATTGCTTTTATTAGAATTAATGTTATTGGGACAATAATAGGTAACAGTGAAAAAAACAAATTCGGCAAGGATTTATTAGCCTTTTCCTCCATGTAATTCTGATGATTTTTTCTAAGATACTCTGGATCTTCATTAGTAAAATAATATTCAGGATATTTAATCGCTAACCATTTTGCATAAAAAGTAACACCAATAACACATGGAATAGCTAATATCATACCCACTAACATCATTGCCCCAATATCCACTCCAAATATCCCTGCCACACCAAGCGGCCCTGGTGTTGGAGGAACTAAATGGTGGGTTATGACTAACCCTCCAGCCAGCGCAACTCCTAAGGTTAATAAGTTTCGTTTGCTTTTTTTCGCCAATGTCTTAATTATCGGGTATATGATGACAAAAGCTGTGTCGACAAAAATGGGAATACTAATAATATAACCAGTTATCGCCATAGCCCATTCTTCACGCTTTTTTCCCAACCATTTAATTAAACTATAAGCGATTTGTTCAGTTGCACCTGAAACCTCCAGTATCCGCCCCATCATGAGTCCTAATCCAATCACAATACCAATATTACCCAATGTCGAACCGAATCCTTTGGTAATTACTTCTACAGTATTAGTTATGCCCAATCCACCAGTAATTCCAGCGATTATAGTTGCAACCAGCATAGCAAGAATAGTATGAACCCGAGTGTATAAGACTAAAAAAAGTAGAGTAAATACAGCTATTACTAGTCCAGTGATTGGAATATATAATGTCATATAAAAATCCTTTTTAATGTATCTCGCTACGGATAAACGCACGAATAGCATCACTAAATGAATGGTCGACACTAAAACCTAATGCAATGCTACGACTAATATCAAAATTTCCCGGCCAACTTGCTACTATTCTATTAATATTTTCATCTGGCTCAAAACGAATAAGATCTATCGTCTCTCGTCCAGCTACTTTCTCCAATGCATCAATCATTTCTTCAACTGTGATACTAATGCCTGGTAAATTCACTATTCGTGAAATAGTAAACTTCTCTGCTGGTATTTGTGCTGCATAAATAAGGTTTCTAATTACGGTTTCAGGGCTAGAAAGCCACAATACGAGATTGCGAGAAACAGGACAAATATTGCTTTCTCCATGCAACGATTCACGGATAATACCACTAGCAAATGATGAAGCAGCCTTATTAGGTTTACCTGAACGGACACTAACAGTCGGCAAACGAAGAACTCGCCCATCAACATATCCTTTACGCGAATAATCATTAATCATCAATTCACACATAGCTTTTTGCGTACCATATGAAGATAAAGGATTAACAGCATGATCATCCGTTACCAATTCCGGTAATTTTCCCCCAAATACAGCCAGTGAACTGGTAAAAATAAACTTTAGTGATGGATTATGTGTACGAGCAGCCTCCAACAAACAGCGTGTTACATCAAAATTAATTTTCATACCTAAATCAAAATCTTGTTCAGCATGACTACTAACAATAGCGGCCAAATGAAACAATATATCACTATTTGTATCAATTAATCTTTCAGCCACACCTTCCTTGGCTAAATCTAATACAATATATTGCACCCGAGGATCTCTGATAGGAGAAATTGGATACTTAATGTCTACCAAAACTAATTGCTTAAAATTCAATCCGTAATCGTTTTTGAGTAAAACAGAAGCCAGCTGCTGGCCCAAAAAACCTGCACCACCAGTAATAATTACTTTCATGTAAAATTCTCCTTTATAGACTCTTAGGACTATTTTGTAGTAAGACTCTATTTTCTTATATATTGACAATATGTAATTTCAAACTTAACTCCTGCAATTGTTGCTGTATTAATATTGGCAATTGTCCATCACATACAATATCATTCATATTTGATATTGGACAAACACGAAACATACCGTATTTTCCATATTTGCTACTATCGGAAACTAATATTTTCCTACGAGAAATTTCCAAAAGCGCCTGTTTAACCAAAACCTTTTCTTCATGAGGAGTGGAAATTCCATGTTCAAAATCCCATGAGCTGGTACTAATAAATGAAATATCTACATTCAAGGTACGCAATACCATAGCTGCACTCTTTCCAACACTGGAATAATTGCGTTTATCTACCTGCCCTCCAGTATGAAATAAATTCAATTGGGGTTTATTCATCAAATATTGTGCAATCGAAAAATCGTTTGTAACAATCGTCAAATTGAAACGCTCTGCCAATATTTGAGCAATTTCAAATGTCGTAGTTCCTGCATCAAGATAAACTACCTGTCCGTCTTCTACTAATGAAGCAGCATATTTTCCAATCGCTCGTTTATGGTGATGATGGATGAGAGCTTTCTCACTCCATGGCAATTCTTGCCGTAAAGCATCATTTAATTGGACTCCTCCTACAATACTAATAACTTTCCCTTCTTCCTCCAAAATACGAATATCTCGCCTCACAGTCATGTGTGAAACATTCAGCAATTCAACTAACGTACTAATGGAAATAGTCCGACATTCATGTAATTTACGGTAAATAAAATCTCTACGTTCTGAGGGGTTCATTACCTCTCCTGCTTTATTTCATGATCATGATTGAGCTTTTACCAACCATCCAAGCCCTTTTTTCGTATGACCTGCCGGATGATATTCACATCCAAACCAACCTTGATATCCCATCTCATCCAACTTCTTAAATAACCAGAAATAATTAACTTCACCCCTATCTGGTTCATTACGCTCTGGCACTGAAGCAACTTGAATATGTTTGAATTTTCCCCATAACCGCTCTATTGTCTTTAACAAATCACCTTCCATAATTTGGCAATGATAGAGATCCAACTGGATAAAAACATTTTTACGATCAACAAATTTCATCAGATCTTCAGCTTGACTCTGTGTTGTCAAAAAATATCCTGGAATATCACGAATATTTATCGGTTCGATTAATAAATTGATATCATATTCAGCCATCACGTCCGCAGCATACTGAATATTTGTAATATAGCACTCACGCTGTTGTTTCAGTGTAAATCGCCTATCCAATTTACCAGCCATTGCATGAACCTGTTTACAATCCAAGGCCAAAGCATACTTCAACGCCTTATGCACCCCATCAGCAAACTCTTTTTCACGCCCAGGCAAACAAGCTATTCCCCTATCACCAGTTTCCCAAACTCCCGCTGGCATATTAAATAACACCTGTACAAGTTTATGTTTACTCA
Organism: Xenorhabdus siamensis; assembly: GCF_037996745.1. Classification (NCBI taxonomy): domain Bacteria; kingdom Pseudomonadati; phylum Pseudomonadota; class Gammaproteobacteria; order Enterobacterales; family Morganellaceae; genus Xenorhabdus; species Xenorhabdus siamensis. The sequence goes on from NZ_JBBMXE010000003.1 coordinate 101,674, forward strand.
ATAATTCAGAGAGTTTTTCAGCTGGTTCATGATAAGGAAACAAATATTCCACTCCTTTGAAACCAACATTTGCCGCTTGCGCAAAACGCTCAGTAAAAGGAACCTCGTTAAACATCATGCTCAGGTTTGCTGCAAATTTTGCCATCATTAATCCCTATTATTATCTGATGTAAAGTATTTCCAACTACCGTACTAAGAATTATCTGAAATAAATAATAAAGGTGTGTTGCAACAACATCAGATAGATTTATCCGGTATCCTTCTATTTTTTTATCGCAAATAAGATTGCCGTAATATTTCATCTTCAACAACTGGATTATAATTTTCAAACAAAATGATATTACGTTTTGTGGATAACCTCTCAATTTCCTAACCAGAACTATCATTTCCAAATGAAGAGTGTTTACCAGTATAGATAAACATTTCAAACAAATAATGTATTATAAAATGTAAATGATATATTACAAAAAGATAGGCAAAAAGACTCTTAGACTCTAAAGTGAATATGTGTGGGGGGATGTAATGAAAGCATTCTGGCTTATATATTTAAACAATAAGAATGAGACAATTAATACTATAGCGATCTAACTTGAAGATGTAGATTTCATATATGGACGTCCCATAATATTCAACTTTTTTCAGTGACCCAGTGCATTGCTAATTTCGATTCACGGTCATATATCCGGCGTCTGACAATCATTCAAATTGGCTGCACCATAATAAAATCCGAACCTTGCCACCTCATCAGATCAACGGATTAAAAATTCTCGATAATTTCAGATTATTGCAAGGCCTGATAAGCATTTAGATCATCAACTACAGTCAACTTTATTGAAAATGAAACAGGAGTATTCAGGCAAAAGCTTTACTCACCATGATTAACTAACATATTTCTGGCACACTTATTGGCATAGATGACACAGACTTTATTAAATCCACGCCAGTTAACCAAAGACTGCATCCAATCACCAAGTGCATCTGTCGTATGCTCTGCGTTGTATGGCTACTCTGGTTCTATGGATTAAAATACCGCGCAAGTACCGATTGCCATTTTTAGTGATTTTGCTTAATTGTGTTTTCCCGCCACTGCTTGCCTGTCGGGGGAACTAATCCTAGCCAAGCGGCCATTTGCCTACTGTTATTAAAATGAATATGCTTATTTCATTTTGGTACAATTGACGCCATATGGGACGTCCCATCTCATCAGATCAAGTTTGAGCTAATACATCTGATTTGGATGAGAAATCAAGCATCTTCAATGAAGATAGATATAAACAAAACACACTCATCCATGAAATATCTCCTGAGCATGTAGACTTCAGGTGATTGTGTAGCATATAACATTGGGGCCAAAACTTGTCTCGGCTGCCGGATAACCCAATCAACTAAGTAGCTAGAATATTCAGGGTTGTTAATACATTCTCCTACATCCAATGCAATGGCTGGTGCAAACTTTTTATATTCCATGACTTGCTGATATGTCATGGCAGAGCAACTTCCTGAAAGGACAACGACTTTCCTGCCTCTAATTGATGGAGTTTTCCCTATTGACGATACTGATATACCATACTCAGCATGGAAGCTAAGCCCAGTATGATAACAGGCAAGAGCTGCACCTAACCCTGAGCCACCAGTTACAAAGATCATCTCCGACGCAGCTTGTGCAATTGATATCAAATCCTCCATCATCATTGCATCCACCACAGCATATCGAATACCATTACAACGTAATGTATCTAAGCGGTTCCGAATAGATTCCCCTCCTTGACGTACACAATTAAGATCTACTAATCCTGCCTGCCCTTTTGATTGTTGCTCTACCAACCGCAACAGATTCGCATCTTTCATCGGAGTAACAGGGTGGTACTGCATACCACTTTCATTTAATAATTGCCCATTAACGAATAAATGCCCATGTACTACTGTTCTCCCATTAATAGGGAGAGCCGGACAAATCAAGCTTAAGTCGATCTCAAGTTCATTCATCAAAGCGTCTATAACCGGACCAATGTTTCCTTCTGGTGTAGAATCAAAAGTTGAACAATATTTGAAAAACAACTGTTGGCAACCTACTCTATATCGTAACCATCGACAGCATTTCAAAGAATTTTCAATTGCTTCCTCAACAGGGCAAGAACGGCTTTTCAAACTAATCACAATCGCATCTACACCATGAGGAATAAGAGTATTCTCATCCGGTACTTTTAATAATTGACTAACTTGCCAGCCATTTTGCACCATAAAGCCAGCAATATCAGTCGCTCCAGTGAAATCATCAGCAATCACTCCCAATTTAATGGTCATGGTTTCTCTCTGACAAAATTATTTCCTTGGATATGTTCATCATGGCTCTACCTCTATTTTTTTATAGTTAACTATTAATCTCCCTTTCCCTAGTACACTTCCAATGTTTCTTTTTATTTCTATTTCCTTGAGTTGAAAACAAATTTTAAATATAAATCAAAACAAAATATTCGTATATTTATAATGACTGTGCGATCCGTCTTGCCATCGCTCTAGTTCTATAATCTCTATTTTTTATTGAGTTATTTATGGAGTTCCCTGGTGTTATGGCTATTTGTTGCTCTTTTATATTCACATAGATAACTTCACAAAAAAACGACAGATATCACAGTCAAGGTTTATCACTAAACAAGAAAAAAACAATTAATTAGTTGAATTAATTGAATTAATTTCAAACCAATAGAAAAATAATCTTCACACATTCATGTGACTAACATAAACAAAAATTCTTAATCACCTAATACTCCAACCACCCCAAATAAATTGAATTTTAAATAATGTACTACTTTAATAATTAAATATTAAATTACCCTTTTTTATAACACTTATAATTATTAATTCCTGTAAAAGCATCCAATTTAGTGTTTTATTTCGCTTAATCCAGTAAAGCCCCAACAAAGGAGGGAAATTATGATGAGCTTCTTTGATCAAATTGCAATGATGCTGAGTCGGGGAAAAAACCAACAAATTCAGCATATGATGGACTGGGTTGAAAGTCGGGGAGGGTCAGAAATTGGCAGAAAAAATGGGTATCGATCCCGATGAAGCTTCGTCATTAATTTCACAACATTTGCCTAATCTGGTTGATAAGGTTACCCCAAATGGACAAGTTCCAGAAAATTTGGAGCTAAAATCCGTAAGAATGGATTTGTTAAAAAATAAGTTTCTAAGTAAGTAAAGCAACTCGCCCACCACGCTTATTTAGTGTGGTGGGCAACTTATTGCTCAAATTAATTTAGTTGCTTACTGAATCACGCAGACGTTTTGCCGCTTCAACCATGTTTGCCAGTGACTGGCGGGTTTCTGTCCAGCCCCTGGTTTTTAAACCACAATCTGGGTTAACCCATAAACGTTCAACAGGAATGCGCTCGGCAGCTTTGCGCAATAAAGCTTCAATCCATTCAACACTCGGCACATTAGGTGAGTGAATATCATACACGCCAGGCCCAATCTCATTCGGATATGAGAAATCTTCAAATGAATCCAACAATTCCATATCTGAGCGCGAGGTTTCAATAGTAATGACATCTGCATCCAACGCTGCAATGGAAGGCATAATGTCATTAAACTCGCAATAACACATATGCGTATGGATCTGTGTATCATCTTTCGCCACTGCTGCACTCAGTTTAAAGGCATCCACCGCCCAATCCAGATATTCCTGCCACTCTTCTCTACGCAGCGGTAAGCCTTCACGTAATGCAGGTTCATCAATTTGAATAATGCCGATACCTGCTTTCTGCAAATCATCCACTTCATCACGCAAGGCCAGTGCAATCTGTTTAGCAATAGCTTCCCGGCTGATATCTTCCCTTGGGAATGACCAACAAAGAATAGTTACCGGCCCTGTTAACATGCCTTTTACTGGTTTGTCAGTCAGAGATTGTGCATACGTTGCCCAATCGACCGTAATCGCTTCTGGACGGCTGATATCTCCGATAATTACTGGTGGTTTTACACAACGGGAGCCATAGCTTTGTACCCAACCATTTTGAGTAAAGACATAACCATCAAAATGCTCACCGAAATATTCCACCATGTCATTACGTTCAGCTTCACCATGCACCAGTACATCTAGTCCCAATCGTTCCTGTTCATTGATCGCCTGTTTAATGTGCTCACTAATGTTGATACGATAATGATTACCATCAACACGGCCTTTCTTGAAATCTAAACGTAAGCCACGGATCTCTGTTGTTTGTGGGAAAGAACCGATGGTTGTTGTCGGCCATAAAGGTAATTTGTACCGTTGGCGCTGAAGTTTAGCACGCTCCGAATAAACCTGATTGCGCTCACTGTCTTGTGGCTGGATCTTAGCAAGACGTTCAGCCACAGCCGGGTTGTTCACTCTTGTGGAACTGCGACGGGCACGAATTGGAGCACTGTAACTATCCAATTTATTCAATTCAGCCTGTTTACTGGCTTCAGGTGCATTCAGTGCCTGAGACAACAGAGATAACTCTGTACATTTCTGTAGTGCAAAAGCAAACCAGCTCTTAACTTCTTCATCCAATCCGGTTTCATCATTCAGATCAATCGGACTGTGCAACAATGAACAAGAAGTACCGACCCAAATATCTCGTTTGCCCACCAACGGTGCAATAAGTTCATATTTCGCACTCAGATCTGCTCGCCAGACATTGCGTCCATTAATAACCCCTAACGAAAGCAGCCATGATTCTGGCAAAGATTTCTCCAATTCATTGAGAGGGTCCTGCCCTGCTACCAAATCAACGTGCAAACCTTGTACTGGCAGTGCCTTAATGGTTTCCAGATTATGGCTGATGCTATCGAAATACGTTGTCAGCAATAACTTAACCTGTCCCTGAAGTGCTTGATAAGCTGTCGGGAAGGCTGCCAGCCAATCTTCGGGTAGTTCTAGCACCAACGCAGGTTCATCGATCTGTACCCATTCGATACCACGTTTTGCGAGTTCAGCCAGAATTTGCTGATATACCGGCAGAATATCCTCCAGCAGAGAGAGGCGATCAAAAGCTTTTCCTTTCACCTTTCCAAGCCATAAGTAAGTCACCGGCCCTAACAAAACAGGTTTCACTTTATGCCCCAACGCTAAGGCTTCATCAACTTCATCCAGTAATTGAGGCCATCCGAGCCTGAACTCCTGTCCCTGCTGAAATTCGGGCACAATATAATGATAATTGGTATTAAACCATTTGGTCATTTCTGATGCAGCAGCCGGAGTACCTGTTGGAGCCCGACCACGAGCAATACGGAATAGTGTATCTAAGTCAATGTTCCCATCTTTATTTTGATGGCGAGGAGGTACGTTCCCTAGCAGCAAACTGGTCGTCAACACTTGGTCATACCAAGCAAAATCACCAACAGGAACTAAATCCACCCCTGCCTCTTTTTGCTGTTGCCAGTGACGTGCACGTAATTCACTTCCTGTTTCCAGCAATTCTTGTTGAGAAATTTTACCTGCCCAATAGTTCTCTTGTGCTTTTTTTAGCTCTCTTTTCAAGCCGATACGTGGAAAACCTAATGTATGATTCAAAACTGTCATGTCGTCACCCGCAAATTTTAGCCGTCTAGATGTTTACACATCTATAATCAACAGGTAATGTATAAACCACAAGCGCAAATTATTCATAATCAACTTGAAGGTTTTTCATGATCGAGATAAAACACTTAAAAACACTGCAAGCATTAAATCACTGTGGTTCGTTGGCAGCAGCAGCAAATCATCTGCATCAAACACAATCGGCTCTTTCACACCAATTCAGTGAACTGGAGCATCGTCTGGGATATAAGCTTTTCATTCGTAAAAGTCAGCCCCTGAAACTGACTCATCAAGGTGAAGTACTATTAAGATTGGCAGAACAAATTTTGCCTATGATCACAGCCTCCCTGCACGAGTGTAATGAGCCGCAAGAGACTAACTTGCGCATTGCTATTGAATGTCATAGCTGTATTCAGTGGCTCACTCCTGCACTTAAGCGTTTTAGAGAAAGCTGGCCGCAGGTCAATGTGGATTTTAAATCCGGGGTAACCTTTGATCCACAGCCGGCGCTGCAACAGAGAGAGCTGGATATTGTACTGACATCTGACATTATTCCAGACAGTAAACTGCACTATACACCGTTGTTTGACTATGAAGTGAAACTGGTGGTTGCACCAGATCATCCATTGGCTAATCAGCGGGACATCCAGCCACAGGATCTCTCCACCGAAACCTTGCTGATTTATCCAGTTCAACGGCAACGTTTTGATATCTGGAGACGTTTTCTTGAGCCCGCAGATGTCACCCCGACCTTGAAAACCGTCGATAACACGCTATTACTCATTCAAATGGTGGCTGCCCGTTTAGGTATTGCAGCATTGCCTCACTGGGCGGTAGAAACATTCGAAAGGCAAGGATTAGTTATTACTCAGACGTTAGGGGAAGGGCTATGGAGCCGATTGTACGCAGCCTGCCGTAATGGGGAGCAACGCCAACCGGCTATTGATACATTTATTCGTTCTGCGCGTCAGCACGCGGTGGATAATTTACCGTTTGTGAAGCGGGTCTCAGTATCCAACGGTGATGCACCCAAAGTGACGCAACAATCAGGCTGCCTCCAATGGTAAAGCCCAACCAATTTGGATGCTGCTGCCAAATAACAAAATTGACCAATAACCCTGCCGGAACCAGCATATTATTCATAATCGCGAGTGTTCCGGCATCCACTTGGGTTGCACCATAATTCCACATAAAGTAGCCAATACCAGAAGCCCCCGCTCCTAACCAGATCAGAACTCCCCATTGTAATTGGGTTGTCGGCAGTTTCTGAGGATCACCAAACATTAACCAACCGATAATTGCAATGACACAAGCACCTAAATAGAACCACGAAAATGCGATTCTCTGTGGTATCGGATGCACTTCCATCAAACGCTTATAACCAACCTGACCAATAGCAAAGAAAATATTTGCCAACTGCACCAGTATTAAACCAATCCAGAAGGATTCACTTAACCGGTCATAACGAATAATCGCAGCTCCCGCCACAGCCAGTAACGAACTGAGCGCATAGCCCCAACGCAGCCGTTGACGCCCCATCAAATCGTATATCAATGTGACATACAGCGGAGTCATGACCGTGAACAGCAAAAATTCCGCTACTGTCAGATAGTGGTAAGCATGAAATACAAACAAATACATCACACCTAACTGACAAGCTCCCACTGCCATATACAGCGCAATGACTTTCAGTGATAACCCACGCCAACGCAGAAAGGGTAAAAATACCAGAGCAGCTAACACGACCCTGACAAGAACAGAAAACCAGCTATCAACCTGACCAGCGAGATAAGCACCAATCAGGCTGAATGACGCGGCCCACAAAAGTGTTGTAATTGTTAATAACCACATATTTTATTGAGATTTACCTACCAACAGCGCTTCAAGCAAATCAAGGTCATGCAGGAGCGACTGTAGCGTTTCATTACTAATCTTACGAGTTGCACGCAAGTGATATAGCTCCCCTCTCTCAGCCCGCAACGCTGTCAAGCGGAAACGCCGTTCCAAATCTTCAACCAACAAGCTGTGTTCACCTTCATCAGTCCCAGTAGTACGGCGTCGCAAATAACCAGTGACTCTGGAAGCGACTTCACTAATCACTTCAGCATCCAGTTTTTCTTCAGTGCTGGCAGACAGACGTTCTTCCATTTTATTCATACTGACAATCGCAACTTCAGCCATCGCTGCTTTCGCCATTCTGATTTCATTGAGATCAGACTGTTTGTCTCCCACTTTCATGCCTCTTAGCAATAATGGAAGAGCAATAACGCCAACAAACAGAGAGAACAGAATCACACCTGCGGCAATAAAGATCAACTGATAACGAGCAGGGAATGGGTCGCCATCCGGCAGGAAAAGAGGTACGGATAAAGCACCAGCCAGAGTAATTGCCCCACGGACACCCGCAAACGAAGCCAGCCACAATTCACGGGTAGTATAAGTTGAAAATTCCAGCGGTTTTTTCTTCATCAATATCTTGCTGGTACTTTTCATTAACCATAGCCAGCAGAATCGCAGCAGTACCAACGCAGCATAAATGATACCTACTGCAGCGAACAGCATCCAGGTTTCAACATGCGGATCAAGTTCTGCCTGAGCAACAGACGTCTCCCAAATCCCCGGCAACTGTAAGCCCAACATGATAAATACCAGGCCGTTGAACACAAACGCCAACATTCCCCATACGTTATCAGCACGCAAACGCATATCCAAAGGCGCATTGCGGATCACCCCCGCCGTACTGATAGTCATACCGGCAGCAACTGCGGCCAGAATACCGGAGAAACCAATATGTTCAGCAATCATGTAAGAAGCAAATGGTAACAACATCATAAACATGATTTGAGTGGCAGGATCATCACCACTCCAGCGACTCATCAATCGCAGTGATTTACTGTACAACCAGGTGATAGCAATACCTGATGCCAAGCCGCCAATAGCCACTTTAAAAAATTCGAATGTTGCGCCCGTGACAGTAAATGCCATGGTCCCCATAGCAATTGCCACAGCAAATTTCAGAGCAACCAGACCGGAAGCATCATTCATCAATGCTTCACCTTCCAATACGCTCATCATATTTTTAGGAATTCCCCCTCTCCCAACAATCGAAGATAATGCAACTGCATCAGTTGGTGACAACACGGCTGCCAGAGCAAAAGCAGCAATAAGTGGAATACTCGGCAATAACCAGTAAATCAAATAACCAATACCAACAACTGTCACCAGAACCAATACTAAAACCAGAATAACTATTTCACGCCCATGTTGAAAAAATTCTCTGGTCGGTGTTTTCCAACCATCAACAAATAATAGAGGAGGGATAAGTAAAACGAGGAATAATTCAGGATCGAAAGTAACGTGTAAACCAAAATGAGGCCAGGCCAACAATGCCCCTATTGCTATTTGCACTATCGGCAAAGGGACACGGAATGGGATCACTTTAGTAAGAACACCAGAAACTGACACCACCAAAATCAAGATCAAGATAGTAAAGAATATTTCCATGTTACCCTTACAAATTGCCAAAAATCCGTCGGTGAAGAGATTGTGACTGTTTTTTTCTTGTAATAACAGCGTTAATAACTGCAAAAATTGAAGTTATTCTGGAAATTCAAAAAACAATCACATTGTGAATCAATGAACAGCAAGTCATTTGTCTATTTTATACTTATCTACGGAATTTTGTCGAAAATTTGGCAGGTTTTAAAAATTATCCAATCTGGAAATACACGCGCAAACTTTAATCATTTGCGCATAATTTTTTGAGCGTCCTTTTAATTAAATAGCCCAGTTGCCAGCATAAAATGCCACCAATGCAATAGCAATAATTACCATACCGATATTCAGCTTACGCCATTCACCAGAGAAAACACGCCCAACAACCAAAGCACCAAACCCTAGCATAATACCTGTAACAATATTACAAGTCAGAACGATAAATACAGCGCACAGTAACCCTGACATTGCATCGACAAAATCATCAAAATTCAGCTTGCGTACGTTACTCAACATCAGCAACCCGACATACATCAAAGCAGGCGCTGTCGCATATGAAGGAACCAGATATGATAATGGAGAAAGGAATAATATCAGCAGAAATAAGATACCAACGACCGCTGCGGTTAACCCTGTTTTTCCTCCTGCTGCGGTTCCTGCTGCGGATTCAATATAAACAGCAGCAGGAGAAGAGCCTATTGCTCCAGCGAAAATACTACTGACAGAATCAGCCGTTAACGCCTTACCACCATTAATAATCTGTCCCCTTTTATCCAGCAGATTGGCCTGCCCTGCTACAGCTCTGATAGTACCTGTAGCATCAAATATCGCTGTCATCACCAGCGCAAGAACACTGGGTAATACAACAGGCTGTAAAGCTCCCATAATATCCATGCTAAACATCAGAGAAAGCCCATCTTCCCCCAACGTTGGTAACTTAAAAAATCCTTGATATTTCACTGCGGGATCAAAAATCAATCCAATAATTGAAATAGCGATAATAACCAGCAAAATACCACCAGGGACTTTTTTCCTTTCCAGTCCAATAATTCCCGCTAACCCTAACAAAGTCATTATTACAGGGAAGGCTGTCAACGATCCAAAAGCAACTGGCAACCCCGGCTGGGAATTTTTAATCACCAGTCCAACGCCATTTGCTGCAATAAGTAGCAAAAACAATCCGATACCGATACCTGTTCCATGCGCTATCCCCATTGGCATATTGCGTAATATCCAGGCGCGAATACCAGTAACGGAAATAACTGTGAACAAACATCCCATCAGGAAAACAGCACCCAATGCGACAGGAATACTAACCTGCTGCCCCAATACTAGACTGAAAGCAGTAAAGGTCGTCAGTGAGATTGCGCAGCCAATTGCCATCGGTAAATTAACCCATAATCCCATCAATAATGAGCCAACCCCTGTAACCAGACATACAGCAATAAATACGGCGGTATGGGGAAATCCAGCCTGTCCAAGCATACCTGGCACAACAATAACGGAATAAACCATCGCCAAAAATGTTGTTAACCCAGCGAGAATTTCCTGACGTACCGAGCTTCCGCGTTCAGTTATCTTAAAATACTTATCAAGTTTGCATTGAGTTGGTGCCTGCGTGCCAGACATGTTTATCCCCTGCCAGTATGTTAAACATCTATCCGATTTTCCTCACCATTTCTTTCCCCCTCTTACCCGACGAAAACGATTACGTCATTTGATAATCTGAAAAACGCTGCACTTATTAGTTCAGCCCTTCCTACACGCAATCGTTTGGCTTTTGAGTTAAAAAAACGGTGAGATAATTTGAGGCCGAAGATTATCCGGTGAATCGGGGATGAGAATCAAGTCATAATCATGAATTTTGTTGCCAATCCCTCCATTGGCAGCCTTAAGGAGAAACAGGAAATCAGTGAATATTTATAATAAAAGTTTTTGCTTCACTTTATGGGGGAATAACGCATTTTGTCTACCAACCAACCAGTAAACCAAGTAAAATCATATATACTTTCTGGGAATGTCACACCACAAAAGACCATTCAATTCAATTAATAGGTTTTATAATGCATCAATCTGATGTTGCAGATCGTTCGCTTTTTTCACTGAGCTGGCCGATTTTCATCGATATTTTTCTTCATATGGCGACGTTGCTAATCAATACATATATGGTCAGCCATATTTCTTCGGCTTACTTAGCTGCTATGGGAGTTGGTAATCATGTTTTTGATCTGTTCATTACGATCTTTAATTTCATTAGTGTTGGTTGCAGCGTTGTAATTGCACAATATCTCGGATCAGGAAAAAGAGATAAAGCCAGTCAGGCGATCCATATTTCCATCGCTTTTAATTTTGTGTTGGGTTTTAGTTGTGCTTTGGTGACGATTTTCTTCGGCTATAAAATCCTGCGCATCATGAATCTGCCAGAAAACCTGATGGAGGATGGGTTTGCTTATCTGCACATTTTAGGTATCTGCCTGATACCGGAAGCAATTTCAATTATTCTGGCTGCCTGTTTGCGAGTTTATGGCAAGTCAAAATCTGCCATGTATGTCACCCTGATTGCCAATCTGTTGACAATTATCGGTAATATAATTGTCCTGTACGGATTCTTTGGCCTACCTAAATATGGGCTGGAAGGCGTGGCATGGTCTACAGTATTTGGTCGTACGGTTGCCGTTATTCTTCTCTGCGGATTGTTATTTTATGGTTTAAGAATCAAACTGATCCCGAAGTTGCTGATATGCTGGTCAAAGAATATGCTTGGCAAAATCCTGCATATCGGTTTACCGGCAGCCGGTGAAAACCTGGTGTGGATATTACAATATATGACCGCACAGGCTTTTATCGGTTTGATGGGTGAAACTTCTCTGGCTGCACAGACTCTGTATTTTCAATTATCTCTGTTCATTATGTTGTTTGGTATCGCCACCAGTATTGGTAATGAAATTATGGTCGGCCATCTTGTCGGAGCAAAACGTTTTGAAGATGCTTATATCCGTGGGATAAAGAGTCTGAAAATCGGCGTTATTGTCACAATTGGCGTCGTAGTGTTTTTCTGGATTTTCCGGGAACCGCTCCTTGGCCTGATGACAGAAGACCAAAATATCATTGAGCTTCTGCTGCCTTTATTCCTGCTGTCTGTCTTCCTGGAGCCGGGGCGTACTTTTAATATCGTCATGGTCAATGCTCTGCGTGCTTCCGGTGATGCCAGGTTCCCGCTTTATACTGCTCTGCTCTTCATGTGGGGTATTTCTATCCCTGTTGGCTATTTTCTGGGAATTACCATGGGGATGGGGATCCTGGGGATTTGGATTGGCTTTTTCTGCGATGAATGGATACGAGGGATGGTAAACGCCTGGCGCTGGAAATCTAAGAAATGGCAAACCAAACGATTAGATGTTTAATCGTGTTTAACTGTAAAACATGGTTTAAAAATTAGTTATAAAAATGACAGTAAAAAAATGCCGCAGACAATAACTGCGGCATTTTTAACATTATTCTAGTTTTTCTTTCCGATAATGTTCTGAACGCGGCCCATACAGCAGATGGCCATAATGATATCCTCCCGCACTCAACAGACGATTACTGGTAATGCCTGCAATATCGTGGCCTCTATCCATCACAGTATTTGCAATTTGCTCAACAGCCGCAGACACTAACATACCAATAATTCCACCACCGCCATTGTTACGATTTTCTGCGGTAGAAGCTGTCGCAGCACCACTCCACACTTGTTTACCCGTCCTCAGATCAACCAGACGAGCTTTTGCTGTCACGCGGGTATCACTGCTAATGATCTGATATTGTGTACCATATTCTGTGACATCCAGATAAAGCGCTGCATCCGCGCCAAAAATATCATGTAGCTTTTTATAGCTGATATCATGAATATCCTGCGCATCTGCTGCCCCATTCTGCCGGAATGTCTCTTCGACAACCGCGACAGGAAAAACATAATATCCTGATTCCGCCAACGGATAAGTAACCTGAGAAACCACACTGCCAGCCGCCTTGACATCCACGGACTTATTCACAGCAGGCAGAACCAGTATCGATTTAGGATCACTTTCCTTCAACGCACTATAATCATAAGGTACCTGCTTGGCACATCCTGTCAATACCAGCAATAATAAAGCGCTGACTGCCCCCCAAAGACGGTTCATCATTTCACTCCCTTATTTTTATTCAGCAGAAAATCCATATACTGTGTGGATTCAGGAAATAATTTCTTTTCTATTTCAAACTGCTGAAAAGCTTCCTCAATATTGCCTATTTTACTATAGAGCAACCCCATTTGAGCGTGCAGCCCAGGAGGAACAGGTTTGTCTTTGGCTCTGGCTTGTTCAATGACTTTTTGCAATGCCTGGATCTGCTCTTGTGGCCCGGTCTTATCCTGTTGGTAATATTGGTAAACAGTTGACGGATAATCACCCCATTCATAAATGGTTTTAGGTGCATGCACACACCCGACTAATAATAGTATGCCCAGTAGCATCCCCATCTTTTTTATCAAAAACATTAAAAAGTCTTCCCTATTTATTATTAGTTATTAGAATATTAGTTCATTGGCTTCCATGCGCCACTTTCAATACCAGACACAAGGTCATTGACAGCTTCACGGATAGCCAAATCCAACACCTTGCCATTCAGAGTAGAGTCATAACCGGATGCACCACCGAAACCAATAATTTCGCGGCTGGATAATTTATATTCCCCGGCTCCTGCTGAAGAGAAAACAACTTCAGACGTTTCAACATTCACAACATTCAACATCACTTTTGCATAAGCAATCTGTGATTTGCCACGCCCCAAAATACCCCATAACTGATGGTCACCGACTTCCTTGCGACCAAATTCAGTGACTGCACCAGTGATCACATAGTTAGCCCCCTTCAGCTTCTGCGCTTTGCCTTGTAACCCGGCCTCTGTTTTCAATTCAGCCATGTTAGTACGCTCCAGCACATTAAAACGACCAGTTTGCTGTAAGTGAGTCACCAGAATAGTTTTTGATTGGTTACCCAAACGATCGATACCATCAGAGAAAATGCCATTTTGGTAGCTTGAACGATTTTCAAATTTACCTACCGCGATAGGGCTACGAATTCCTTTGTAAGTGGTGTTATATGAAGAAACTTTTTGCACCTGAAGAGTCGATGACGGCTCCGTCGCACATCCGCTCAACATGAGTGACGCGAAACAAAGTGAAGCTAAAGTGAGTTTATTTTTCATTAATTATGTCTTCCTGAGAGTTTTTTTGGTTATCCCGTCGTCTTTCAAGCAGAACTTGATTAGCTGCATCTTGAAATCCATAGGGCAAGAAGCCTGTCAGACAAGTTATACCTCTCACACTACCCGTTGGGTTCTGTTTAAAACGTTTGCAATTAGGTACATACAGATACAGGCGGATACAACTAAGATAAAACGGTAAAATGATAAGTTTTATTATAGGGAAAGTCTATGTAAATATAACACAACCATAACGACCGCGTTCAGTTACTATAGTTAAATACCAATTATCTATATTTCGACAAGCCATTTAATTGCAACTACATTCCGTTTATTAAGGTATGAAAGGTAATCCAATCCTTTAATTAGGCTTAGGATAATAAATACTCTAATATTATTAGATTATGCGAGCTTCGATATTAAAACCCAACCAATACAAGACATAGCAATATCATATCACTTTAAATATTATATTAAGCCGGCAATCTGTAAATTAAAATAATATTTCTTTCTGCCATCCTGATGTAATTTATCAGCATCATTAACTATTTTCCAAAAACTATTATACATATTAGGTGAATCTACACGTAATGAATTAGCCTGTATTTATTAAAATATAAAATAAAAAAGATATGATTAAATAACTATTTATAATCACGTATTAAACTGTTTTTATCCAACAGACTTTTTACAAATTTATAGTTATAAATTAATTAAACTCAAAAAAATATACAGATGAATAAATACACGATATAACCATCCAGATGACCATTAAGATAGATGGCTTTTTATCCATTCCTGACAATAAGTACAAGAAAAAACCAGATTAATATTCTAAAATATATCATAATATAGACAATAAAAAGGATTTAATACTGACAGGGTGTTTTGAGCAAGTATGAGTGTAGTGAATCACATCGCTTTTCTCTCCATTTGTTTCAATTTTCCATATTACGAACAATCACAACACCCTGGCATAAAGAGAGAATAACAAATATCAATTTTTTCTTTATGTAAAATTAAACGGAGTCTTTAGGAAAATTTTCCTCATAAAATTCTTTAATATCAACACACGACAATTCATTTTTTGAACAAATTTTCTGAAAAAATCGTTCTTTGGTGTTTATGTACTCAATGTCTTCGCTGTCATGACTGCTTTCTTTGGTGTCTACCTCGGTTTTCGAGAAGCCAGTCAAGGAATAGCCATGAATATTCTCAGCCGCTTAATACCAACAGCAAAAATCAATGAAAAGTGGGTACAAAAAGGCATCATTGCATTCGCAATTTTATTAGCATGGGGAGCAATTATTCTGAATGCACCAGTTTTAAGTTTCACATCTATCTGTAGTCCGATATTTGGTATTGTCGGCTGCCTTATTCCTGCTTATCTGGTTTACAAGGTTCCCAACCTCTACCATCACAAAGGAGTATCCCTAATCTTGATCATCTTCACAGGGATCTTGTTATGTATTTCTCCTTTTCTGGCCTTTTCCTGATGAGATAAAAATCAGCCACAAGACGACTTATCATTAAGATTTACTTACGCTACAGACCTTTCTATTGTGGAAGGTCCGTATGTTCTCAAAGCACCGCCAATAAGCACTTAGTGCAATCAATAATTATCGGAATGATGAAATATTTTTTAATTAATCATAATTAATATTTATTTAATAAATCATTACAGCTCAAATAAAAATGGGAAGCATTGCATTTAATTAGTAAGAAAATAGTATCACTTTAAATGATAACATAAATTTACAATTTACTTATTCATGTTAATTCGGTTATTTTAAATACTGTCACATCTCCATTATTTACACTAAAGAAGTCTACTAATTTTAAATCACTTCAATATTCAAAACAAAATCCTGCATATACAAAAAATTCAAAATTTATATCTAAATAATAATGAGAGCAACTCTTTAAGTAGATATTTTGCATACAAAAAAGTACATATTTCACTCTAATTAGATAAATCATTTACTTTTTCCAGTAAATGCAGTAAAAAGACGAAATCATTACACCATAAAAGGACAATATAAGAATAAAAAACTAAAAATAAAATTCAGCCAGATGTTTAGTAGTAAAATTTAATCAATCAGTATTCCTTGTGGAATTCTTTCTATGATTAGCCCATTCTATTCACGAGGGTTACATAACAAATATTTACACTATTTAAATAAATATTTTCATTAAAACAATGATGAACAGAAGCAGCAAATTTTTTCATTTCCTGTTTTCTAATTATATTAACCTGGTATTTATCCAATTATGTTCAAAAGCTCTGATAGCTTGTTGTATTCGATTAGTTTAAATAGCTCCGTTATTTACAGCTAATCTATCTGATGTAATAGGAATGATAATTTCATGAAGCAACGCAAATTTTTAACCCGATATGAAATAGATGCAATTTTGGCAGAAACAAGACAAGGACGTCATGCTGAACGAGATTATTGCATGCTATTGATGTGTTTTATTCATGGGTTTAGAGTCAGTGAGCTGTGTAATTTATGTTTATCTGATCTCGATTTAAATTCAGCAATTATTCATATAAGACGTTTAAAAGGTGGTCTATCAACAACACATCCTTTGATCCCAGAAGAAATTGAAGCGCTTAAAAGGTGGCTGGATGTACGTCAAAAATGGCGGGAAGCTGATTCACCATGGGTATTTCTTTCCCAAAAATCGGGAGCTGTTTCACGACAACAAGTTTATGGGCTACTGAAACGTTATGGAAAAAAGGCCGCAGTCAGCGTTTCTCCACATCCCCATATGTTAAGGCACGCCTGCGGCTATGCACTTGCAGATCTCGGTCGCGATACTCGTTTAATTCAAGATTATCTGGGACATCGCAACATTTCACATACCGTGATTTACACAGCCAGTAATGTAAAACGCTTTTCCAAAATTTGGGAGACACACTCTAAATAAATTTTTATTTATTTTTCTTGTTTTCACTAACATAACCTGTTATTGCAACAATCTCCACTACTCCTCTTGTGGAGATTGCAAGTAAACAGAATAGACAATTTCCTTGTAACGTAAATATGATTTTTGGCGTATGATAAATTCTATTTATATTTATTGTTTTATGTTTGTTAAATTACTACTTTATTTCTTTTATAAAACCTTAAATTTCAGGATTCACTTATATATTTGTATTTAAATATGATCAGCAAATTTATGCCACTACCCAATAGCGTTCAAATCAAATTGAGATGGCACTTTCAGGCATATCGCTGAGCATATCACTAGGGTAAATGAGTTAAGCCACTAAAGAGGTAACTTAAAAAATGAAGGGAATTCCCCTTCATTTTTTAAGTTAAATGAAAAGACCGTATCTCAATTTGGCTACCAGTTAAACATAAGACAGGTATCAACTATAATTGTGCAAATTTTTCTCTGATTTTCTGCTCTGGTAGGTCCATTCCAATAAAAACCAATACACTATGCCGCTGTTCATCATCGCGCCATTCGCGATCCCAATCAGCACTATATAGGCGTTGGACTCCCTGAAACAACAACCTACGTGGCTCCCCTTGAATGGCAAGGATACCTTTATAACGCAGTAAACTGTCAGCAAAACTCAGTAACAACTCTTCCATCAGATTTGAAATTTCATTAAATTCAATAGGATGATTCAGGTTGATAACGACAGATTGGATACTGTTTTGCTGCTCAGGCACAAAGCGAAAAACCGGTACTGAAACAGTCAATTTATCATTCAACATGAAACCTTCCAGCTCAAATAATAAACTTAAGTCAATTTCGCCCTGTACCACTTTATGAATTGGCGCTCTGGCATTAATTCTCTGTAACCGTTCAGTCAATGCATCATTTTCTGAAGCAACATCCGTTTTCGTTAATAAAATTTTATCGGCATATCCAATCTGTGCCTGAGCAAGAGAAAAACGATCCAATTGTTGTTCAGCATGTACTGCATCCACTAATGTAATAATGCCATCCAGTAAAAAACGCTGGCACAAAATTTCGTGGGAAAAAAACGTTTGAATAATTGGGCCAGGATCAGCCATCCCTGTACATTCGATAATCAGACGATCGAAAATGAACTCACCTTTATCAAGACCGTCCAATAAATCCAGTAACGCATCTTCCAGCTCATTTGAGCGGCTGCAACAAATACAGCCATTGCTTAATGTCTTAATCTGAGTTGCCCTATCTCCAATCAATTCATGATCAATAGGTACTTCACCAAACTCATTTTCAATCACAGCAATTTTATGGCCATGTTCAGTATTAAGAATATGCTGCAATAATGTTGTCTTACCTGATCCTAAAAAGCCCGTTAGGATCGTGACGGATATAGGCTTCATTTTTGTTTCCTGCTTCATTATAATAATTTTTCTCCTATTCATCTGAAATCATTAAAAAAATAATTTTCTGAATTATTTTCAAAGTTTTTCGGAGAAAAAAACATTGGATAATTTTAGATGAGTATATTTTAAGAAAAATTTGGCAACAATGTCGATAGCTTTCACCGATAATATCTCTTTCATGATTATTTATTGGCTGATGTGTGTGCTACATAGTAAAAATCATTGTAAAAACCATTCCATGATATACCTATCATCTTTAAAATTACAGTTTTGTTGTCTGTATCTTAAAATTTATAGTATGTAACTTTATTATTCTTATTTACTTTTTATAAAAAAATCAAAATATTATTATCTAAGCAAACAATCCTAACCACAATTAAATAAAGAAACAGTCACATTCAATTTAAATAATCAGATTAATCCAGTTACTTTAGCATTTATAAAAAGTATATTATGTTCACGAGTATAAAACAATTATATCCATCACTTTTCAAGTTACAGTTTTTTTATGCTCTCGTTCATAGCAGGAGGTAATCTAATATACATTATATAAATTATTCTCCATTAATAAAAATATCTAAAAAAGCTATTAAATCTCACAGGTTGGTATTAAAAAATGATTCCAGGGAAATACTATTTATCTTAATTAAGAGAGAATATCCTATGAAAAAAGACAAAAGAATTGAAATGGATGAGATTCCTCATAGTGTTGATACTCAAGAAGGATTATCAATTGATATAGCAATTATCGGTGCTGGTGTATCTGGCTTATATGCTGGATATCGCCTGTTAACCGGCCAATACTCAGTTAATTCCCATTCCCCGTCCACTGTTCATATATTTGATTTAAATAATCTTGTGGGAGGAAGATTACTCTCGGTTAACTTACCCGGTATGGATATCATCAGTGAATTAGGTGGCATGCGCTACCTCTCTTCACAAAAAATTACAGCGTCCCTAATTGAAGATGTTTTTAAATTAAATTATGAACTATTTCCAGGGAGTGATGCACCAAATAATTTTTTCTATTTACGAGGGCAACGTTTCAGAGCTGATGCATGGTCTAAAATGCAAAATAAGGATAAAATTTTTAAAACGCGTTACTTCCTGAACGATAATAGTAAAGGTTATAGTGCCTCTCAATTATTTAACAAAATTATATATGATGTTTTAGTTGCAGATCCCTGGTTCAGTGAAAATTATAGTGATCTTATTGAAAAAACAAATAAATATGACTATAAATTTAAAATAAGCCTGCGCCAATGGGATATTATTAAAAAGAATATAACTTATCTCAAAAAAGGAAGCCCGTATTACGGAATGAAAGTCAAAAACATTGGATTTTGGAATCTAATTAAAGATCAGGTCGGACAAGAAGGCTACAATTTTTTATCTGATGCCGGAGGATATTATTCAAATACGATTAATTGGAATGCTGCTGAATCCATGTCTTACATGGTAGGAGACTTCACACAAGCTGGTACAAAATATCGAACCATTAAAAATGGATATGATCAATTAGCTTATGCTTTGGCAAAAGCTTATACAAACCAAAATGGTGCTAAACTTTGGCTAAAGAATACCTTAATCACTTTTAAACATAATAAAAAAGGGAGTCGTCGTTATTCATTAAAATTTAGACATGAAAATAGTCAAACTTATTGGACAGTAAACGCTGATACAATTATCCTGGCAATGCCAAAGCGCTCTCTTAACCTCTTAGATCAACAAAACTTCTTCTTTGACAAACAGTTATCCAAAGAATTACATAAAAATATTGATGCTGTTATTTCCGAACCAGCACTAAAATTATTAATGGGATTCGAATATCCTTGGTGGACTAAACAGTTTAAAACTAAATCAGGTGCATCAATCACTGATTTACCTATCCGACAATGTTACTATTTTGGTACGGATAAAAAAAATTCTCATTCATTATTTTTGTCCAGCTATAACGATATGAGGACAGTCACATTCTGGAAAGCGTTAATGCGAATAAAAGATAAAAAATTTATCTATGAGCCTCGTGAGACCACTATAGTTTCAAAAGAAAAAATTAAAGAGTTTCCCCTACCCGGTAATCCCGTCCCTAAACACTTAGTTGAAGAAGCAATGCTTCAAGTTAAGGCATTACATGGTATAGATATTCCTCCCCCTTATATCGCGCGGATCAAAGATTGGTCTCAAGATCCATACGGAGGTGGATATCATGCCTGGCAAGTCGGTGTATCAGTGGAAGAAGTCATGCCTTTTATGAGGCACCCAATAAAAAATGAATCTGTACATATTATAGGAGAAGCATACTCAGGAGATCAGGGTTGGACTGAAGGCGCATTTTGTGTAGCGGAGCGGTTACTACAAGAAACTTTTTATCTGGATTGGCCAGAATGGTTAGATAAAGAATATTATTTAGGGAGATAATTACTCTATATATTAAATATATTTTCAAATGGAAGAGATATTTCTATCAATAAAAATAGTCCGTCATTATTCATAATTAATGATGTACTTATTCATAGAAAATCGCATTATGGATGATAGTGTTTGTTTTTAACGTGCAGTCTGTGTCTGGTTTTATGATTGATAAAAGTAAAAATTTAACAATGATTAAAATTGGAGAATATGGATGAATCGATATGATCTTACGAAATCAGCAACACTATTAACAGCAGCAATAAATGTTTCTGCTTTAGGCAAAGATGAACAAGAAGCTACAGTAAATAAAAGCGGATACATTAATAATAAAAAATATGACATTTGTGTTGTAGGAGGAGGAATTATTGGGCTATGTACAGCTTATTATGCCGCTAAAGCTAAGAAAAATGTTTTACTCATAGAGAGAAATACGTTAGGTACACAAGATTCAAGCTCTGCCGGGCATGTCAGAATGTGGAGAACGGTTTATGATGATCTTGAACATGCCACATTATCTTTTAGTGCAGGGAAACTTTATCATGAGTTAGAAGAAGAGCTAAATTCTAAGTTCATATATATGAACGGATTACTCAACTTTGGTGTAGCAACAGGCGATACACCACAGGGCACTCTGTTCGGGCCAATAAAGGTCTTAAAGAAACTCAATAAAAAGTATGAAATTCTAACAAAAAAAGAATTAGAGACAAAATATCCATTCAAAAATCTACCCGAAGATTACATGGGATTGTATAGCCCAGATAATGCTACTATAGATGTCAAACATATTATAAGGAAACTGGGGCAGTATTTAAAAGAATCAGATAATGTTACCGTCCTTGAATATACTGAAGTGAATAAGATCTCCAGCGTCACTATTATGACAGCTAATGGTAACTATAAAGCCGATAAAATAGCCATTACTTCTAATGCTTTTACTAATAAACTATTACCCCAATCACTGGGAGTAAAAATAAATTATATCATTTGGGATATGTGTTTCTCATACTATAAATTAACAGGAGAAATTCCAGAAATAAATTATCCCATGTTCTTTCAATTTGAGAATCCTAAAAATGGTTACAGTAATCTTTTCTATGGTTTTCCCAGTTATGAATTTGCACGGAAAGGTTTTATCCGTCTTGCGGTAGATTGGGCTTCACATAAATTTTATGATGTGGATGACAGAATTTTTGCACCGAAGGAGTTAGATATTGATATAACCAGAGATTTTGTCATCAATTATATGAGAGGAGTTGATACTACACCTATTGATATGGCAAGAGCATTACATGCAGATCTCCCTGATAATACAGCAGTATTAGATTTTATACCTAAGCAATATGATCAATACCAAAATATTGTCTTATCATTAGGTGGTTGGACATTTAAATTTGCGCCATTATTTGGAAAAGCATGTGCTGATCTTGCATTGAGTGGAAAAGCGGGGTTCGACAACCATACATTTAGAATCAACAGGAAAAATATTATCCAACCGATTTAAAAACCAGATTCATTTAACTTAAAATCGTAGGTTACCGTATTCGAAAAATAGGATTAAGCCAGCAAAACAATTTCGCTGGCTTTTTTCATTGTGTCAAATTGCACTTCCATATTAGTAAGCTAGATTAGTAGGCTAGCAACAGCGCATACCACCCTTACCATCACCGCCATAACGTGCATTCTGGCGTTCACGGAAAAATTCTTCATAAGTCATATAAGGCTGATCAGGATGATTATCCTTCATATGCTGTACATAATTGTCATAGTCAGGAACTCCTACCAGCATACGAGCAGCTTGCCCTAAATATTTTCCGGCTCGCCCAAGATTACCAAACATAATGTTCTCCAATCGCTGTTCTCAAAAGCTATTTCTTTCAAAAGTTATTCCTTAACCTCATACCTTAAAGAAAGACCCCACATAATACAAAGGCGATTATGTGGGGATAGCTATTACCAATTGCAGTTTTATGTATCTGCTATCGGTTTGAGTATTACATCAGTGCGTAGAAGAAACTTTTACCCCACCTTCTGGGACAGCAACATAAGGTGTTTCTTTATCTGTACGTTTCGGATTTTTGTTCGCTTTTATTGCGGTCTTAACACCATAAATAATGATGCTATAGACCACGATGAGGAACAAAATGCTTAAACCCGCGTTGGTATAGTTGTTCACAACAATGTGGTTCATGTTACTGATCTGCTGTGCAGTCAATTCAGCTCCACCTTCTGCAATACGCTGTTTATACTCTTTTGCCAGGAAGAAGAAACCTTCCAGTTTAGGATTGTCACTGAATAATTTCAGTCCCAACGCCCAGGTAGTACAAATCAGCAACCAGATCGCAGGCACAACAGTGACCCAAATGTACTGAGTACGTTTCATTTTGATCAGCACAACAGTACCCAATACCAGTGCAACGGCTGCCAGCATCTGGTTCGAGATCCCAAACAGTGGCCACAGACTCTTGACACCACCTAATGGATCAACAACACCCTGATACAACAGATAGCCCCACATACCCACACAGCCCGCTGTACCGATTATCCCCGCAATCAGAGAATCTGTTTTTTTCAGGAACGGGACAAAATTGCCTAATAAATCCTGCAACATAAAGCGGCCAGAACGTGTACCTGCATCCAAAGCAGTCAGAATGAATAGCGCTTCAAACAGAATACCAAAGTGATACCAGAAGCCCATATCTGCAACCGGAACGATCTGGTGGAATACATGGGCAATACCCACTGCCAGAGTTGGCGCTCCTCCTGCACGATTCAGGACAGAAGGTTCACCAATGTCTTTTGCAGTTTGCAGAATTTGATCTGGTGAAATAACAAAACCCCAGGAACTGACTGCTGCTGCGGCTTGTGTGGTCACATCTTTCAACGCAGTCATAATCACTGGAGCTTCCGCAGTTCCCAGATTGTGCAAATCAGGCATAGTGATGCCCAACGCCGCCGGAGGCGTGTTCATAGCAAAATAAAGCCCCGGTTCGATAATAGATGCCGCAACCAGTGCCATAATAGCAACAAACGATTCCATCAACATCGCGCCATAGCCAATAAAACGCGCATCTTTTTCGTTTGCCAACAATTTAGGTGTTGTACCAGAAGAGATCAGAGCATGGAAACCAGAAACTGCACCACACGCAATGGTGATAAACAAGAATGGGAATAATGTCCCTTTCCAGACAGGCCCTGTACCATCGACAAATTGTGTAACGGCTGGCATTTTCAGATCAGGATTGAGGATCACAATACCAATCGCTAAACCAACAATCACCCCAATTTTCAGGAAAGTCGCCAGATAATCCCGTGGAGCCAAAATCAGCCAAACGGGTAATAATGCAGAAACAAACGCATACCCAATCAACGCATAAGTAATGGTAGTATCTTTAAAAGTTAAAGCAGGCCCCCAGTAAGGATCAGCCGCTACAACACCACCGAACCAGATTGCCGCGATCAGCATCAAGATCCCAATAACCGAAACTTCTCCCACGCGACCCGGACGGATATATCGCATGTAGATCCCCATGAAAAGCGCTATCGGTACGGTGGAACAAACGGTAAATACTCCCCATGGACTTTCTGCCAATGCTTTCACCACAATGAGTGCCAGGACTGCCAGAATAATAATCATAATCAAGAAGCAACCAAATAGAGCGATTGTGCCCGGAACCCGTCCCATTTCTTCTTTAACAATCTCTCCTAATGACGCTCCGTTACGACGAGAAGAGATAAACAACACCATAAAATCCTGTACTGCACCAGCAAGCACAACTCCGGCCAACAACCACAATGTTCCCGGCAGATAACCGACTTGCGCAGCTAACACAGGCCCAACTAATGGCCCCGCCCCTGCAATAGCTGCAAAGTGGTGCCCAAACAGAACATTTTTGTTGGTAGGAACATAATTCAGGCCATCATTATTGACAACAGCCGGTGTTGCCCGCGTTTCATCCAGCTTCATCACCTTTGTGGCGATGTAAAGGCTGTAATACCGATAGGCAACCAGATAAACTGCTACGGAAGCAACAATTATCCATAAAGCACTAACATGTTCTCCCCGACGCAGTGCAACAACTCCGAGGCAACATGCCCCAATTATTCCCAATATTACCCAGGGAATATGTTTTAAAAATTTATTATCGTTCATAAAACACCCTTTTTAAGGTAAGACGAACAGCAAGTTACTCTTTTTACTTCCACCTCAAGAAACCAGTTATCTGATCACAGAGGAAAGAAACACTACTCGCCACACTGCACTATGATATGAAACTTCCTTCTGCGATATTAGAAAGATCTGAGTCAACGGCGGAATAGCACATTAAGCGGTCAGAATCCTTCTATTAGTGGTTTCAGAGCAATTAAAACCTGGCTAATTTTGTGAGTAAGCTCACTGTCCATAAACCTTAATCAATGGCATCGTCTTTCAATATATACGTTTATTGATAGCAGCAAGAAATAAAACAAAAAGTATTTTTATTCTTATAAAATGAGGACATAAAATCCCTACAATTTTACATGATGATAATAAATTGATACTTAATGATTAATTATGCTGAGATCCATAGGGTATATACAACGCTCAAAAACTTCACGCTCTTCATCCCGTAAAGTCAAAACCTTGAAACCATCATGAGTAACCAAAACAGTATGTTCAAACTGAGCTGATAATCGACGATCTTTTGTTGTCACTGTCCAGCCATCCTTATGCAATTTGATCTCTTTTTTCCCCTGATTAATCATCGGCTCAATTGTGAAAGTCATACCTTCTTCCAATACAACCCCTTCACCAGATCTGCCATAGTGCAAAACCTGAGGCTCTTCATGCATATTGCTGCCTATCCCATGACCACAATATTCGCGTACAACGCTATAATTATTCGCCTCGGCGTGCTGCTGTATTGTCTGCCCGATATCTCCCAATGTGACCCCCGGCTTTACAATCTTGATCGCTTTATACAGACACTCCTGCGTCACATCTATCAAGCGCTTGGCATGAGAAGCGACTTCGCCGACACAAAATGTGACACTACTATCGCCGTAGTACCCATCTTTTTTAACCGTCACATCCACATTGACAATATCACCATTTTTCAGTTTCTTATCTGATGGCCAACCGTGGCAGACAACATGATTAACCGATGTATTAGCAGTATAGGGAAAGCCATATTGCCCCAAGCTACCGGGAGTTGCTCCGAGAGTATTAACAATATAGTCATGACAAAATGCATCTATTTTCAAAGTTGTTATTCCCGGAGTGATAATTGGCCGGACAGCTTCAAGCACCTGCCCGGTCAAACGCCCGGCGATCTCCATTCGTTTTATTTCTTCTGCATTTTTTATCAATATATTATTGCTATTTTTCATTTGTTTTCTCTTATTTTTCAGTACGTAGGATTACGCCCTTAATAATGCCCTTGCATCAGTGAATAACTCAAGCTATTTATTAAAATTTGTTCGCATTATCATTATGTACATTTCATACTGTAATGTCGTTTTCCAATACTCAATATACTTACTTATCAGTATCAATTATCCAAGCAATTAAGGGCGAAAAATGGAAAAGTTTTATCAGTTAAAGATTACACTTACGGAAACAAAACCTGCTATATGGCGTCGTTTCATTGTTCCATCCAATATTTCACTGGATAGATTACATGATGTAATTCAAATCGTTATGGGATGGGAAGATAGCCATTTACATGAGTTTATTTTTAATTCTAAACGCTTCACTGAAATGCCGGAAGAGCCAGGAGAAGGTCTGGAAGAAGGGAAATTCAAACTTGATTCACTTATCAAGCGTAAAGGAAGCAAATTCATTTATCTTTATGACTTTGGCGATACCTGGGAACATGAAGTTTTATTAGAAAACAGTAACTATTCTCCCGAAGAATTACCTATGCCGATCTTCTGCCTTGAAGGTGAACAAGCCTGTCCCCCCGAAGATTGTGGCGGAGTCTACGGCTATGTAGATCTGATTAATATTCTTAAAGATCCTACTCACGGTGAGTATCAGGAAATGTTTGAATGGGTTAATGGTGATACTAAAATTTCTCCGGATAATGTTTTTTCTCCTGAAAAATATTCTCCCGAAGAAATAAACAATATGCTGGCTTTATATTACCGCTGGTCGCGGGATCGTTATTTTCCACTGTTTAAATAAATAAGTTAGTCATATAACTTAATTACTGGCTTTTGCTGTTTTATCTCAGAAATAAAATAGCAAAAGTCTTTCATTTATTACATGCTTTTTCGGTCTGCCTCGCAAATTTATACAAAACGCTAAAATTCGGCTATGTCTTCCATTGTGACATAATTAGCATAGCGTATGATTACTATTAATTTTTTTTACCAATAGTCATTACAGGGAAAATAAGATGATTAACATAGGTTTTTGGAATTGTGGGTTAACACCATTAAAACATTCAAAAACAACTTATGAAAAAGTTACTGTTGCATGTGATGTAATATTTGATCTACTAACAAATTCAGATAATAAATCTGATATACTTATTATTTGTGAAGTGAATGAAGAATCAACTCAAGGAATTATAAGGCATCTAAGCAATGATTATAAGATAAACCGAGAATTACATATTGAACCCTGCATCTTAAAAGCTTCAACCCGTTCCAGTTTTGACATGTGTATTATTTACGCCAAAGAAAATTTACATATAGAATCAATTAAGGTAATAAAATATAATACACTTCATCCAACGGAAGAAGAGTTAGAGTATAAAGATGTTACATCGATTATAATAATCAAAAAATAGATCACTTACCCATTTTTCTTACCATTGAAAGGTAAAGGAGTTATTATGGAAAATTTAGAAAATAAAATAAACACAATCATTGATGAAGGATTAATTAAAAACAAAGAAAAAAACAAATAAAAGAAAATGTAGAAAAAATAGTTTCTACATTCGGTAAAGTATTGAATGAAAAAATATCTGGAATCAAAATAAAATCATCTCCAAGCAAATATAAAAATTCAATCATTGTATTAATGGAAGCAATAGAAGAAAGCATTAATAGCAACAAAGACATTACAAATCCATATATGCAGAATGTCTATATCAGCAATGATAAAGAGATGATAACATCACCTATATTTTCATGGGAAATAACATCAGATGGAGAAGTTGTTATCAAAGAAGATGGAAGTATTACATATTGTGCTAATGAAGAAGATATTATAGAAACTATTGGAAATATTATTAAAAACAGCCCCAAATTTTGGAGTGCAGTTAATAAACTAACCAAAAGGGATCCCTTATCTTCTCCGTAACATTCTGAGGCGTCATGTATAATATGTGTCACATGTCGCCTATTGCTTAACCTGCCAAAATCCTGTTCTTTTGCACCAACCCGAATTAAATGACCATTTTCCTGCAATACTTTTATACTCTTTCTGCCGTGCGGCGGCTTACTTCCAACTTGTCAGCCAATTGATAACTCTGCCATTCCAGCAATTTCTCATAAGCTAATATGGCATTGCGTACCTGCTGAATATCTTTTGCAGGGGCCAGAACACGTTTCCCATCCATAATAGCCGTCACTTTCACTTCCTCTTAAATCTGCCAAGCTATAAATAAGAGTAGTCAATATATCACAACGTTATATAAGGGATAACTATGAGCGCTTCAGAATATCGTAGTGGATGTTTATGCGGCAATATCAGATTTATTACTACAGGGATTCCAGTCAATCCTCATACCTGTTCATGTACTATGTGCCAAAAACACTCTGGAGCATTGATGCTCTGTTGGGTATACGGAATAGCATATAGTAACCCCCTATTACTGAAATATCTCCGTTTTAGCTAAATCATCCGCCAATTCCTGACTCAGATATCCTTTGTCGCCGTAAAGAGAACCCGTGAGATCTTTTGATAATTCGCGTACAGGCTCCCTATCATCCACATTACCCGGGGTCACTTTAAGCGCTAAAATTTCGCCCAGATGGTTAATAATCAGGTGTAATTTGAACCCATAGAACCATCCCATTGAGGTTTTTCCGCGTTGCGCTATGCCCTGAAAGACCTTATGACGAGGAATACGGATGTTATGACAAACGCGCAAACTCGTGGAGTCGATAAAAGCAATGCCTGTCGGTTTTCCTTTTAATTGAGTCAGATAACTGGATAAGGGGACCAAAACGGACGGGGCAACGCTGATAAAACGGGTATAACTGAGCAAGGAGGGGAAGTCGCGGTGATGGTATTGCCAGATATGCTCCAAATAAAAGTTTTTAAAATCACGG
This sequence comes from Xenorhabdus siamensis, assembly GCF_037996745.1. Classification (NCBI taxonomy): domain Bacteria; kingdom Pseudomonadati; phylum Pseudomonadota; class Gammaproteobacteria; order Enterobacterales; family Morganellaceae; genus Xenorhabdus; species Xenorhabdus siamensis. The sequence continues at coordinate 130,954 of NZ_JBBMXE010000003.1, forward strand.
TAATGCGACCGCTGAAAGAGGATTAAAATTGTCATGATTTCACTGGGATACATGCGGCCTTGTCTGCGGCGCAGGCGGTATCCGTTATCGAGACAAAACTGCGCCCACTGGGGGATGAAAAGACGACAAAAGTCGTCGACATCGCAGAAAATTTCAACTAACTTGTCCATGGCCTGTTCCTCCCCGGAGTCGTTTTAGGCTTTCACCAAAACTTTGCTCCTGGAACAGGCCTCTCGTCAATTTCTTATCCAGAATTCAGGTTATAGTAGCAACAGAAACCCAAATCCCTATCTTGAACAAGGATAGGCATTACAATTAATCTCTCATGACAAATTTCAATTAAAACTTGCAAAAACAGCAGGAGCATAACGGTATACATAGCAAAATGATTTAAATCGAGCAGCTTCGCAATCTTGTTTAATAGTCAGAAAATCTGATACATTCCCGATTACAATCTTGATACCCTACCCTACAACTCTTGCTCTTTATGTAAGCAATCGAATCCACAGATGAATCACACAGATTATCAGTGATAAGATAGTGTTTTCGCCCAGCATGAGGTTCATTAACGTTCTATCCTTAGCTGATTATATTTAGGTTTTGTCATTTCGATGGGTTGACTGAGTGTCGATAGCCCAACCGAGTCAACAGGAATAAAAAATTGAATCAAATCAATATGAAAGAATCTCCAGCAAAGGATATAGATAGCCATACCCCGATGATGCAGCAGTATCTGCGACTGAAAGCGCAACACCCGGACATTCTACTGCTTTACCGTATGGGGGACTTTTATGAGTTGTTCTATGACGATGCCAAAAAGGCGGCAAAGTTACTGGATATTTCGCTGACTAAACGTGGGCAATCCGCAGGCCAGCCAATTCCAATGGCAGGAGTTCCTTATCATGCAATCGAAAACTATCTGGCAAAACTGGTTCAACTCGGTGAGTCTGCGGCAATATGTGAGCAGGTTGGTGATCCTGCTAACAGTAAAGGCCCTGTAGAACGTAAAGTTGTACGTATCGTAACGCCGGGTACTGTCACTGACGAAGCCTTGCTGCAAGAACGTCAGGATAATCTTCTGGCGGCTATCTGGCATGACAGCCAGGGGTTCGGTTATGCTACTTTGGATATCACTTCTGGCCGCTTCCGTGTTTCTGAAATAGCTGATGAGGATACCATCTCAGCAGAGCTTCAACGTACTCGCCCGGCAGAATTACTCTACCCTGAAACTTTCAGTCATATGGCACTGATTGAACGCTGCCACGGTCTGCGTCGCCGCCCAATGTGGGAATTTGAACTGGATACGGCAAGACAGCAATTGAATTTGCAATTTGGTACTCGTGACCTGATAGGTTTTGGTGTGGAAAAAGCTACGCTGGCGCTGCGGGCTGCGGGATGTCTGCTGCAATATGTCAAAGATACTCAGCGTACTGCTCTGCCGCATATCCGCAATATTACGATGGAGTGTCAGCAAGAAACTGTCATTATGGATGCTGCAACCCGCCGTAATCTCGAATTGACCCAAAATCTGTCGGGAGGCACTGAAAATACGTTGGCTTCTGTGCTGGACCAATGCGTAACGCCAATGGGCAGCCGCATGCTGAAACGTTGGCTACATACTCCGATCCGTAACAAAAACATATTGGAAAATCGCCAGCAGGCGATTTCTGCACTCCAGGAAATCGGCTTTGAGCTACAACCGTTTTTACGTCAGGTTGGTGACTTAGAACGTGTACTTGCCCGCCTCGCTCTTCGTTCTGCTCGTCCCCGTGATCTGGCAAGAATGCGTCACGCATTCCAACAATTACCTGATATTCACCAAATTATGTCCTCCTCTGATTCGCCTTATATCCAAGTATTACAACAGCGTATCGGTCATTTTGATGAGTTACAAACACTGTTGGAAAAAGCGATTGTCGAAACACCTCCGGTTCTGGTACGTGATGGTGGAGTGATTGCAACTGGCTATAATGCTGAATTAGATGAATGGCGGGCATTGGCAGATGGGGCCAGTGATTATCTTGACAGACTGGAAATCCGCGAACGCGAAAAGCTTGGTATTGATACCCTGAAAGTCGGCTTCAATGCCGTGCATGGTTACTATATTCAGGTCAGCCGTGGACAAAGCCATCTCGTACCGATTCATTATGTACGTCGCCAAACCCTGAAAAACGCAGAACGTTACATTATTCCTGAACTAAAAGAATATGAAGATAAAGTCCTGACTTCTAAAGGTAAAGCGCTCGCTATCGAAAAAGCACTGTATGAAGAACTGTTCGATTTATTGCTCCCACATCTGGCTGCGTTGCAAACCAGTGCGGAAGCTCTTTCAGAATTAGATGTCCTGGCAAACCTGTCTGAACGCGCTGAAACATTGAACTATACCTGCCCGATCCTGACTGATAAAGCCGGGATACAAATCACGGGAGGTCGTCATCCGGTTGTTGAGCAGGTGCTCAGTGAACCTTTTATTGCAAACCCATTAACGCTTTCATCGCAACGTCGCCTGTTAATCATTACAGGGCCGAATATGGGGGGTAAAAGCACTTATATGCGTCAGACAGCCTTAATTACGTTATTGGCATATATCGGCAGTTTTGTTCCTGCTGAAAAAGCCGTAATTGGGCCTGTAGACCGTATTTTCACTCGGGTAGGGGCTTCTGATGATCTGGCTTCAGGACGTTCAACCTTCATGGTAGAAATGACCGAAACTGCCAATATTCTGCATAACGCAACAGAGCATAGTCTGGTTCTGATGGATGAGATCGGGCGTGGTACATCAACTTACGACGGTCTTTCCCTCGCCTGGGCTTGCGCTGAAAATCTGGCTAACCGCATTAAAGCAATGACGCTGTTTGCTACTCACTATTTTGAATTAACGACACTACCCGAAAAGCTCGAAGGTGTAGTTAATATCCATCTGGATGCTGTTGAACATGGCGACACCATCGCTTTTATGCACAATGTTCAAGAGGGTGCAGCCAGCAAAAGTTACGGGTTGGCTGTTGCTTCACTGGCAGGGGTCCCCCGCGATGTTATCAAACGAGCACGCCAAAAATTAAAAGAACTGGAGTCGCTTTCCAATAACGCAACAGTAGGTTATGTCGATACACCGCAATTGACGCTACTGACAGAAGAAACTTCTCCAGCGGTTGCAGCATTGGAAAATCTGAATCCGGATTCCTTGACACCACGCCAAGCATTGGATTGGATTTATCGTTTGAAAGACATGGTGTAACAAGGATATTGTATAAAAATGACATGGGGTAAAAATGACGGGCTTACAAATGAAACGTGATATCAACCTGTTAGAGCCAATTTATCAATTTTTACAGTGTGAGACACCGGATCAATGGGTAGAAAAAGCACGACAACCGGAAAATCTTCCGGTTTTACTGCGTGATCATCTTCTGTGTGAACTAAAAGCAGCTCAAAGCGCAATGTTCCTGATCCGCAGATATGCTGTAGATCCTGCAAGTGCTGACACTTTGCTGGCATGGTTTAAACCCTATGAGGATTTTGCCTATAAAAAAATTGGCGATATTCATTCATTGAAAGGCAAAAGTCAGGTTACCAAGCAAATTACAGCACGGGAAAAATCCCCCTATGGTCAAGAGCTGATTGATAAAATGGTGTTGTTGATTAAAGAAGAACTACACCACTTTTATCAAGTGCTGGAAATTATGGATGCCAGAGGAATCAACTATGACAGCATTAGCGCCAGTCGTTATGCCAAGTCATTATTTCAGCATATCACGAACCATGAGCCTTACACGTTGGTAGATAAGTTGATTATTGGGGCATATATTGAAGCTCGCTCTTGTGAGCGTTTCGCGAAACTGGCTCCTCATCTGGATGAAGAGTTGGGTAAATTTTATATTTCCCTGCTGCGCTCTGAAGCACGCCATTATCAGGATTATTTAATGCTGGCTCAATCTATTTCTAAAGAAGACATTACCGAAAGAGTGAAATATTTCGGTCAAATTGAAGCTGAACTTATTCAGTCACCAGATCCTGATTTCAAATTCCATAGTGGAATACCTATAAATAGTTACATTAATATCAATAGTGATTTCGCCAGAAATTATGATGTGCCAGTAAATTAACTAAATAATAAATAAAAAGGTGAGCTAATAAGTCCACCTTTTTATTCAATTATCTTTCAAGTTACAGCTTTTTCAGCCATACCTTGAATTCTATTAGACATAAAAATTAAGTACGAAATAATGATTCAATGTTCAAGCCCTGGGTGTGCAGAATATCTCTAAGACGACGCAACCCTTCCACCTGAATCTGACGGACTCTTTCCCTGGTTAACCCAATTTCTCGCCCGACATCTTCCAATGTTTCCGCTTCGTATCCAAGCAAACCAAAACGGCGAGCCAGAACTTCACGTTGTTTTGCATTCAACTCAAACAACCATTTGACAATACTTTGTTTCATATCATCATCCTGAATAGTTGTTTCTGGCCCTGAATCATTCTCATCAGATAAAATATCCAATAACGCTTTATCTGAATCCCCACTCATTGGCGTATCAACGGAAGTAATACGTTCATTAAGCCGCATCATACGACTTACATCATCAACTGGCTTATCCAGTTTTTCCGCTATTTCTTCAATAGTTGGCTCATGATCCAATTTATGAGCCAACTCTCTGGCAGTACGTAAATAAACATTTAGCTCTTTAACGATATGAATAGGCAAACGAATCGTTCGAGTTTGATTCATAATAGCCCGTTCAATTGTCTGGCGGATCCACCAAGTTGCATAAGTGGAAAAACGAAAACCTCTTTCAGGATCGAATTTTTCTACTGCTCGAATAAGACCAAGATTACCTTCTTCAATCAAATCCAAAAGTGCCAACCCTCGGTTGCTATATCTGCGGGAGATCTTAACTACCAACCGCAAATTACTTTCAATCATGCGCTGGCGTGCAGCAATATCTCCCCGCAATGCGCGTCTGGCGAAAAGAACTTCTTCCTCTGCTGTCAACAAAGGAGAAAAACCAATCTCTCCGAGATAAAGCTGTGTTGCATCAAGAATCCGCTGGTTTACTCCTTGCAACAAATCCAAATCTTCATCAAGACTAGTTAAATCATCCTCGTCTTTCAGCAACGCTTCATCAAAGTCATCGGCTTCCATGCCACTTTCGTCTAAATCCGCCTCTTCATACAACTCATTAACTTTAAGCGTACCTTGGCTCATCAGCTGCTCCTACCCATGATAATGCGGACAGGAGTTCAGGTTCCTGCCCCGGTTTATCGCTGCGGAAGATAACGCAGCGGGTTTACGGATTTTTCCCTGTATCTAATCTCAAAATGCAATCTTACTGAACTAGTTCCGGTGCTACCCATAGTGGCGATTTTTTGCCCTGCCTGTACTTCCTGCTGATCCCGCACTAACATAGCATCATTGTGAGCATAGGCACTCAGGTAGTCATCATCATGTTTTATTATTATTAGATTTCCATATCCGCGTAGTGCGTTTCCGGTGTAAACAACTTTCCCATTAGCGGCCGCAAAAACGGGTTGGCCACGACTCCCCGCAATGTCAATACCTTTATTCCCACCCCGAGAATCTGAGAAACCTTCAAGAATCTTTCCTTCCGCAGGCCATTTCCAATTATTGATCGCCTTACTCGCATTTAAACCTGTCTCTGGTGATGCTTTAGAGGCGGCATTGTCGCTATCAGAAACTGTCACTCTTGGCAACATCTTTCTAGGATTCTGCCTATCAATATTTGCAGGATACGCATTACCTTTTTGAAAATCAACCTGCTCAATTTTAGATTGAGTACTATTTGATGCTATTAATACACCATTCTTGGAGTTTACATTGCCAATTCTCAGGACTTGACCAACATTTAAGCTATAAGGTTCTGAAATACCATTTATGTGAGATATATCACGAAAATCCTTACCAGTAATCCACGCAATGTAAAATAAAGTGTCTCCATGTTTAACTGTGTAAGTATTGCCGTTATAACTGCCTTTAGGAATGTTCTCATAGTTGCGGTCATAGACGATCCCCTCTTGTTGAGCAGGCGTATTGCCAGCATGATTCACTGGATATCTATTATTTGAAGCACGATGTTCTATTGGCCGATTTGTAGAAATGACAGGGGGAGAAGATGGCATAGGTCTCGAAACCGATGGACTCCGGGAGGATATTATTCCGTTTTTTTCCTGATTATCCACACTCACTATTGGTGCAGGACGGCTCGTTGTATTACTACAACCTGTCAGAATGACTCCCATAATAACGCAGGTTATTATCCACTGTATTTTTTTCATTAAGTTTCCTACTTTCATACCTTATTCCCCCATAAAGGCAAATATAAGTGATAAGCATGATGATTTATAAAGAAATTTAGATGTACAAAAATATTTAAAGCAAAATACTTTTTTTATCTCAAAAATGACGGCTAATTTAAAAATAGCGGCAAAAAAATATAAATCAGCAGATTATGCCAGTTCGCCTTGGATCAGAGGTACGAAACGAACAGATTCGATTACTTCACTATGAAAATCGTTCCCATAGCGACGTACCACTTTTAGCGACTGAGAACGCTCACCAACTGGCAATACCATCACGCCGCCATCTGCTAGCTGATGTAATAGTGCCTGTGGTATTTCTGGAGGTGCTGCTGTGACGATAATGGCATGAAATGGTCCCTTTGACGGCCAACCATTCCAGCCATCCCCATGGCGGGTTGAGATATTATGCAAATCGAGTTGTTTTAGCCTGCGCTTAGCCTGCCACTGTAACCCCTTAATACGTTCTACGGAGAAAACATGCCTGGCTAAATGGGCAAGTATAGCCGTCTGATAGCCAGATCCCGTTCCAATCTCCAACACATTAGATTCAGGTGTCAAATTCAGTAGCTCAGTCATACGAGCAACAATATACGGTTGAGATATAGTCTGCCCAGATCCAATAGGCAATGCTGTGTTTTCATACGCCTTATGCGCCAAGGCTTCATCAACAAAGCATTCCCTGGGAACTCTGGATATCACATCCAACAGGTGTTCGTTCTGTATTCCCTGCTGGCGCAATTGTGTCAGCAAATTTTTCATTAACCGACTTAACATTCTCCCATTTCCCCGACTTTCAACAACCAATCAGCGACCAATTCCTGTGCTTTATAGGCTGTCAAATCTACCTGCAAAGGAGTAATGGAGACAATTCCTTCTTCTACCGCTGCAAAATCTGTTTCCGGGCCAGCATCACGCTTTTCTCCCGGAGGCCCTATCCAATAAAGCATATCGCCCTTGGGATCTTCCAGAGAATAAACTTCTTCAGCCGCACTTCGGCAACCACATCGTGTTACCTTAAACCCTTTAATTTGCTCAATAGGTATATCAGGCACATTGATGTTCAGAATATTACCGGCTCTCAAGGGGAATTTTTGTAACAGATTCAACAAATGTACAGTAACTTCTGCTGCTGTGTCATAATGTTTGTCACCATCAAGTGATACAGCAAGGGCAGGTAACCCTAAATGACGCCCTTCCATTGCAGCAGCAACTGTACCGGAATAAATGACATCATCACCTAAATTGGGGCCGCAGTTGATCCCTGAAACCACGATATCCGGGCGAGGGCGAACTAACTTATTGATCCCCAAGTAAACACAGTCTGTCGGTGTTCCTTCCCGAACTGCAACATCACCATTATTCAATACGCTGATACGCAAAGGACGATCCAACGTTAAAGAATTCGACGCACCGCTACGGTTACGATCAGGTGCAATAACTTGCACCTGATATTGTTCCCGCAATTTAGCCGCTAAAGTTTGAATACCCGGCGCAGTGACACCATCATCATTACTTAGCAATATCCGCAGCATTAAAATATCTCATTGATTTTAATTGTTAAAACATAGAATGATACTGTAACTTTCCCTATCCATTGTCCTATTTTTATGGTGTAACTTACGCCCGGACAAGATCAGGATTGTCAGAAAATCGTTTGATCTTAGCATGAGGCAACCCGTTTTGTAGAGTGCTTTGCATTCAGCCTGTTTAAATAAGAAAATACTTACCACAAAGTAAGTATGTACTCACTTTCATTAAAACACCTGTCTCTGTATGGCGATGCAATACAATATTAAGTCCTTCTTTTTTCTATGGGAATGATAAAAGAGCGAGTGATGACAGCAAATTGTTCATCTGTTACAGAAAATTGATATGCCCCTGACTGAAATAGTTAAATTATCTATCGATATAATAAACAAAGAATCCGTAGAAAAAATAAAAGAAAGTGTATTTACATTTACTACTTGGAAAGGAAATAAAATTCCAGTCATATCGCTAACCCTATGACTGGAAATAAGTGAAGGGAATCAGAAATAAAAAGTCATTATTCAGCAATATCGGCAGTATTATTTTGATCCTGATTAATCAATTCCCTGACAACACTGGTTGCAAAACTACCTGATGGCAAAGAAAAATGAAGAGTGACAGTTTGGTCATCCTGCCATTCCCAACGCAGATTAAGTGGTTTCACCAACATCGCCCTGCGAGCGCTTTCTACACGTTCGCGCTTAACCAATGCCCACAGTGATCCGTAATCTTGTAAACATTGCTGTTCAAAATCCAGAGCCTGATGCTGTGTCCCCAATGCCTTGTCTCCCGGCAACGGAGCGGTGATCTGTAACTCCCCATCTATAACCCGCTGCTGTAGCACAGCCAGTTCAGATCCGTCAGCCACAAACCAACTACCACGCCCTGTTAACTGTAATGCGTCACCATGTTGTACCTGCTGATGCTCACCCTGTGCAATACGTATGCTGGTAATGATATTAAACATAGCACTGCGGCAAGCAGAAAGGTAAAAGCTACGGCGATTGCGTTCTTTAACCTGTATTTCATTTTCTGCCCAACGCTGTGCCTGAATCAGATTCTGCCCATCACGCCCGAAACGCTGTTCACCAAAATAATTAGGAACACCTGTCTGAGCTACCAGTTGCAAGCGTTTTTCCACTGATTGCCGATCAGAAACTTCTCTTAAAATCAGTGTAAAGTCATTACCTTTCAATGCACCAATACGTAGTTTGCGTTTCTGGCGAGCGGTGGACAATATTTCACACCCTTCAAGCTGGAATGCGGTTAAATCGGGATCTTGTTTTCCCGGCAGATGCAAACAGAACCACTGTTCAGTCACTGCGTTACGATCTTTTAAACCCGCATAGCTGACAGAGCGTGTTGATATTTTGGCAAAACGAGCAAGATGATCGGCAACAAACTGAGTGTTACATCCTGTCTTACGGATATGTACCATTAAATGTTCGCCTTCTCCACCAGGAGAAAAACCTAAATCCTCACGAACAATAAAATCTTCTGGTGCTGCTTTAACAACTCCGGTTGCTTCCGGGCAATCATAAAGCCAATGTAATTCACGCAATACCATGCTTATTCCTTCACCAATAAAGCCACGGCTTCACAGGCAATACCTTCTTTACGCCCAACAAATCCCAGTTTTTCAGTAGTTGTTGCTTTAACGTTAATATCATCCATATGACATTCAAGATCTTCTGCCAGATTAACCCGCATCTGGGGAATATGGGGCAACATTTTAGGTGCTTGCGCAATAATTGTGATATCAAGATTACCAATCCGATAACCTTTTTCACGGATACGCCGATAGGCTTCTTTCAGCAATTCACGGCTATCTGCACCTTTAAAGGCCGGATCAGTATCTGGAAACAATTTCCCGATATCGCCCAAAGCGGCAGCCCCCAACAGAGCATCAGTTACAGCATGTAAGGCAACATCACCATCTGAATGTGCAATCAATCCCTGCTCATAAGGAATACGGACGCCGCCAACGATCAATGGCCCTTCTCCGCCAAATTTATGTACATCAAAACCGTGACCAATTCTCATACGCTATGTTCCTTTGATTTTCGGGATAGATAAAACTCAGCCAATGCCAGATCTTCAGGTTCGGTCACTTTAATATTGTCCGTTCTTCCTTTAATCAGTACTGGACGATGGCCGCAATATTCCAATGCTGAAGATTCATCCGTAATGCGGGCTTGCTCTGAAAGCGCTTTAGTCAAGCAATCACGTAATAGCTGTAAAGGAAATAACTGCGGAGTTAACGCGTGCCAAAGGCCATTACGATCAACGGTACGATCAACAAATAATGGATTTGCCGCAGAGATTTTTTCTGTCGGCAAAACCAGCATACGTTTCATTGTGTCCCTGACGGGAGCTGCCAGTAATCCACCACAAAACGATCCACCATAAAACGATTCACCATAAGACAAGCCGTCACACATGGCAGGAGAGGTCAAGTTTTTATCGACCAATTGCAGTAAGTTATCAAGGTCATCCCGATGTAAACAAGGACGAGCTGCATCATGGACTAAAACCCAAATTGAGCGTTCCGGTGAAAGTTCTGACAAATAATTCAGCCCCGCCAGCACAGAATCAGCACGCTCATCACCACCAATAACGGTTGTGATACGCGGATCAGAGGCAATAGCCAATTGGTTAAATTGCGTGTCAGCAGGATTCAGCACAATAACAATTTGCTGTATACGAGGATGTTCAAGCAATACAGACAACGTGTGCTCAATAATGGTTTTTCCCGCAACATTAATATATTGCTTCGGGCATTCTGATTTCATCCGACTACCAATACCAGCAGCCGGGATCAAGGCAACTATTTCAGTCATAAAGTTAAATCAATCATAAAAGTATCTGCGGGATAATGAAGAGCGGGTACTTTATTTGCGTTATTGTTCACTATTCTGTCCCAAGACATTTTGCCCCAATGTATTTTGTCCTAAGGTATTTTGTCCTAAAGCATTGCGACTCACAGATTGTTGCGAGTTTTGTTTCGCTGTATCGGGCACCATGCGATAAAAAGATTCGCCCGGCTTAATCATACCTAATTCATTGCGGGCTCGTTCTTCAATTGCTTGTTGACCGCTTTTCAGATCTTTAATTTCAGCAAATAACTGGTCATTACGTGACTTAAGGAAAAGGTTGTCTTTCTCTTGTTTTTCAACCTCATCTTTAATTCGCACATAATCGTGGATACCATTCTTGCCGAACCACAGCGAATACTGTAGCCAGCCAAGTAAAACCAGTAATAGTAGCGTTAGTTTACCCATTTCCGCCCCCAGAAAAACCCGCTAATCATCCCATAACTCAAAGAATGACGCCACTATCACAAACTGGCTTCTGAAATGTGATCACAAGACATAATAGAAAAGTATTAATTGAAATGAGTGTAGAAACACATCACCTCGCCTGCAATAATGTGTGTCTACTCTGTTTGGAGAATGGGAAATTTAAATGAGAGATCAAATTGTCACAATATAGCGATCATTGAGTGCAAGAAGCAGTTTTTCCATCAATAATTCAATGCCTTGCGAACCATCCAAATAAATATCAGGCTGTTCTGGTGCTTCATAAGTCGCATTAATTCCGGTAAAATTCGCAATTTCCCCGGCTCGTGCTTTTTTATATAAACCTTTCGGATCACGGGATTCACAAATCGCCAGAGGCGTATCTATAAATACTTCAATAAATTGACCAGACTCCATTGATTGGCGTATTTTTTGTCGCTCAGCCCGGCCAGGAGAAATGAATGCCGTCAATACCACCAGCCCGGCATCAACCATTAATTTCGCAACTTCTCCCACACGCCGGATATTCTCCTGTCTGTCAGCCTCAGAAAACCCCAGATCACGGCACAAACCGTGACGCACATTATCACCATCTAACAAATAGGTTTTGATCCCCTGCGAGAATAGAATCTGCTCCAACATTCCCGCCAGCGTGGATTTCCCTGAACCTGATAACCCGGTAAACCAAATAACCAAAGCAGGATGCCCATTAACGGCTTCCCGCTGTTTTCTGCTTACATCATGTGTATGCCAGACAATATTATTAGTGGCAATATCAGAAAAGGTATCAGTATTTTCGACCTGAGCCATTTATTTTCCCCCCAATAAATCACGAGCTCCCCAGTGCGGGAAATGGCGGCGTACTAAGCGATTGAATTCCAGTTCAAACTCACTGTACTCTTTCGGCTCTTGATAGACATCGGTCTGAATTTCACGTACCAATCCAGCACCAACAGTAACATTAGTCAAACGGTCAATCAGAATGATACCGCCGGTATCCGCATTTTGTTGGTAACTGTCGAGAAGCAATGGTTCATCAAATGAAAATTCCACCAGCCCAATGGCATTCAGCGGCAACTCAACCGCAACTTTTTGTGTCAGGTTATTAATATCTACCTGATATTGCACATTATCAATTTTGGCACGACTCTTTTTACCAGCTACCTTGATATCCAGACTTTGTCCCTGAATCAGCGGTTTTTCTGACATCCATACAACATCCACCAACGCATGATGAGCGACAATGATTTGATCTTCAACCGCAACCAAAAGGTCACCACGGCTGATATCTATTTCATCTTTTAGCACGACGGTGATCGCTTCCCCTGGCACAGCAAAAGGTAAATCACCGTCGAAAGTGACGATCCGCTCAACCGTTGAAACTCTGCCTGATGGCATTACTTTGATTTTCTGCCCCTGACGTAAAATTCCTGATGACAACGTACCGCTGTAACCGCGAAAATCCAGATCAGGGCGATTGACATATTGCACCGGAAAACGCAATGACTGCTTCGCAACATCTTTATGTACATCCACCGATTCAAGAATATTCAGCAACGTTTCTCCGGTATACCACGGCATATTTTCACTGCTGCTGACAATATTATCCCCTTCCAGCGCAGATATAGGGACAAAATAAATATGCAAATCGGCAGGCAATTGCTCAATGAAATGTAAATAATCCTGTTTGATCTGAGCGAAAATCTCTTGTCTATACTCCATCAGATCCATTTTATTCACTGCCACCACCAGATGACGAATACCCAACAGCGTACTGATAAAGCTATGGCGGCGGGTCTGTTCCTGTACTCCTTTTCGCGCATCTATCAGTAAAATCGAAAGATCACAGGTTGACGCTCCTGTTGCCATATTACGGGTATATTGCTCATGTCCCGGTGTATCCGCGATGATAAACTTGCGTTTTTCAGTGGAAAAATAACGATATGCAACATCTATGGTAATCCCTTGTTCCCGTTCAGCCGCAAGGCCATCCACTAAAAGCGCCAGATCTAACTTCTCCCCCTGTGTCCCCAACCGTTTACTGTCACTTTGCAAAGTCGCAAGCTGATCTTCATAAATCTGGCGTGTATCGTGCAACAAACGACCAATCAAGGTACTTTTACCATCATCTACACTGCCACAAGTTAAAAAACGCAATAATCCCTTTTCCTGCTGTGCTTTCAAATAGGATTCAACACCACCCTGCTGTTTGATTTGATTGGCGATGGATTCATTATGTGCAAGTGTCGGCATATTCTTCCCTCCTCAAAAAATAATGCTATGCCTTTAAAAATAACCCTGACGTTTTTTCAGCTCCATTGAACCAGATTGATCACCGTCAATAAGCCGGCCCTGCCGCTCACTGGTTGTTGATATCAACATTTCTTCGATAATCTCCGGCAATGTTTCCGCTTCCGATTCCACAGCACCCGTCAAAGGCCAACATCCCAACGTCCTGAAGCGAACTTTGCGCTGACTGATAACTTCACCTGATTTCAAATCGATACGATCATCATCAACCATAATCAATGTGCCATCACGCTGAACAATTGGACGAGGTTTAGCAAAATAGAGAGGAACAATATCTATCTGTTCTAAATAGATGTATTGCCAGATATCTAACTCCGTCCAGTTAGATAGCGGGAATACACGGATACTTTCACCTTTATTAATCTGGCCGTTATAGTTACGCCAAAGTTCCGGGCGCTGATTTTTGGGATCCCAACGATGGGAACGATCACGGAAAGAATAGATACGTTCTTTGGCACGGGATTTTTCTTCGTCACGCCTTGCACCACCAAAAGCGGCGTCAAATCCATATTTGTCCAGAGCCTGCTTTAATCCTTCCGTTTTCATAATGTCCGTATGTTTTGCACTGCCATGAATAAAAGGATTAATCCCCAGTTCTTCACCTTGCGGGTTACGGTAAACCAGCAATTCAAAGCCATATTTTTCTGCTGTCTGATCGCGAAATTCATACATTTCCCGAAATTTCCAGCCTGTATCGACATGCAGCAACGGAAAAGGCAGTTTTCCCGGATAAAATGCCTTACGTGCGAGATGCAGCATCACCGAAGAATCTTTACCAATGGAATAAAGCATCACCGGATTGGCAAATTCAGCAGCGACTTCGCGGATAATATGGATACTTTCGGCTTCAAGTTGCTGCAAATGAGTCAGTCTTTTTTCTTCCATTGATAATTCCTTATTCTAAATCAACAACAGCGGGGCGATTTACCGGAGCAACAGATTGATCTGGATCTAATAACTTTCTCTGATCTACGGCCTGTTGAGTGAACCATGCTAACTGATGGTGAAGTTGAGCCACCTCTCCTACCACCAGTAATGCTGGTGATGGAGCATCCTGTGCCAATCGTTCCAGTTCGGAAAGCGTTCCGGTTAACACTTGTTGTTCGGAACGAGTCCCACAACCAATCACGGCTACGGGTGTATTGGCATCCCGCCCGTGTGAAATCAGTTTCTGGCTGATCAGCGCTGACTTTATAACTCCCATATAAATCGCCAGTGTTTGATTGCCTCGCGCCAATGCGAACCAGTCCAGTTCATTACCATTTTCACGGCAATGCCCAGTAATAAAAGTGACACTTTGGGAATGTTCCCTGTGTGTTAGGGGAATACCCGCATAGGCAGAAGCACCGACGGCAGCAGTAATACCAGGCACTACCTGAAAAGGAATGCCAGCGGATACGGCAACCTGTAATTCCTCTCCACCACGGCCAAAAATAAAGGGATCGCCTCCTTTCAGACGAACCACTTTTTTCCCCTGATGTGCCAGTTTGACGATCAATGCATTGGTCTCTTCCTGTGCAACTGAATGGCATCCTGCTCTTTTACCTACACAAATTTTATCGGCATCACGGCGAACTAATTCGAGTATTTCGGCGCTGACCAGATTATCATAAAGCACCACGTCTGCTTGCTGGATCACTTGCAGCCCTTTTAAAGTCAGCAAACCCGGATCACCGGGGCCTGCTCCAACTAACGCCAGTTCTCCCCGCTTACTGGTTTGTTTCAGTTGTTCATCGCGCAGTTGCTGATCTAACTGTTCTTCTGCCTGGTGTAACTGCCCATTAGCAACTAATGTGGCAAAACGTCCGTTAAATGCTTTTTCCCAGAAATAACGACGCTGGCGCAGAGAAGTCAAGCTCTGTTTCACCTGATTACGCCAACGACCTGCAATTTCTGCCATCGTGCCGAGATGAAAAGGCAACAGGGATTCCAATTTTTCCCGCAGTAATCGTGTTAATACAGGTGATTTTCCAGCAGATGAAATAGCTACCATAACCGGAGAGCGATCAATAATTGAAGGAAAAATAGCAGAACAAAGTGACTGATCATCTACCACATTAACCAAAATAGCGCGGCGATTAGCCTCTGCAAAAATATATTGGTTTAAATTGTGGTCATCAGTTGCTGCAATTACCAAAAATACGCCATCAAGATAGTCCGTGTGAAATGCTCCCTGTAACCACTCAAGCTCCCCTTTTTGATGGCATTGTTGCAATTCAGGATGTAATTCAGGAGCAACAATTGTTAATGCAGCCCCCGCACGCAATAGCAAGCCAGCCTTACGAGAAGCGACTTCTCCGCCGCCTATCAGTAAAACAGCACGCGATTTCAGTTCAACAAATAAGGGTAAATAATCCACAATGACATGCCATCCAGTGTTCAGTGTTTAATTTCGTAATAATTATCTAAGAAATGAATATATGGAGCTGTGAGGAGGTTATGAAATGTCAAAAAGTAATTATTAGTTCCTGAATCGTATAAGGTAAGTTTTTTAATGGGTTATAAAATTGCAACATGCGAAATATTCAGGAAAAATTGCTGTTCTTTTATTGTTCATTACGCGTTTCTGAAGGGGTTTATTTGTGATAAATATCACACTTTAGGATTATTTTTAGATTCTAAGATCTTTGGAAAAAGTTCTTATTTTTAAAAGCTGAATGAAAAATGGAGTTTATCATCATATCTTACATCTGTTTCACCAATTTATTTAGATGATTCTGCCAGGCTACAGATAAAACACAGCCTTGATTTAATCATTTTTATTTATGATTTGTTTTTTATTTCGCCCTAAAAGCGTTTAGCATTCTTTCTTCGGGTATTCACATAACACACATAAAATACACATAACATAATAAGTGCAACACGGTTATCATTAAAACGAGCTACGCCCTATTGAATAAGAAGCGCAGCTAAGATAAATCAGAAGTATATTCGTAATATCGCCTCACCCTTCGTGCAATCCACATTCACGCTTCAAACCAAAAAAGCGGGTTTGTTCTTCGCTCATACCCGGTTCCCATTTTTGTGTTGTATGGGTATCTCCCACAGAGAGATAGCCTTCTTCCCACAGTGGATGGTATTCAAGACCATGTTGGGTCAGGTATTGATGTACACTGCGGTTATCCCAATCAATAATCGGCAGTATTTTGAAAGCATCACGCTGAACCGCCAGCACTGGCAAATTAGTGCGGCTTTCCGATTGCTGGCGGCGTAAACCAGCAAACCAGGTTTGTGCACATAATGTTTTCAATGCACGGTTCATCGGCTCAACTTTATTGATTTGGTTATAACGCTCAATGCCTTCTATTCCCTGCTCCCACAGTTTTCCATAGCGTGCTTCCTGCCAGGCCGGGCTCTGTTCTGCACGAAATATTTTTAAGTTCAGTTTCAATTTGTCTGTCAGCTTATCAATAAACCGATAGGTTTCCGGGAACAGATAGCCAGTATCGGTCAGGATAACGGGAATATCAGGGTATTCCTGTGTGACCAGATGCAGGCAGACTGCCGCCTGAATACCAAAACTGGAAGAAAGAACAAATTCGCCGGGCAGATGTTCCAATGCCCAGATTACACGCTGACGGGCAGCCAGCAATTCCAGTTGTTGGTTTATTTCAGCAAGCGCTTCCGTGCGCTGCTCAGTATTCAAAATCAATAGCTCAGATAAGCGGAGCTGGTTCATATCGCCTCCTGCCAATCGTAAAAATCAACGGCTGAATTCAATACTGGTTTGATAATGCCAGCGCGGATCAGAAAATCACCAAAAGCTTCATCTTTACTACGTTCTATTGCCCAGCGACTAATCAATTCGTCCAGTATCGTCAAAATCTCGGCTGAAGTGATGTTTTCCCGATACATACGGGGAATGCGGCTGCCATTGCGATTTCCGCCAAGATGCAAGTTATAACGATCAAGCGCTTTACCCACCAGCCCTATTTCTGCCAGCATCGCTCTACCACACCCATTCGGGCAACCTGTAACACGCAGAACGATATGTTCGTGACTGACGCCATGTTTTGCCATCAAAGCATCAACATGATCGACAAAGGCCGGCAAAAAACGCTCAGCTTCTGCCATTGCCAACGGGCATGTCGGAAACGAAACACACGCCATAGAATGGTGACGCAGAGAAGTCACATTGTTATCAATCAGGCCATGTGAGCGGGCTATTTCTTCAATGAGTGTTTTTTCACTTTCGGGTACGCCTGCCACAATTAAGTTTTGATTCGCAGTTAGACGAAAATCACCTTTGTGTATTTTGGCAATTTCTGCAATCCCGGTTTTTAACGGTTTGTTCGGGTAATCCAGTAAGCGGCCATTTTCAATAAACAAGGTTAAGTGCCATTGGTCATCAATACCTTTTAACCAGCCAATTTGATCTCCCCGACCAGTCAATTCATAAGGACGGATCGGTTCAAATTTTACACCCGCACGCTTCTCAACTTCTTGTTTGAAAGTTTCAACACCGACACGCTCAAGGGTATATTTAGTTTTGGCATTTTTGCGATCGGTTCGGTTGCCCCAATCACGCTGTGTTGTCACAATGGCTTCAGCAATCGCTAAGGTATACTCTAGCGGAATATAACCAAATTCACTCGCCAAACGTGGGAATGTTTTCTTATCGCCGTGAGTCATAGCTAATCCCCCCCCCACCAGCACATTAAAACCGATCAGCCGATTATTCTCTGCGATAGCGACAAAGTTCATATCATTGGCATGCAGATCAACATCATTTTGCGGCGGGATCACAACTGATGTTTTGAATTTGCGAGGCAAATAAGTTTTACCCAGGATCGGCTCTTCATCGGTTGTCGCGATTTTTTCTTTGTCCAGCCAGATTTCTGCGTAAGCGTTAGTACGCGGCAGAAGATGCTCCGATATTTTCTTCGCCCATTCATAAGCCTGCTGATGCAACGCAGACTGTACCGGGTTTGAGGTACACAATACGTTACGGTTAACATCATTGGCCGTTGCCAGTGAATCCAGCCCCATTTGAGCCAGTAATTGATGCACTGGTTTGAGGTTGTTTTTTAAAATGCCATGAAATTGGAATGTTTGCCGATTAGTCAACCGGATACTGCCATATAGGGTGTTCTCTGTCGCAAACTGATCAATACCCAACCATTGGCGGGGAGTGATAATACCTCCCGGTAAACGACAACGCAGCATTATGGCATGGCGAGGTTCCAGTTTTTGTTCCGCACGTTCTGCTCTGATGTCACGATCATCCTGCTGATACATCCCGTGGAAACGGATAAGGAGAAAGTTATCGCCTTCAAATCCACCTGTCAGCCCATTTTTTAGATCTTCGCTGATCGTCCCGCGTAAATAGTTACTTTCTAACTTCATGCGTTCACTGTCAGCCTGTTTACCTTCAACAATTAAAGGACCTTGTTTTTCATTGCTCATTGTTTTCATTGCCCGTCGGTTTTTATTGCTTACGGTTTTTCACTGCCCACTCTAGTAAACATCCCTCTGATAACGGCGCTCAAGGCGAAGTTCACTCAAAAACTCATCGGCCTGTTCGGCAGTCATACCACCTTGTTGTGAAATGAGATCCAGCAATGCCTGTTCTACATCTTTTGCCATACGATTGGCATCTCCACAGACGTATAAATGTGCGCCCTCCTGGATCCAACGCCAGATTTCTTCACTCTGCTCACGCAATTTGTCCTGGACGTAAACCTTATGCTGTTGATCACGTGACCAAGCCAAATCAATGCGAGTCAATAACCCCTCTTTGACATAACGCTGAAATTCAACCTGATACAAGAAATCTTCTACAAAATGGGGATTACCAAAGAACAGCCAGTTTTTACCTTCAGCGCCCTGATGATCTCGCTGTTGTAAAAACGCTCTGAATGGTGCAATCCCTGTGCCGGGGCCAATCATAATGATTGGCGTTTGAGGATCAGCAGGTAAACGGAAGTTATCGTTATGCTCGATAAAAACACGGATACTGTCATCTTCTTGTAATATATCCGCCAAATAGCCCGATGCTCCGCCAGTACGGGTTCGTCCTTCTATGTCATATCGAACAACACCAACCGTAATATGCACCTCATTTTCGACTTCATCTTGTGAGGAGGAGATGGAGTAAAGCCGCGGGGTTAGGGGGCGCAATATATCGATAAATTGTTGTGCTTCAGGACGCAAAACTACTTGCCTGACCATATCCACAATAGGTGTTTTTTGTGCGTATTGCTGTAGTGCCGGTTTATCAGTGACTAAAGCAAGCAATTTTTCATCTTTCGTTAATGCAGCATATTTTTCGACAATGACTGCCGTGTTTTGAGTCAATTCAATATGGCTGCTCAGAGCCTCACGCAGAGTCAATGACTTTCCATGCGCATTGACAGGTTCAGTTCCTTCCAGACAGAGCAAGTTAATCAGTTCATCGACTAATGCAGGATCGTTTTCAAACCAAACACCCAATGCGTCACCAGGCTGATAATGCAAGCCTGCATTCCCCAAATCAATTTCAATGTGGCGGACATCTTTATCAGAGCCACGACCCGTGATTTTTTGGTTAACTAACAAAGAGGCGGTTAGCGGAGTTTCTTTGGTATAAGGACTGGTGATAACTTCACTGGTAGCCCTCATTTGAGCTGTCGTTGTAGCTGTATCAGTCGAGGTCGGTACACGCTGTTTTAAGATATCCGTTATTTGTTGACGCCATTGGGCTGCTACGTCCTGATATTCCACATCAGCATCAACACGATCCAATAACCGCTGTGCACCTAATTCACTCAGGCGGCGATCAAAGTCTTTACCCGCCTGACAGAAGTGTTCATAAGAGGTATCCCCCAAACCAAACACAGCGTAAACCGTCTCGTTCATCGGAGCTGCTTTTTTGGAGTGCAAATATTTATAGAGTGCTACGGCTTCTTCGGCTGGCTCACCTTCACCTTGTGTCGAAGCAATAATAATCAATACCCGTTCTTTTGCGAGCTGTTTGAATTTATAATCACCAGCATTAACTAAATTCACATTCAGCTTTTGTGTCAGTAAAGCATCTCTGAGTTGTTCCGCCAAGCGACGAGCATTACCCGTCTGAGAAGCAGAAATCAATGTTACCGTTTCCTGTTCGGGAACAGTTAGTGCGGGTGCCACAGCGTTGGCTTGTGGCTGTGAATTTAACATTCCCCAAAAATAGCCTGATAACCAAGCCAATTGATGCGGAGAAAAATCACTAACCGCAGATTGAAGACGTGACAATTGTTCCATAGAAACAGGTAATAATGCAGTTGAAGGTGGTTTTGCGGTCATTATCCAGAGCCCTTTGCGATAGCCAATATCCACGATTAACAATCATCATAAACATGGATTAATCATAAGGTTATCCCAAAACTGATACTGGAATTAAAGAAAGGTTTGCAATATCTAATAACTAAATTACCTAACTTTATTTACAGATTTAATATATCGATAAAGTTGTTAAACACTGGATTTTATTTCTACAGAAAAATCACGTTAAGCCCGAAAGTTCAGGTAGAATAGCCGGCCTTTTGAAATCAGGAAAAAGTATTATGAGCACTACCATCTTTAAAGATTTTCAATTTGAAGCGGCGCATCGCCTGCCACATGTTCCTGAAGGGCATAAATGTGGCCGTCTACATGGGCACTCATTTATGGTACGTCTGGAAATTACCGGTGAGGTTGATCCCCATAGCGGATGGCTCATGGACTTTGCCGATGTAAAAGCTATTTTCAAACCAATTTGGGAACGGCTCGATCACCACTACCTCAATGAGATCCCTGGTCTGGAAAATCCAACCAGCGAAGTTCTGGCCAAATGGATCTGGAGAGAGTTAAAACCCACTTTGCCACAACTCAGTGCCGTCATGGTAAAAGAAACCTGTAGCGCAGGTTGTATCTATCGTGGAGAGTAAAACATTCAGCACCAGGTGTTGGTGCTGAATGCATATATAAAAATTCAATTCACATCAGGCGATATTTAAGTATTTGTGTGTCTGCATGGAAAAACGCCAGTTACGGGCAATGCAGGTTTCAATACATAAACGAGTAGCTTCCTCTTTCTGGCTGATAGGCTGTAAAGCAATAACCGGCACATTATCTTCATTAAGCATGGCCAATAGTTCGTCTAATGCTTCAATATCGCGCTCCCGACCGACAGGATGTTTAACTTCGTTTGCCCGTTTCATAGCTTCTGGCAAGACTTTATATCCACCACGCATTTTCACTTTTGGTGAAACTGTTACCCAAGTTTTATCAGAACAATAGATTGTATGCGTGCCACTGGTCTCTATCTGACACTGGTAACCCTCTCTTTCCAGCGTTTCAGTTAAGGGGCGTAAATCGTACAAGCACGGCTCTCCACCAGTAATAACAACATGACGTGCCGTGTATCCTTGGCGAGTGAATAAATTAATAATTTGCCGTGGCGTTGCGACTCCCCATATATCGCTATCCTGCGATTTCACCAAGATGTTTTCCATCGGCTGCTGCTTATCAGTCTTTTTTTCCCAAGTATGCTTGGTATCACACCAACTGCACCCTACTGGACATCCTTGTAATCGAATGAAAACAGAAGGAACACCGGTAAATACCCCTTCCCCCTGCAAAGTCTGGAACATTTCATTTATTGGGTAGATCATAAAAAAACTCTGGTTTTAATAAACTGCCCGTTATTATTACAGATATCTATCCCGCGAACATCCATCTTTATGGTATGGTACGAGGTTGCTTTTACTGGCATTTGACGCCAGACACGGCATTGTATGCCTGAAATAGCGTATGCCTGAAAATACTCTCTGGCATGAAAGATAGATGGGATTAACGAATGCAAAACAATGAAAATCAGCTTAAACAGGGCCTGAGTGTGAGGCATATCCGCTTCATGGCTTTAGGCTCTGCAATAGGCACAGGGCTGTTTTATGGCTCAGCAGCCGCAATTCAACAAGCAGGCCCTGCTGTATTGCTGGCCTATGTAATCGGCGGTGCTGCCGTATTTATGGTGATGAGAGCACTTGGAGAAATGGCCGTTCACCATCCTGTTTCCGGTTCCTTTTCACAGTATGCTAGCCATTATCTGGGGCCATTAGCCGGTTTCCTGACTGGCTGGATCTATGTTCTTGAAATGCTGTTTGTTTGCCTTGCTGATATCACTGCATTCGGCATGTATATGAAACTTTGGTTTCCACATGTCGATCAATGGATTTGGGTTCTGAGTATCGTATGTTTCATCGGGGCGCTAAACCTATGCCATGTGAAAATTTTCGGTGAAATGGAGTTTTGGCTTTCTATCGTTAAAGTTACTGCCATTATTGCCATGATCATTGGTGGCCTGGTAATTATGATCTATGGTTTTGGTCAATCGACTGAACATACTACAGGTATCGCCAATTTATGGGAACATGGTGGTTTTATGCCAAATGGCATTAGTGGTGTGATTGCCTCATTTGTCATTGTGATGTTTGCTTTTGGGGGGATAGAAGTTATTGGTATTACTGCCAGTGAAGCTAAAGATCCGGTAAAAACGATACCTAAAGCCATTAATGCTGTCCCATTCCGTATTTTGATCTTTTATGTCCTGACCTTATGTATTCTGATGTGCATCTATCCATGGAATCAGATTGGCCAGAACGGAAGCCCATTTGTACAAATTTTTTCTAATTTGGGCATTAGCTCAGCCGCAAATATTCTGAATGTTGTTGTGATTACTGCTGCTATTTCAGCTATCAACAGCGATATTTTTGGTGCCGGACGAATGATGTACGGCATGGCTCAAGAAGGGCAAGCGCCGGAGTCATTCAAAAAATTGACCAGTAATGGTGTTCCGTGGATGACCGTTCTGGTCATGATTACCGTGTTGCTACTCGGTGTATTGCTCAATTATCTGCTCCCTGATGATATTTTTATCCTTATTGCGTCAGTTGCAACATTCGCAACAGTCTGGGTATGGCTGATGATTTTACTTTCTCATGTGGCTATGCGTCGTAAGATGAGTGTAGAAGAAATCAAGACCTTAAAATTCCCAGTACCAATGTGGCCAATAGCTCCTGCAATTACGATTGTTTTCATGAGTGCAGTCATTTTGTTACTCGGCTTTTTCGATCAGACAAGGGATGCCTTATATGTAGGAGTAGGTTGGGTGCTTGTTCTAACCCTCGCGTATTTTTTCGGTGTGAAGAAAAAAATAGCCATGCCCCATCTTTCTAACCAATAGAGCTTACCTTCAAAAACGCCGGTATTCTTCCGGCGTTTCCCCTGTTTTCGACTCCCTACGTCAATTATCTATGTACACTATAACGAAAACCTGACTATAAGCGGATTGTGATCAGAAGCGACGGTCGTTAGAACTGTTGCACTCAGAACGTTTAACTCACGGTAAAAAACAAAATCTAAGGGTTTACCAAATACAATCGTTCGGTGATCATCATTAAAATAGACTTCTTTTAGCCCCATACGTTGCGCAAAACGCTCCAGCACTTTAAACCGCCGACGACTCCAGGCATTAAAATCACCAGCAAATATCACCGGACCATCATGCATACCGATATAGATACCAATGTTATTCAACTGCCGGCTGTAAACATCAATACCAAAGCTGAAATTGATGGCATGTACGTTACCCACCATTAATTGTCGACCATCAGATAAAGGATAAATTGTAATAAGTGATGATTTTGAAAGCCTGATTATCGGTTCTTTTTCCCGTAATGGGCAACAGTAGATGGGGGAAGCTGAAGCTAAGGTCATCACACCTGATGGATGTTGGGGGATAGCAAATGCAGGTACTTGATCTGCAATCAAACCACTGGCTGCAACAAATTTCAGTAAATCAGGTGTCGTTTGTGCTTCTTGCAGTAAGATAAGGTCACTCTTCTCAATTAAAGAGGCTAAGACATTTTGCCATAATGGACGTTGCTGCTTATGAATATTCCAAATGGCAACAGAAAATCCGCTATTATCGGCAAGAAGGGGCTCTCCATGTGGTAGTGAGGTTTTTTCAACTAACTGTTTCAAAACAGGGAAAACCTGCTCTACAGGTTGTCCGGCAACATATCTCACAGCATAGTTCTTTTGCGTGTGATTTTTTTTCGCACGGATTTTTCTTACGTAACTATTTCGTATCAAGTGGCCCCCAACCTACCTCAATGTTATCTCCTCCATTAATATGACATCTCAATAACCGATTGCAACTTCTGCCACAAGAAATTCAACAAATAGCAAAAAACCCCTGGAGATTTCTCTCAGGGGTTTATCTAAATACGGTGGCGGTGCGGACGGGACTCGAACCCGCGACCCCCGGCGTGACAGGCCGGTATTCTAACCAACTGAACTACCGCACCACCGAATTGCTTTTTCCATGTTGCCTTTCATACCGGCAACATCTTTAAATTGATGTCTGGCAGTGCCCTACTCTCGCATGGGGAGACCCCACACATCCTGTGTTCAATCCCGAACAAGCTGACGCCCCGTTTCAGGGCAGTCTTTTATCTGAAACCTGCGCTTTCTTCTCTCTCAAAACCCGCAAAACCCCTTCGGTGTTGTCAGGTTAAGCCGCACGGTACATTAGTACTGGTTAGCTCAACGTCTCGCAACGCTTACACACCCAGCCTATCCACGTCCTGGTCTCGGACGGCCCTTCAGTATCCTCAAGGGATAAGGGAAGACTCATCTCAAGGCAAGTTTCCCGCTTAGATGCTTTCAGCGGTTATCTCTTCCGCACTTAGCTACCGGGCAGTGCCATTGGCATGACAACCCGGACACCAGTGGTGCGTCCACTCCGGTCCTCTCGTACTAGGAGCAGCCCCTTTCAATCTTCCAGCGCCCACGGCAGATAGGGACCGAACTGTCTCACGACGTTCTAAACCCAGCTCGCGTACCACTTTAAATGGCGAACAGCCATACCCTTGGGACCTACTTCAGCCCCAGGATGTGATGAGCCGACATCGAGGTGCCAAACACCGCCGTCGATATGAACTCTTGGGCGGTATCAGCCTGTTATCCCCGGAGTACCTTTTATCCGTTGAGCGATGGCCCTTCCATACAGAACCACCGGATCACTAAGACCTACTTTCGTACCTGCTCGCGCCGTCACGCTCGCAGTCAAGCCAGCTTATGCCTTTGCACTAACCTCACGATGTCCGACCGTGATTAGCTGACCTTCGTGCTCCTCCGTTACGCTTTGGGAGGAGACCGCCCCAGTCAAACTACCCACCAGACACTGTCCGCAACCCGGATAACGGGCCGGCGTTAGAACATCAAACATTCAAGGGTGGTATTTCAAGGATGGCTCCGTGCAGACTGGCGTCCACACTTCACTGCCTCCCACCTATCCTACACATCAAGGCTCCATGTTCAGTGTCAAGCTATAGTAAAGGTTCACGGGGTCTTTCCGTCTTGCCGCGGGTACACTGCATCTTCACAGCGAGTTCAATTTCACTGAGTCTCGGGTGGAGACAGCCTGGCCATCATTACGCCATTCGTGCAGGTCGGAACTTACCCGACAAGGAATTTCGCTACCTTAGGACCGTTATAGTTACGGCCGCCGTTTACTGGGGCTTCGATCAAGAGCGTCTCCTTACGGATAACCCCATCAATTAACCTTCCAGCACCGGGCAGGCGTCACACCGTATACGTCCACTTTCGTGTTTGCACAGTGCTGTGTTTTTATTAAACAGTTGCAGCCAGCTGGTATCTGCGGCTGGCTTTGGCTCCGGGCGCCTGTCCCTTCACCTAATGCCAGCGTGCCTTCTCCCGAAGTTACGGCACCATTTTGCCTAGTTCCTTCACCCGAGTTCTCTCAAGCGCCTGAGTATTCTCTACCTGACCACCTGTGTCGGTTTGGGGTACGATTCACTGTTACCTGATGCTTAGAGGCTTTTCCTGGAAGCCGGGCATCTGTCACTTCAGCACCGTAGTGCCTCGTCATCACGCCTCAGTGTTACAGATAACCGGATTTGCCAGGTTATCCCACCTACACGCTTAAACCGGGACGACCGTCGCCCGGATGACATAGCCTTCTCCGTCCCCCCTTCGCAGTAACACCGAGTACAGGAATATTAACCTGTTGCCCATCGACTACGCTGTTCAGCCTCGCCTTAGGGGTCGACTCACCCTGCCCCGATTAACGTTGGACAGGAACCCTTGGTCTTCCGGCGAGCGGGTTTTTCACCCGCTTTATCGTTACTTATGTCAGCATTCGCACTTCTGATACCTCCAGCAAACCTCACGGTTCACCTTCAGCGGCTTACAGAACGCTCCCCTACCCAGCAACATTAATATGTCGCTGCCGCAGCTTCGGTGCCTGGTTTAGCCCCGTTACATCTTCCGCGCAGGCCGACTCGACCAGTGAGCTATTACGCTTTCTTTAAATGATGGCTGCTTCTAAGCCAACATCCTGGCTGTCTGAGCCTTCCCACTTCGTTTCCCACTTAACCAGGACTTGGGGACCTTAGCTGGCGGTCTGGGTTGTTTCCCTCTTCACGACGGACGTTAGCACCCGCCGTGTGTCTCCCGTGATAACATTCTCCGGTATTCGCAGTTTGCATCGGGTTGGTAAGTCGGGATGACCCCCTAGCCGAAACAGTGCTCTACCCCCGGAGATGAGTTCACGAGGCGCTACCTAAATAGCTTTCGGGGAGAACCAGCTATCTCCCGGTTTGATTGGCCTTTCACCCCCAGCCACAAGTCATCCGCTAATTTTTCAACATTAGTCGGTTCGGTCCTCCAGTTAGTGTTACCCAACCTTCAACCTGCCCATGGCTAGATCACCGGGTTTCGGGTCTATACCCTGCAACTTCGCGCCCCGTTAAGACTCGGTTTCCCTGCGGCTCCCCTAAACGGTTAACCTTGCTACAGAATATAAGTCGCTGACCCATTATACAAAAGGTACGCAGTCACACCCGAAGGTGCTCCCACTGCTTGTACGTACACGGTTTCAGGTTCTCTTTCACTCCCCTCGCCGGGGTTCTTTTCGCCTTTCCCTCACGGTACTGGTTCACTATCGGTCAGTCAGGAGTATTTAGCCTATCACCTTACCGGCGCTTATCGCAGATTAGCACGCCCTTCATCGCCTCTGACTGCCTAGGCATCCACCGTGTACGCTTAGTCGCTTAACCTCACAACCCGAAGAAGTCTTCGGACTGGAGTTTTGAGAGACTCCTCAATAGTCGTCTTGTCGACATCTACTGAGTGTTTCAAATTTTCAGCTTGTTCCAGATTGTTAAAGAGCATCTATTTCACACTAGACTGATAAGTCTCAATCTATTCTGAAATCACATCGTCAAGAGTCGATCATGGTGGAGCTAAGCGGGATCGAACCGCTGACCTCCTGCGTGCAAGGCAGGCGCTCTCCCAGCTGAGCTATAGCCCCATTTATCACGTTACCGGCTTGCCGCCAATTCAAAAAAATTGGTAGGCCTGAGTGGACTTGAACCACCGACCTCACCCTTATCAGGGGTGCGCTCTAACCACCTGAGCTACAAGCCTGTGCCGATACCGTCTCTTTCTTCATCAGACAATCTGTGTGAACACTCACAGTTCACCCTCATAGGTTAAGGAGGTGATCCAACCGCAGGTTCCCCTACGGTTACCTTGTTACGACTTCACCCCAGTCATGAATCACAAAGTGGTCAGCGCCCTCCCGCAGGTTAAGCTACCGACTTCTTTTGCCACCCACTCCCATGGTGTGACGGGCGGTGTGTACAAGGCCCGGGAACGTATTCACCGTAGCATGCTGATCTACGATTACTAGCGATTCCGACTTCATGGAGTCGAGTTGCAGACTCCAATCCGGACTACGACAGACTTTATGAGGTCCGCTTGCTCTCGCGAGGTCGCTTCTCTTTGTATCCGCCATTGTAGCACGTGTGTAGCCCTACTCGTCAGGGCCATGATGACTTGACGTCATCCCCACCTTCCTCCGGTTTATCACCGGCAGTCTCCCTTGAGTTCCCACCCTAACGTGCTGGCAACAAAGGATAAGGGTTGCGCTCGTTGCGGGACTTAACCCAACATTTCACAACACGAGCTGACGACGAAGGCACGCCTCTGTCTCCAAAGGCTTCGCTGGATGTCAAGAGTAGGTAAGGTTCTTCGCGTTGCATCGAATTAAACCACATGCTCCACCGCTTGTGCGGGCCCCCGTCAATTCATTTGAGTTTTAATCTTGCGACCGTACTCCCCAGGCGGTCGATTTAACGCGTTAGCTCCGGAAGCCACACCTCAGGGGCACAGCCTCCAAATCGACATCGTTTACGGCGTGGACTACCAGGGTATCTAATCCTGTTTGCTCCCCACGCTTTCGCACCTGAGCGTCAGTCTTCGTCCAGGGGGCCGCCTTCGCCACCGGTATTCCTCCACATCTCTACGCATTTCACCGCTACACGTGGAATTCTACCCCCCTCTACGAGACTCTAGCCCACCAGTCTTAGATGCCGTTCCCAGGTTAAGCCCGGGGATTTCACATCTAACTTAATGGACCGCCTGCGTGCGCTTTACGCCCAGTAATTCCGATTAACGCTTGCACCCTCCGTATTACCGCGGCTGCTGGCACGGAGTTAGCCGGTGCTTCTTCTGCGGGTAACGTCAATCGCAAAGTGTATTCAACTTTACGCCTTCCTCCCCGCTGAAAGTACTTTACAACCCGAAGGCCTTCTTCATACACGCGGCATGGCTGCATCAGGCTGCCGCCCATTGTGCAATATTCCCCACTGCAATCGACGTGTCTTGCGAGTGCCCACACAGATTGTCTGATTAATTTGTTAAAGAGCAGGGAACCGAACATTCTCGGGTTCAGCCGGGCTGCGTATCTTACGCTTTTCGCCCGCAGAGTCAAGCGCTTATTCGCTTTCCTTCTGCCTGACCTCACAATGTTTATCAGCGTTGTGTCGGTCAGTGGTGGCGCATTATAGGGAGCAATGTCAGCATTTGGCCCCTTGTAGTTATCAGGGGAGATGTAAATTATGTCTCAATTGGTTCACGTACAAATATTCAAGATGGCTCTGTTTTGCATGTGACGCATAAATCTCCTGATAATCCAAATGGCTTCCCACTAATCATTGGCGAAGATGTCACCGTAGGTCATAAGTCAATGCTGCATGGATGTAAAATTGGAAATCGAGTCTTAGTTGGCATGGGTTCCATTTTACTTGATGGGTAACTATTGAAGACGATGTTGTGATTGGAGCTGCTGGTAAATCTAGTTCCTCCAGGTAAAAAATTAGAAAGCGGTTATCTGTACGTCGGTAGCCCTGCCAAACAAGTACGAAAACTAACTGAAGAATTGGAAGGGCTGCTTTATTCCGCGATAATTACGTTAGTTGGGAAATCTACTACCCATTTAACACAATGAGAAGTAAAGAGTAGCGTCCAAATTCATTATCATGCCCATTATAGATGGCTGTTTCAAACTCTTCTTCCAAGTCCCCAGTGATGTTGGCGAAACAAATCGAGTGGGTGATGATCCTTACCATAACGCTCGCTTATTTCATCAACTCATCATACATTCCACCAGCAAACCATCCACCATTGCGAAAATATCACCTTATTTTCTGCCTCATCCCACTCTTCACGATCAGGAAATTGAATTGATTGGTTCATACATGTAACTCCTGTCTTA